>JAYVIN010000033.1:0-42799 GCA_043770135.1 Flavobacterium sp. | reverse complement strand
TTCGATTCCTTTACCCGTAATTTCTTCAAAATGGTCTAATTTTAATCGTTTTCCTTCTGGAATTGTATCATATAACATTCTACTTAGCGGATGATTTGAAGCACGAAGTACATTTTTAATTAAAATTAAATGGTTGTCAGAAAGTAGTTCACCTTCATAGGAAATATTAGATTTTTTGTTGGTGGTAATCGTACCTGTTTTATCAAATACTATAGTGTCTACTTTTGCCAATTGTTCAATTACAATGGCATTTTTGAGATAAAATTTCTGATTCCCTAAAATCCGTAAAACATTCCCAAAAGTAAAAGGAGCTGTCAATGCCAATGCACAAGGACAAGCAACAATTAATACTGCTGTAAAAACATTAAAGGCAATATTGGCATCAATGAAAATCCAATATCCAAATCCAGCAAAGGCAATTAGTAATAGAATTGGAGTGAAATAGTGACTAATTTTATCCGTTATGGTTTTGTGTTTCTGTTCTACGTTTTTCTGAAAAATAGCATTGCTCCACAACTGCGTTAGATAACTTTGGGAAACGGTATGTAGCACTTCCATTTCGATGACTTTCCCTATTTGTTTTCCTCCTGCATAGATTTTATCACCCGAATTTTTAGTAATTGGAATGGCTTCACCCGAAACAAAACTATAGTCGATGGCGGCTTTGTCTGTTATTAAAATTCCATCAACCGGAAGTAGTTCTTGGTTTCTGATTAATAATCGGTCTCCCTTTTGAACATCATAAATAGGAACACTTACTTCGGATGTATCTGAATTGATTTTGGTAACGGCAATTGGAAAATAGGATTTAAAATCTCTTTCGAAACTTAAGAAGCTATAAGTTTTAATTTGGAACATTTTGCCCAATAGCATAAAGAAAATCAACCCCGTTAAGCTATCAAAAAAGCCAGAACCATAATCCATTACAATATCAAAAGTGCTTCTGATAAAAAAGATGACAATCCCCAAAGCAATTGGAATATCAATATTTAGCATTCCTGATTTTAAGCTTTTGTATGCCGAAACATAATAGCCACTTGCAGAATAAAAAAAACTAGGCAATGACAAGGCGAAAATTAACCAACGGAAAAACCCTCGATAATTATCGAGCCAATATTCTTTTACTTCAAAATATTCGGGAAATGATAGCAACATGATGTTCCCAAAACAAAAAAAGGCAACACCTAGTTTATACGTCAAACTTCTGTCAATTTTGTTTTTTCCAGTTTCATAATTCTCTAAACTGATATAAGGTTCATATCCTATGGAACTTAATAAATTGACAATTTCTTTGAGTGAAACTAATTCAGGATTATAGATTATCCGTACTTTCTTTTCGGGAAAATTCACTTGTGAACTGTTTATTCCTTTTTGAAGACGTTGTAAGTTTTCCAAAATCCAAATACACGAACTGCAATGAATATGAGGAATGTTTAGTGAAACAATAGCAGTTGCGTCTTCTTGGAATTCCAAAAGTTTAGCAACGATACTTTCATTGTCTAAAAAATCATATTTCCCTTTTATATCTAGCGGAGTTGCTCCAGGTGATTTTTCGAAATCATAATAACAAGACATATCATTAAGACTAAAAATTTCATACACGGTTTTACAACCGTTGCAACAAAAATTCTTTCCATCAAATGCAATCTCATCTTCTTTTATAATATCTAAACCACAATGGAAACAGTGTTGTGTGTCCATAAATTTGCTCATTTTACCCTGGACAAAGTACTATAAGGATTCTTACTTAAAATATGATATTTATCATATAAAATTGTAGTTTTGTATGACTTGAAAAATCCTTTACATCATGAGTAAATGCGAGCAGTGTATCGTTAGACAGTTTAGTTCTTTAAAAGCTTTGAATAAAGAAGAGCTTTTGAAAATGGCTAATTGTAAAACGTCATATTATATAAAAAAAGGAGAGCCTATTTTTGAAGAAGGCGAAACACTTAAAGGTGTTTTTTGCATTAAAGAGGGCGTTTGTAAATTATCAAAGTTAAGTTCAAACGGGAAAGACCAAATTGTAAAATTGGTAAAACCTGGAGAATTATTAGGACAACGCTCTATGATTAGTGAAGAAATAGCTAATTTAAGTGCCATTGCTTTAGAAGACATGGAAGTTTGTTTTATTCCAAAGTCTGAAATTCTTGGTTTTTTTAATGACAATAATGGCTTTTCAATGAATGTAATGAAAACCATTTGTGGTGATTTAAAAGAAGCCGACGATCACACGGTCTCGATGGCTCAAAAAACTGTAAAAGAACGATTGGCTGAGACTTTAATATACCTTCATGATACTTTTGGCACCAATCAAGATCAGTCATTATATATTCAACTTTCAAGAGAAGAACTAGCAGGAATGATTGGAACAGCTACCGAAAGTTGTATTCGATTACTTTCAGAGTTTAATAAATTAGGGTATATTGAATTGGTTGGAAAAAAAATCGTTATCAAAGAAATTGGCAAACTTAAAAGAATTTCTGAATAAGTAATTTACACCAAATAAAATTTACTGATATGATAATTATCATATTTTAAACTACATCCTTTTCTAATATTTGCAGCTGTAAAATCATAATTTATGTCTTCAAATAAAACAATTCACAGTTTTCACATTCCAGTTATGGGATTAGCGTATACGATTGACAGCCCAATCAGGGTTGCTCAATATGGAATTTCCTCGGTTATTTCAATCATCGATGACGAATTAATCGAAAAAATGAACCTTTTTTACAGTAAAAAATTCAATAAAAAATACGAAGGGATTTCTACTAAAAATTTAGATTATCGGGCACAAAGAATAACTTCTTATTTAAACTTGGTTCAAGAAATCGTGAATCAAAAATTTGCTGTTTTCAAACAAGAACTAATCGAAAACAATATAGTTTTAACTAATTATATTGACATGCTTCCTAATAAATCTGAGATCAAAAACGAATTACAACGTTTGATTAAAGAAGGAATACATGTTAAAGAAAACATTAAAAATTATATTGAAAAAAAATTATCCCCAGGCAGTATCGATGTCAATATCATGACTAAAATCGATAAAGATAATTTTATAAAAAACGAGCAACAATCAATTATTTACAACGATGCTCACGCCTCGCTTCGAGGATTTGCCAACAGTAATTTATCATCTTCGGTAGTTTTATCAGCGGGAATGAATCCAAGATTATATAGTTATTTTGAAGAATTTAAAGATTTTTTCCCAGATGCAAACGGTCATTTAAACAAGAAAATTATCCTTAAAGTAAGTGATTATCGTTCCGCAATGATTCAAGGCAATTTCTTAGCAAAAAAAGGGCTTTGGGTTTCAGAATATCGAATTGAATCGGGGTTAAATTGTGGCGGACACGCCTTTGCTACCGACGGTTATTTATTAGGTCCTATTCTAGAAGAATTCAAAAATAAAAAAGAGGAACTTATTAAAACTGCTCACGATTTGATGATAAAAGCACTAGGGCAAAAAAAAATGCATATACCGAGTAAACCAATGGAACTCAAAATCACAGCTCAGGGCGGTGTGGGAACTGCCGATGAACATGAATTTTTATTAGACTACTACCAAGTAGATTCTGTAGGTTGGGGTTCTCCTTTTTTATTGGTTCCAGAAGCAACGTCAGTAGATATTGACACCAGAAAATTATTAGCCCTTTCGAAAGAAGAAAATTATTATTTAAGCCACATTTCTCCATTAGGAATTCCTTTTAACACGTTAAAAGGAACAACGAATGAAAACCTAAAATTGGCAAGAATCAATGAAAACAAATCTGGTAGTTCCTGCCCAAAAAAATTCTTGGCTTTGAGCAAAGAGTTTTCAAATCAAGGAATTTGTACCGCATCAAGAAAATATCAAGATATAAAATTAGAAGAATTAGACGAGCTTAAAAATTCAATTTCTACAGCAGAATACAATAAAAAGAAAGTTAAAATAACCGAAAAATCTTGTCTTTGTGTAGGTTTAGCCAATGCTGCCTATCTCGAAAATGATATTGAAATTAAAGGTGAAGAACAAGGTATCGTTATTTGTCCGGGGCCTAATTTAGCTTATTTTGATAAAGAAGTTTCACTTTTAGAAATGGCTCAACATATTTATGGGAATACCTCTGTTCTCGGAAAAACAAATCGCCCAAATATGTTTATTAATGAATTGAAAATGTATGTAGAATACCTAAAAAAGGAAGTTGAAGACGTAGCATTTGAAATTAGCACACCTAAAATCAAGAAATTAAAACTATTCAAAAACAATTTACTGGAAGGTATTGATTATTATTCTGAAACATTTAAGAAAACCGTTTTTTTTACTATTGATTCAACTGAAATAAAAAAACAATTACAAGAATACAAAAAAGTAATTCTAGAAATTAATATAACTCAATTTGAACTAGTGTAATAAAAATGGCTTGCATTTTATCAAGCCATTTTAATTTTTTAATTTGTTTAAAAATATTTTAAGATATCAATTTGAAAATTATCAACCCATAATTGACATAACACATTCTATGCTTTTTTTATTCAAAAGATAAACTTACTATTGAAATGTTATCCTAATCAATAACAACTTTTACAATTTGATTTAAATCGGTTTTTACAAAGTAAAATCCTTTTGCCAAAAATGATAAGTCTAATTTATTTGTGAATTTACCATTATATACTAAAGTACCAGCCAGATTATACACTTGAATATCTTTTGGATTGGCTGTTTTTTTGATATTCAGAATACCGTTGGTAGGATTTGGATAAACCAGCAAAGAGGTTGTATCCTGACCAAAGTCTGAAACACTTAGTGTTCCACCACTTTCTGTTTTAAATGGAG
This sequence comes from Flavobacterium sp., assembly GCA_043770135.1. Classification (GTDB taxonomy): domain Bacteria; phylum Bacteroidota; class Bacteroidia; order Flavobacteriales; family Flavobacteriaceae; genus Flavobacterium. The sequence goes on along the minus strand of JAYVIN010000033.1, from coordinate 37,977 downwards.
ATAATGGCAAAGAAAGTGCGTCTGTAGTATAAATAGAAACTGTTGGGAAATTAAGAAAAGCATAACGAGCAAAGACTGGATTGAGAACCGTCGTATTACTAAGTTTAATTCGATTGTCGGATAATAGAGTGGCAGTTGCTGGTTTGTAAATTTTATCAGAACCCGCAATTTCAAATTCGGTGATGGCTTTAATTGCCTTCAGACCGCTTCCTACATTATCAAAAGTTAATGTTAAATCGGAACCTTCTACAATATGTGAGCCGTATATTGGTGATTTATGAGTAATTTGTTCTCCATATACTAATGCTTTTACGTGTGGTAACAACCTTTTAGCCACTGTATATTTATCGGATGGGTGAATATTATCAGATTCGCCTAAATCAATTGTAACGGCCATGCCTGTATTGGAATCTTCTTTCCAAACCTGAAGTTGAATATCGCGTGTTTCTGCCCAAGTCAAATTTGTAGTACCTCCAGTACTATAACCTGGCAATTGCACAAACAACCAAGGTAAAGTGGGTTCATTAAACTTTGTACGCCAATCTTTTAATAATCCTTTAAAAATAGTTTTATAACTTTGCCAATATGACGCATTTGCCTCGGCTTGATACCACAAAACAGCTTTTATTGGGTATCCAGCTACTTTAGAAATCATAGCAGTATATAACGATGAAGGGGTTGTGTAATAGCTGAAAATTCCAGTGCCATCAGGACGCTTAGCAGCATTTAAAACTGGGTCATTAGCATAAGCTTCGGGAGAAATAAATGCATCAGTTGGTGCTCCACCGTGACTTACATTGATTAACCCGATAGGAACATTAATATCTTTATGCAAATCACGACCCACAAAAAAAGCTACTGCTGCCCAATTAACAACTCTATCGGGTATTGCACTTACCCATGGTTTGTCTTTTGCATTAATTACAATTCCTCCACTTACAATTTTAGCAACTTCAAAAAATCGTAAATTTGGATAATTTGAATCAGCTCTCGCATTGGCTACTTGATCGGCTTTAGAACCACTTACTAAAAAGGCCATATTTGATTGTCCACCGCACAAATACACATCACCCATAATAATGTTTTTATACGTAAATGTTTCATTATTTGAAGAAACTGTTAATATATAAGTACTTGCAGATGCACTTTTGGCAGGAATAAAAGTGGTGAATTTTCCATTAGTATCACTTTGAGTTGTGTATGATTGACCATCAAAAGTAATATCAACTGATTTATTTGGTAATGCTACGCCCCATATTTTGATTGGTTTATCGCGTTGAATCACCATATTATCCGAAAAAAGTGTTGGCATTTTTATGGTTGAATTAACGCCTCCATTAGTAGGGTCTTCGTCTGATAAAAGAATGGATGGAGTATTGGTTGCACTCTCACTCATAGCAAATCGAAGTAAGGAATCGTTCCCAGCTGTAATTTTTATTACATAAGTTGCTTTTTTAGTCGGAGTAGCTAAAACAGCAGATAGACTTGAAGAAATATCACATTCTAACCAATTGTTAGCGTGTTCTAATTGATTGATTAATAAAGTCGAAATAGCAGTTGTTACAGCAGGGCGTGTTCCCCATGTTAATCCATTAGTTTGATATTCGGGCAAACAATAAACCGATACGGTAAGATCGCCAAATTTGTCGAACGATTGACAAAAAATCCTCAATGTAGCCGATTTTGCAGCAATTGATAAAGTAGAAAAATCGTATGTTAGATAGATTTCACGATTGAAGCCAGTACCTTTTTTTAGGTCTGCATTTGTCAACGTGGAATTAAAAATCCCTGATGCCTCCGCGACAAATCCATCCAATGTAGGTGTTATTTCTTGCTCATTGAATTGGGAGGCTGGCTTACTATTACTAGCAAATAAAATAGTGCTAACTGCTAAAAAAAATAGAGTATAAAACCTTCTCACTGATTGTATTGTATTTTTCATGGTGGCTAAATTGCTGGGAATTCAAAACTTAATTACACTTACATCCCTCTAATTCTGTTTTGAAAGGAGACATTGGCAATGACAAAGTATCGGTTGTATAAACAGATACCGTTGGGAAATTTTTAAATGCGTATCGAGCATAAAATGGACTAGAAATCGTAGCGTTTGTTAAATTTATTCGATTATCAGGTAAAATAGTTGCGGTAGCAGCTTTATATACTTTATCAGCTCCTGCAATTTCAAATTCTGTCATAGCTTTTGTTGCGATCAAACCGCTACGTACATTATCGAAAGCGATAATCAAATCAGCTCCTTGAATTTCATGCCATTTATAAATAGGAGATTTGTGTACAATTTGTTGACCATAAACCAATGCCTTTACTTGAGGTAACATTCGTTTGGCTACTGTATATTTATCTTTTGGGTGAATATCATTTTCTTCTCCTAAATCAATAGTAACTGCCATTCTTGTAGTAGGGTCTTCTTTTGAAACCTGAAGTTGAATATCACGTGTTTCAGCCCAACTTGTATTGTTTGAACCGTCCGCAGCAAAACCAGGTAATTGTACAAACAACCAAGGCAAAGTAGGTTCATTAAACTGAGTTCTCCAATCCTTAATTAACCCTTTAAAAATGGTTTTGTAAACGGGCCAATACGATGCATTAGCTTCGGCTTGGTACCACAAAACGGCTTTGATTGGATATCCAACCACTTTCGAAATCATAGCATTATACAGGGAGGATGGTGTTGTGTAATAGCTATAAATACCGCCCCCATCAGCACGCTTTGCCGCATTCAAAATAGGATCATTGGCATAAGCTTCTGGAGATATAAAAGCATCCGTTGGTGCACCACCATGGCTAACATTGATGAGTCCGATAGGAACATTAATATCTTTATGCAAATCTCGACCAACGAAAAAAGCCACTGCTGCCCAGTTTACAACACGTTCAGGAATGGAACTTTTCCAAGGATTGTCGGGGGCGTTCAATAAAAAACCACCACTTACAATTTTGGCAACTTCAAAAAATCGCAAATTTGGATAATTCCCATCTGCTGTAGCATTGGCTAATTGATCTGGTTCAGTGGAATTTACCGTTAATGCCATATTCGATTGTCCACCACACAAATACACATCTCCCATCACTACATTGTTATAACTAAAAGATTCGTTGTTTGCAGCAACAGTCAATATATAACTATTTGCTGAGGCATTTTTAGCCGGAATGAAAGTTGAAAATTTACCATTTGAACCACATTGAGTAGTGTAGGTCTGCCCGTCAAAAGTTATGGTAACAGGTAAATTTGGGAGTACTTCGCCCCAAACCCTAATAGGTTTATCGCGTTGCAAAACCATATTGTCCGAGAAGAGTATTGGCATTTTTATAGTGGAATTCGCTCCAAGATTCATTGGGTTTTCGTCAGAAACGACTATAGATGGTTTATTTATTGCATTTTCGTTTGTATTGAATTTAACCAAAGCATCATTTCCGTTTGTGATTTTTAAAACAAAAGTAGCTTCTTTGTTTAGGGTTGACAAAATGCTAGGCAAACAGGAAGAAACATCAAATTCTAACCATGTTCCCTCAGTTTCTATTTTATTAATCCATTTTGTAGCCACTGCATTCGAAACCGAAGGACGCGTTGCCCATGTCAATCCTGTAGTTTGATTGCTATTGAAACAATAAATCGATAGTAAAAGGTCTCCATTTTTGTCAATAGATTGACAAAAGACCTTTAATTTGGCTGAATTAGCCGTAACCGTTAGACTCGAAAGATTGTAAACAATGTAAATTTCTCGATTAAAATTAGTTAATCTTTTTAGATCAGCTGTGGTGGCAGTAGTATTAAAAGTACCTCCAGACTGAGAAAGTTGACCATCAACAGTAGGGCTTATTACCTGCTCATTGAAAGCGATAGCTTTTTTACTCTTTGTGTTCAAAGAAAATAAAGTATTTATATTTTTTGCAGGCGATAAAGTGACTACAAACAAAAATATGAGAGCGAAAAAACTCTTTAAAAAAGGCGATGATATTTGTTTCATTTTAAACTTGATTTTAAATTCTTATATTCAATAAAAAAGGATTTTTAACCTTCTTAATTAATTATTGTTCCGTTTTATCTATTTTAATAAGTAATAGCTACAAAATTAAGTTAAATGATAAGTAAGAAATAGAGACAAATAATTCAAAAAAGGGTACTAATAGTTTTTTTATTTCAAGTCCATGTATAAAACGGCATAATGCAATTGGGAAAAATATTGATAAAATCCGCAAAAGTATTAAATCGTACATTAGACGAAGTCATTCCTTTGCGGAGCTGGAATCTCATTTATAACATGATATTTGTCATATAAAATTGTAGTTTTGTAGGACTTGAAAAACACTTTACATCATGAGTAAATGCGAACAATGAATCGTTAGGCAGTTTAGTTCGTTAAAAGCTTTAAACAAAGAAGAGCTTTTAAGAATGGCCGATTGCAAAACCTCTTATTTTATAAAAAAAGGAGAACCAATTTTTGAAGAAGGAGATACCCTAAAAAGTGTTTTTTGTATCAAAGATGGGGTTTGCAAACTATCCAAGTTAAGCTCTAATGGAAAAGACCAAATTGTTAAATTGGTTAAATCGGGCGAACTTTTAGGACAGCGTTCGATGATTAGCGAAGAAATTGCTAATTTAAGTGCCATTGCTCTCGAAGATATGGAAGTTTGTTTTATTCCAAAAGCTGAAATTCTTGGTTTTTTCAATGACAACAATGGGTTTTCTATGAATGTAATGAAAACCATTTGTGGAGATTTAAAGGAAGCCGACAATCATACGGTTTCTATGGCTCAAAAAACAGTAAAAGAGCGATTGGCAGGGACTTTAGTTTATCTTCATGATACTTTTGGAACTCATGAAGATGGATCATTGCATATCCAACTTTCAAGAGAAGAATTGGCCGGAATGATTGGCACAGCCACCGAGAGCTGCATTCGATTACTTTCTGAATTTAATAAATTGGGATATATTGAATTGGTTGGTAAAAAAATTGTGATTCTAAAAAAAGAAAAACTGCTCAAATTATCGGAATAAAATTCAAAACCAATTGGAAGAATATAAGAATTTGATTCTGAAAATTGAAATTCCAGAATTAAAAATCATAGATTTACAGTTACAGTTTTTTGACTTCGTTTCAAATTTAATATTTGAAAATCATAGATTTTCAATTACATTTTTTTGGCTTCATTCCAAAATTGAAATATTTGAAAATCTATGATTTTCAATTACAATTTTTTGGCTTCATTCCAAAAAATATCCATTTCAGCTAGAGTCATGTCCATTAAAGGTTTTCCTAATTCGCCTGCTTTACTTTCTAAATATTGAAAACGTTTAATGAATTTTTTGTTAGTACGTTCCAGCGCATCCTCAGGATTGATGTTCAAAAAACGAGCATAATTAATCATAGAAAACAAAACATCTCCAAATTCAGCTTCCATTTTGTCTTGATTTCCAGCAGCAACCTCAACCTGAAGTTCTTGTAATTCTTCTTGTACTTTGTCCCAAACTTGGTGCGGTTCTTCCCAGTCGAAACCTACTCCTTTTACTTTGTCTTGAATTCTACTGGCTTTGACTAGTGCTGGCAAACTCCTTGGAACTCCTTCTAGAACCGACTTTTTACCTTCTTTCAGTTTTAGTTTTTCCCAATTTTGCTTCACCTCTTCTTCATCCTTTACTACCACATCACTATAAATATGCGGATGACGATGTATGAGTTTATCGCATATTTCATTGCAAACATCGGTCATATCAAAATCGTTGGTTTCGCTTCCTATTTTGGCATAAAAAACAATGTGAAGCAACAAATCACCCAATTCTTTCTTAACCTCGTTTAAATCATTATCCAAAATAGCGTCGCCCAATTCGTAAGTTTCTTCTATGGTCAAATGGCGTAAACTTTGCATGGTTTGCTTCATGTCCCAAGGGCATTTCTCACGCAAATCATCCATGATATTTAATAATTTTTCGAAAGCTTGGAGTTGAGTTTGTTTGGAGTTCATATTCGTTTCTTTTTGTGTAAAAATAAGAAATCCTGTCAGGATTAAATCATAACAGGATTAAAATTATAGATAAGTAAATGTAACTTACTCTTTCTTCGCTTTGGCTTTTTTGGCTGGGGCTTTAGCTTTTTCGGCAACAACTTCTTCGACTACTTTTTCCAAAACTTCTTCGGCGTTATCGATTATTGGTTCTTCTTTTGAAACTAATCCTTTGGCTTGAAGCAAATTATACCAATTTAATACTTTTTTTATGTCCGAAGGATACACTCTCTCTGAATCATATTCTGGAAGAATCTCGGTAAAATAGGAAATCAATGTAGCATTTTCTTCTTTGTGCGAAATGGCCGGACCTTCATTTTCTTTGATTGCAATATTTCGCATTACTTCGGACAAAGGTTTTTCTTCGTTGTAGGTGTAAATAGAAATTTCGGACAATAAACTTACGTTTACTTTTAAACCAACCGTTATTTTTTTTCCATCTAATAATGATTCGGCTATGTAACCTGTACGGGTTTGAACTTTTAGAGCATATAAACCTGGTTTTCCAGCAATAGATAATATTTTTTCTAAATTCATTTTTTAAATTTTATTTTTAATTTGGGGTTATAAAATCTGTTTTTTAGTCTTTATCGTCCTTTTTTATTGCAAAATTTCATTCGATAATCGGGTCTTGTTTTACCCTCCATAATGTTTTGCAATTTTTTCTTAATTAATTGTTTTTTTAGTGATGAAATCAAATCGGTAAACAAAACTCCTTCGATATGGTCGTATTCGTGTTGAATTACTCTAGCAATTAAGCCCTCAAAAACTTCTGTTTTTATTACAAAATCTTCTTCACAATATTCGATGGTTATTTTTTCATTTCGATAAACATCTTCTCTAACCTCAGGAATACTTAAACAGCCTTCGTTAAAAGCCCATAACTCACCTTCCTCCTTAATCATTTTCGGATTAATAAAAGTGCGTTTGAATCCTTTTAGTTGCAATTGCTTTTCTTCTGACAAATCTTCATCTTCGCCAAATGGTGTGGTATCAATAACAAACAAACGAATACTTAAACCTACTTGTGGCGCTGCGAGTCCCACTCCGAAGGCATTGTACATGGTTTCATACATATTGGCTATGCTATCTTTTAAGTCTGTATACTCTGGAGAAATAGCTTCGGCTACTTTTCTTAAAACTGGATCGCCATATCCTACAATAGGTAAAATCATTGTGGTTTAAAATTAAGTGTATATCAAAATTGGAGGCAAAAGTAAGTAAAATAATGGAATTGAAAATATCGAGAGTAATTAAAACATTTTTCGGGTCAAATAATCCTGAAGCATAATGGTTGCCGATATTTCGTCAATTAGCGCTTTGTTTTGACGTTGCTTTTTGCTTAATCCACTATAAATCATGGTTTGGAATGCCATTTTTGAAGTAAATCGTTCATCCACACGAATGACTTTCATATCTGGAAAATGATTGGTAAAATGGGTTACAAATCCTTTGATAATCGAAGCACTTTCGGATGGTTCTCCGTTCATTTGTTTAGGCTCACCTATTAACACTGCTTCTACTTTTTCTTTAGAAAAATAATCCTTCAAGAAAGCAATTGCTGTAGCAGATGGAATGGTTGTTAAGCCCGAAGCAATAATTTGCAACTCGTCAGTAACTGCTATTCCCGTTCGTTTTTGTCCGTAATCTATGGAGAGGATTCTTGGCATTTATAAGGAATCTTTATATTTTATAAAACCGAAGACTAAAACTATTTCATTCTCTACATCAACCTCATAAACTGTCACATATCCTTTAAAAACATAGTCTTTTATATTTTCATTGTCAAAATATCTAGATTTTTTGAAATTAAAAGGGTGTTTTAAATCTTTCTTGATATTTCTTAATAAATCAGTTTTAAACTTTCTAGCTGCAAATGGTTTATCTTTTGAAATATAATGAACCTGATCATTTAGCTCAAACAAAAATTCTTCCTGAAACTTAATTCTCATACTTAGAAATTGTTTCTTCGAGTATTGCATCTACCTCTTCTAAAGTATAAAATTTTGCAGTTCCACTTTTTAGTTTAGCATAAGCAATATCCAATTTTCTCTTATTTTCATCAAAATTGGAATCTTCTTGAACTATTTTCAATTCATCCGAAGAGAACGAACTCAATAATTCTAATATTTTTGCTTTGATGTTGGGCTGAAATTCTATTGTTAGGGTTTCCATAATTTTATGTTTTAAATGAATTTTTGTGTTTCAAAATTGCCACAACTGATACAATTTCAAGATCGTTATCTACTTTAAAGACAATTGTATACCCTTTAAAAACATAATCTCTAATTTTCTCATCCTCAAAATAAATTGATTTTTTAAAGAGAAAAGGATGTTTCAAGTCTTTTTGTATCTTTTTTATTAATTCAATCTTGAATTTCCTAGCAGCAACAGGTTTGTCTTTTGAAATAAAATCAACTATATCGTTCAAATCATAATTAAATTCAATAGTTAATTTAATCCTCATATTTTGATATTGTTGTTTCAAGTAAAATATCCAGTTCCTCAAAAGTAGAATAAACAGCAGTTCCATCATTAATTTTATCAATTCTGGACTGAAGCATTCTTTTTTCTTCTTCAAAAGTTTCTCTCTCGGGAACTATTTTCAATTCATCCGAAGAGAATGAACTCAATAATTCCAAAATTTTGGCTTTGATGTTGGGCTGAAATTCTATTCTTAGGGTTTCCATAATTCAGACATTTGATATACAAATATAAAACATTTTCAATTCAATTAGGCTTTTTGCTTTTGTTTAAAAATCCTATCTTTGCTCAAAAATTTTACAAAAATGAACGAATTACAACCGATTATAGAACAAGCTTGGGAAAACCGAGCTTTATTACAAGAAACTACAACAACTGATGCTATTAGAGCCGTTATCGAATTATTAGATTCCGGAAAATTACGTGTTGCTGAACCAAAAGGGGATTCATGGCAAGTAAACGAATGGGTGAAGAAAGCAGTTGTTTTGTATTTCCCTATTCAAAAAATGGAAACATTAGAAGCTGGGATTTTCGAATACAACGATAAAATGTTACTAAAAAGAGATTACGCCGAAAAAGGAGTTCGTGTGGTTCCTGGAGCATCTGCTCGCTACGGTGCCTATATTTCTGCGGGTGTTATTATGATGCCAAGTTATGTAAACATCGGAGCTTATGTAGACTCTGGAACAATGGTCGATACTTGGGCTACGGTGGGAAGTTGTGCACAAATTGGTAAAGACGTTCACCTTTCTGGTGGAGTTGGAATTGGTGGTGTTTTGGAACCGCTACAAGCTGCACCAGTAATTATTGAAGACGGCGCTTTTATAGGTTCTCGTTGTATTATTGTAGAAGGGGTTCACGTTGGTAAAGAAGCTGTTCTTGGTGCAAATGTATGTTTGACTGCTTCTACCAAAATTATCGATGTTACTGGCGAAACACCAGTAGAAAGAAAAGGATTTGTTCCGGCTCGTTCTGTTGTCATTCCTGGTAGCTACACCAAAACCTTTGCTGCAGGCGATTTTCAAGTTCCTTGTGCATTAATCATTGGAACTCGCAAACCATCGACTGATTTAAAAACCTCTTTGAATGACGCTTTGAGAGAATATGATGTAGCGGTTTAACTTTAAATATGAAAGTTCTAGTTATACAAAAAAAACGAATTGGTGATGTACTAACTAGTACTATACTTTTTGAGGCATTAAAAGAAAAGTACCCTAGCTCTGAATTGCATTATTTAATTTATCCGAATGCTATAGATGTTGTTACCAACAATCCTTTTGTTGATAAAATAATTATTCTCGATAACAAGGCTAGAAAGAGTAAAATTGCTTTTATAAAGTTTCTTTTTTCAATTAAAAAAGAAAAATATGATACCGTAATTGATGCCTACGGAAAACCAAACAGTACAATTATTGGATGGTTTTCTGGAGCAAAAAAATCGATTTCATTTTATAAAATTTACACTAAATGGTTGTATTCTGATACAATTAAAAGAACTGAAAAATCATTTTCTACAGCAACAAGAGCAATAGAACATAGAATGCAGTTATTAGAACCTTTAGGAATTGGGTTTAAAGAAATTGCTCCAAAAATTTTTCTAACAAATACTGAAATCGAAGCTGCCAAAATAGATTTGACAAAGGCTAGAATCGACATATCGATACCTATAATTATGATTAGTGCAATAGGTAGCAACCAAATCAAAACCTATCCCACAAAATATTTAGCCGAAGTTTTGGACGAAATTTGCAAACAAAAAAAGGTACAATTACTGTTCAACTATCTCCTTTTTCAAAAAGAAATTGCTATAGAAATTTATCAGCAATGCAAAGAAGAAACTAAAAGCAAAATTTTTATCGATTTTTATAAAGAAAATTTAAGAGAATTTTTAGCAGTAACAAAACTTTGTAGTGCTTTAATTGGAAACGAAGGCGGAGCTACAAATATGGCAAAAGCATTATCGATTCCAACTTTTACTATATTTTCACCAACGGTTCCAAAAGAAGATTGGAATATGTTTGAAAATGACACTACCAATATTTCGGTTCATATCAATGATTATGAAATAATTAAAAAAGTAACCTTTAACGAAGAAGAAACAAATCTTTCGTATCTAAAGTTTACTCCGTCGTTATTTTTGAACAAATTAATTCGCTTTTTAAATTTTAATATCAAATAACGATGATAATTGGCTTTGATGGTAAACGGTTTTTTCATAATAACACTGGACTAGGAAACTATTCTAGAAGCTTAATCAAGGTTTTGTCTCGTTATTTCCCAGAAAATCAATATCTACTCTATAATCCTAAGCCAACAAATAAACACACACTTCAAGGCTTCAACAAATCAGTAATCGAAATTTTACCAAAAGGCTTTTTTTTTAAAAAGTTTAAATCACTGTGGCGTTTAACTTTTGTTTCAAATAAAATTAAAAAACAAAACATCGCTATTTTTCACGGATTATCAGGTGAAATCCCTTTGGGATTACCTAAAAAAATTAAAAAAATAGTTACCATTCATGATTTGATATTTATAAGATACCCCAATTTGTATTCTTATTTTGACAGGAAAATACATTTTCTAAAATTTAAGTATGCCGCTCAAAAATCAGATGTAGTTGTGGCAATTAGCCAACAAACAAAAAAAGATATTGTATCTTTTTTAAAAATTCCTGAAGATAAAATTAAAGTTATTTATCAAGGATGTAACGCTGTTTACAAACAAGTCTTCACTGAAATTGAAATTGAAAACACACTAAAAAAACACCATTTACCCGAAGAATACATTTTGAATGTTGGAACAATAGAAAAAAGAAAAAACCTTTTAATCCTTTTAAAATCCATAACAAATACCAATAAAAACGTAGTTGTTATCGGAAAAAAAACAGCCTATTTCAAAGAAATTTCGAATTATATTGTCTCTAATCATCTTGAAAAACAAGTCTTTTTTTTAAAATACTTATCCTTGCAAGAAATGGCTATTATTTATCAAAAAGCAACTTTATTTGTTTACCCGTCTGTTTTTGAAGGCTTTGGAATTCCAATAATCGAAGCCTTATATTCTAAAACTGCGGTTATAACTTCGGTTGGAAGTTGCTTTGCTGAAGCTGGAGGAGATTATTCTACTTATATTAATCCAGAAAACAGTGATGAATTAAGAAATGCTATTGACTTGCTTTGGGAAAATCCATCAAAACGAATTGAAATGCAAGAAAAAGGATTAGAATTTGTTCAAAAATTTAATGATGACCTAATTGCCCAAAACTGGCAAAATTTGTATCAATCTTTACTTTAGTTTTTTTCTTTCTTTTTGTATCTGAACTAAGTTTGCGTATTTGATGTACGAAAAATAACCTTGTGTTAATGAGATTGTTAATCCATCAATTCCGTTAAGAATTCCTTTTTTAAAGAAATAACAACGGATAAAGGAGACCACGCCATTTATAATTGGTTTGAGCGAATTTACTCTTTTACCTGCATCATACAATTGTTCAGCATTCCATTGAGCATATTGATTTTTTTTAGCAATAATCTGAAAAAAAGAATGACTGCCATAATGTAAAATATGGGTTTTTAATTTTTTAATATTAGTCGCAATAATTTTTTGATGTACTTTATCTTCGGATGGTGATGCTGTTTTTTTATTAAAAAAACGAATTTTATAATCTGGATACCACCCAGCAAAATCAATAACTTTCTCTTGCAGAAAGTTTTTCACCCGAAAACTATACGCATCGTGTGTATCATTTTCAAAGGTTTTATTTTTCATAAAAACCACCGAGTCATTATCTAAAAATTCATCGGCATCTAAATTTAAGATCCAATCATTTTTACAATAAGAAACCCCAAAAATCCTTTGAGGCCCATCCCCTAAAAACGATTGATTTATATGCCTGGCTCCTTTTTCTGAAGCAATTTTTACAGTTTCATCGGTACTGTTAGAATCTATTACAATAACTTCATCACAAACTTCAAAAAGCGCATCTATACATTTGCCGATGTTTTGCTCTTCATTATAGGTAATCACTAAACCACTAATATTCATTCGTCTGTTTTTTGACAAATATAAACTTTAATGAAATATTATGTAAAAAAATAAAAGAACTAACTATATTAGGCTTGTTTATTTATACTTTTGCGATTAAAATTATTTTTATTAATGAATCATACTCTTACAAACAAAATCACTGGATTAATAATAACCAACAATGAAGAAAAGAACATTGAAGAGGTTATCCTTAATTTAGATTTTGTTGACGAACTAATTATTGTGGATTCATTTAGCACCGATAAAACTGTAGATATTATCAAAAAATATCCAAAAGTAAGGTTAATTCAAAATAAATTCGAAAACTATACTTCACAACGAAATCTAGCCTTAAAATTGGCAAGTTGCTATTGGACACTTTTTATTGATGCAGATGAAAGAATTTCAATTAAATTAAAAAATGAAATTCTTGAAAAAGTAAATAATGACAAGATTAATACTGCTTTTAGTTTTTATAGAAAATTTATGTTTCAAAAAAAACATTTGCATTTTAGTGGGTGGCAAACCGATAAAAACGTTAGATTATTTCAAACCGGGAAAGCAAACTATATTAGTACTAAATTAGTTCACGAAAAATTAATCATAGACGGAAAAATAGGAAAATTAAAAAACAAACTAATACATCATTCTTACTCAAATTATGATTCTTACAAAAAAAAGATGGTGTATTATGGCAATTTAAAAGCAAGAGAATTATTTATAAAACAAGTAAAACCAAATTTTTTTCATTTTTATTTTAAACCAATATACAAATTCCTATACAGTTATTTAATCCGATTCGGGGTTCTTGATGGAAAAAAAGGGTTGATTATTTGCTATCTAAACGCTTTAAGCATTTGGGTAAGATACCGTGAATTAAAAACGATGTACGATAGAAAATAGTTTACGTCCAAAATTTAAATTTCTTTTTTATATTCTTTTTTCTATAATATTTATTCTGAAATTTTGAGGTAAATTTCCATAATGTCCCAAATACCAAATCCTCGTCTTCGTTAGACAAAAATGCATATTCTTTGCTTATCATTTGAACCATATTTTTGTATGGAGTAAGCCGAGACAAATTCTTCATTCTAGACTCGAAAGACATTTTATCATGAAAATTCATTCGGTTCAAGTCTACTAGAAAAAATTCGTAGTCTCCACTCACTGTTTTTTTTATCAAAGTATTTCCTGGGGAATGATCTAGGAATTCAATTCCTTTTTCGTGTAATTTGAATGAAAATTGGGTAAATTGTTGTAGAATTTTTTCATGATCTGGATAATCCGATATTTCAACTAGTTCTCTGAAAGTCAAATCACAATCCAAATGTTCGCTTATATAATAACTGTCCTTGAGTCCAATAAAATCGTAATTTTCAAAATAAGCAATTGGTTGTGGAGTCCCAATTCCTTTTTCTAGCAAAATGGTCGCATATTCAAAAGAACGTCTAGCTTTCGATTTTCTAAAATAGTTATAGACCAATTTATTTATCAAATTGGGGATTTTAAACGATTTGATGTTTATCATTTTATCGTCAAATTCAAATAGTTTGATTTTATTGCGTTTACCGTCTCCAAAAAGGATTCCTGTGGAATTAAAATGAGTAATATTATTTTGTATTTGATTCTCAAAAGAATTAAAAAAAGGATTCAGAAAATATTTCATATGTTGTAAAATAATGCAATTACAAATATAGGTATTGCATTTTAGACTTCAAGTATTTAGCTTATATTTACCCAAATTTTATTTTATGTCTTATCCTAGTTGTACTTTAATAACACCTACTTATAATTGGCCTGAAGCATTGGAATTATTATTATTAAGTGTTCTAAACCAAACTATTTTACCCAACGAAGTCATCATTGCTGATGATGGTTCAAGACAAGAAACGAAGCAATTAATTGAGCATTATCAAAAAATATTCTCTATTCCTTTGATTCATATTTGGCATGAAGATGTAAAAAACAGAAAGCCAAAAATCATGAACAAAGCTATTGCAATTGCCAAAAACGACTATATTATTGAAATTGATGGTGATATTATTATGAATAAATATTTTATTGAAGATCACTTAACTTTTGCTGAGAAAGGGATTTATTTATATGGCTCAAGAGTAAATATTCAAGAAAAACTTTTACCAAAATTATTTTTTGAAAAAATCATTACCTTGAATCTGTTTTCAGAGGGAATAAAAAAAAGAGGAAGAACGATTCGTTTTCCTTTTTTGATGAATTTTGTCAAAAACGTTGACAAACGTTCTCGAAAACTTCGAGGTTGCAATATGTCATTTTGGAGAGAAGATATTATTAAAATTAATGGTTTTAATGAAGATTTAGTTGGCTGGGGAATCGATGATTCCGAGATGATTCAGCGTTTGCATAACATTGGAATCAAAGGAAAAAGATTGAAATTTGCTGGTATTGCGTACCATGTTTATCACAAGGAACAATCCAAAAGCCACATTGAAATTAATAATGAAATCGAAAGACTTACCACTGAAAAGAAATTGACTTTTATCGAAAAGGGAATCAATCAATATTTATGATGTTTGACATAGCCGTAATTTTAATCAACTATAACACAAGCGAACACAGCATCAATTGCATACGTTCTATTATAGAAAAAACTTCTAAAAACATCAATTATCAAATTATTATAACTGATAATTGTTCCGAAAAAGAAGATTACCTAAAACTAAAATCCTTTTGCGATGAAACTACTTTTCATAATCTTGAATTGCATAGAAGTAGAATAAACACGGGGTTTGGTGGCGGAAATATGCATGGTGTACAGTTTGCCAATGCAAAGTATTTAGCTTTCGTCAATAATGATACTTTATTTATAAATGACTGTTTTTCGATACTAACAAACGCATTAGAAAACAATCAAAATATAGGAATCGCTGGCGCTCAAGCCTATAAAGAAAATGGCGATTTTATGATTTCGCTCGATCATTTTGCCTCTCCAGCTAGAGAAATTTTGGGACGAAATTTTTTAGAATTCATCAATTCAAAAAAACACCCAAAACGGAAGAAAAAATACAGTACTCCGATTCAAGTTAACTTTATACCGGGAAGTTATATGTTTGTTAGAGCAACTGATTTCTATGATATTGGTGGTTTTGACACCAACATTTTTTTGTATTACGAAGAAACCGATTTGTGTATTCGATTGGCTAATCAATCTAAATTTGCCTATTTAATTCCCGAAGCCGAATTTACCCATTATCATGGAGCCAGTACAGAGCAAAGATCATTAACTATTAAAAAAGAATTGAAGATTTCGTTACTCTACATTATTCAAAAACACTATGGTTTTTTTGGACATAAAATAGTTTTGTTATTCTTGATTGTGAAATATTTTTTTAGTAGTATTTTTAAACCTAAAAACTGGTCGTTATTTTTTCTGTTTTTGGCTGGAGCGCCGTTATCTAAATCATTGAAGACTAAGCAAAAAATTAAGCTACTTTAAAAACAAAACTATCGTAGATACTACAAATAGACTAATTATTAGCAATAAGATAAAAGAAAGTTTTTTGTATTTTATATATTTTTTAAAATAGGATTCTTTTGATTTATTCCCATCGTTGATAATTTTCGAAATAAATAGCGTTTTATACTTTTCGTCAATAGTTGAAAGAATCTCCAAATAGGCCAAGACAGTATTTTCATTCATGTGCTTCCAGTTTTTGGTCATGCTTTTTGGATTTTTTCTATAAAGTGCCAAAGGATCATTAATGAATTCTACTTTGGGATTTTTCCTAAATACTTCAATCCACATAAACCAATCCTCCTTGGCTTTTAGATTCTCGTTAAATTTTAGGTCTTTAAATAAATGTGAAGAAAACAAACAACAATGTGGAGGAAAATTAAATTTTGTATCCCAATTTAAAAGAATAGACTCAAAAGAAAATTCTTGTTCGGATAGATTACAAAATGCAGGTTGTAGATAAGTTACATTCGTCTTAAACCTTTTAAAATCTGAGATAACAACATCTAATTTGCTCGAATTTAATAAAGTAATACTTTTTGAAATTTTATCTTCATGAATACAATCATCCGAATCTAAAAACAAAAGATATTCCCCTTTAACCTTTTCTAAACCTACATTTCGAGCACTGCTTAACCCCTCATTTGTTTTATAAAAATACTGGAATCTGGAATCGGCACTTAACCATTTATTGGCGATTTTTTCTGTATTATCAGTTGAACCATCATTGATGATTATACATTCCCAATTAACATAGCTTTGATTGTATACCGATTGAAGTGTGTCGTTTAAAAAATGCCCCTGATTAAAGCAAGGGATAATAACAGATACTTTTGAATTATTTGTTTTCTGATCCAAGGTATTTTGTTCTAAGAGTTTCAATCAATGACGCTTTGTCTTGACGTTTGTTTTTATCAAAATTTTCTATTCTAGACATTTCATTCCATAAATGAATTGCATAAGTATCATGGAATAAATTAAAATCTTTACTTAATGTTGTGTCATAAATGCTGTTCCAATTGTTATTTGAAATTGGATAAAAATAAGTAAAGGGTTTAGCTAAATTTAGTAAATCAAAATGAATCAAAGTACTTGTAAACCCAACTGGTCCAGCCTCTCCCCATTTCATTTGATTAATACCTTTTCCTAAAATTCTCCTTTTTAATTTTCTTTTTTTGTCTTTAAACGTATCAAAGGGTAAAATTTTATTCGGGTTTTCACAGAAATCTATTAAAAACGAACATACTTCATGACGCATCGGAAAACACAAAACTGCAATGTTCGCTGTATTATTACTTTCTAATCCAAAAATCAAATCTGAATCAAATTGAAAAGGTTTCATACATACAACATCGGTATCTACCCAAAATCCACCTTTTTCAAACAACAACTTATATCTAAACCAATCTGCAAAACCAGCGTAACTTCCTTTTTTATATTTAAAAATTTTATCAAAAGGGATAACTTGATTTGCATCTTTTAAAATTGTCCCTTCAGGAATGTTTTCAATAATTTCATACGTGTATAAATGAAATTCATGACCATGATATAAAAAGGAAGCAATGCAAAGTTGTTCGTTTAAAGATAATTTATCTCCAATCCAAAGCGATTGAATAATTGGTAAACTCATTAATTAGTATTTTAATTTCAACAAAAATAAATTAAAAATTTAGAACGTAATTAAGTTTGTACCATCTATTTTCCACATTTGAGAATAGCCTATTTAATTTGTATTTTTATACAAAATATTTTTTTTACAATTTATATAATGCAAGAAGAAATCCATAAAGCCTTCGAAATAATACATCAAGGTGGAATAATTCTTTATCCGACCGATACGGTTTGGGGAATTGGCTGTGATGCCACAAACCCAGAAGCTGTCGCCAAAATCTATACGCTCAAACCTTTCCGCCCTGTCTGACTACAACTAGGACACTCAAACAACGAGCCGAAACCCAATTTATGATTCGCTTGATGAATGGCGATAAAAAAATAACTATCCCATTTATAACAAATAAAAAAAGAAACACTATTTTTGTAATATAAACACTTAATCATGAATACTGTAAACTTAAATTTATATCAGATATTAAAAACAGATTTCAAACTATCCGATGCAAAAGCGAAAGAATTTGTTGATGCTATAAGGGAAGAAGTTCACAATGATATTAAATATGAAAACTCAGATTTTAAAAGTACTGTTAAAGAAGACTTTCTGAAATTGGAATTAAAATTTGAACAAGTAAATACCAAAATAGAATCTGTAAAAGTGGAAATAAAAGAAAGCAAAAATGACATGCTTAAATGGTTTGTCGGAATGTTTTTTGCATTGGCATTAATGACTATGGGATTGTATCTAAAAAAATAATTTTCAAAATAAAACTTAAAAAGTTTGAGATAAGGTTTCTTCCTTAGCTCAAACTTTTTTTTTAAGAAATTAATAAAGATACTAAGTCTTAAATTTAATTTGCTCCAAATATTTAGAATACAAATAAATATCTTCGTACCACATAAAAAATTATAATGGACATCAACCCAGAAATCCAAAACGCATTTGAAATAATTCAACAAGGCGGCATTATCCTCTACCCGACTGATACCGTTTGGGGAATAGGCTGCGATGCCACAAACCCTGAAGCTGTCGCCAAAATCTATACGCTCAAACAACGAGCCGAAACCCAAAGCATGATCGTGCTTATGAACGGCGAAAAAATGACGTACAACGTTTTTAAGGAAATCCCAGAAGTAGCTTGGCAAATAATCGATTTATCCGACAAACCAACGACATTAATTCTTGATAAACCCCGAAATGTGGCTGCCAACTTAATTGCTTCCGATAATACTCTAGGAATTAGAATCGTCAAAGAACCCTTTTGCTTCAAATTGATGGAAAAAATGCGAAAACCACTGGTTTCCACCTCGGCAAATATCTCTGGTCAGCCTACTCCTATTGCTTTTAAGGATATTAGTCCTGAAATTATAAAAGGTGTAGACTATGTTGTAAATTTGCACCGTGATAAAATTGGAGGAAAACCGTCTACGATTATAAAAATCACGAACGATTCGCAGGTGAAAGTGATTCGAAAATAATTTCCATTTGTCATCTCGAGCGTAGTCGAGAGACAGTTTTCAGTTTTCAGTTGAGCAACTTTAAACTTTAAACTTTAAACATTTTTAAAATGAGCATTAAAACTTCATATAAGTCAGCCTTAAATAATAAAATATTCCAAGTTATTTCTCAAGCTTCCCAAGAACTTAACATCGAAAGTTATGTGATTGGTGGCTTCGTGAGAGATTTACTTTTGGGCAGCCATTTCAAAAAAGACATCGATATTGTTGCCGTGGGTAGCGGAATAGAACTCGCCTTAAAAGTATCGGAATTGCTTCCAAAAAAACCAAATGTTCAGGTTTTTAAAACCTACGGAACGGCCATGTTGCGATTTGAAGACACCGAAATCGAATTTGTAGGCGCTCGAAAAGAATCGTACAATCTTGACAGTAGAAATCCTATTGTCGAAAACGGAACCTTGGAAGACGATCAAAACCGTCGTGATTTTACCATCAATGCCTTGGCTTTATCTTTAAACGCGGCTAATTTTGGAGAATTATCGGATCCTTTCAACGGATTAGAGGATTTGAAAAATAAAATTATCAAAACACCTCTTGATCCCGATATTACTTTCTCGGACGATCCATTACGAATGCTACGGGGTATTCGCTTTGCAAACCAATTGGGTTTCGAAATTGAAGAAAAATCCTTGCAATCCATCGGAAAAAATGCAGACCGAATCAACATAATCTCAGGCGAAAGGATTGTCGATGAGTTGAATAAAATTCTTTCTACCAACAAACCATCAGTCGGATTCTTATTATTATACAAAACAGGACTTTTAGACACCATTCTTCCCGAATTAACAGCACTAAACCAAGTGGAAGAAATTGAAGGTCAAACCCATAAAAACAATTTCTATCATACGCTGGAAGTAGTCGATAATATTTGCCCAAACACAGACGATGTTTGGTTGCGCTGGTCGGCTTTGTTACATGATATTGGAAAAGCACCAACAAAACGCTTCAACAAAAAACAAGGCTGGACGTTTCACGGACACGAATTCATGGGCGGAAAAATGGCGAAAAAAATTTTCGAAAGATTGCGAATGCCGCTTAACCACAAAATGAAATTTGTACAAAAAATGGTCATGATGAGTTCTCGCCCCATAGTTTTGTCCGAAGATATGGTAACCGATTCTGCAGTGCGTCGTTTGGTTTTTGATGCTGGCGAGGATGTAGACAGTTTGATGACGTTGTGCGAAGCCGATATTACAACCAAAAACCCAAGCAAGTTTAAGAAATACCACAATAATTTCGAAATTGTTCGCCAAAAAATAGTCGAAGTAGAGGAACGAGATCATGTTCGCAATTTTCAACCACCCATTTCAGGTGAGGAGATTATGGCGATTTTCGATTTACAGCCCTCTCGTGAAATAGGCATTCTAAAAGAAGCGGTAAAAGAAGCCATTTTAGAAGGAGAAATTCCAAATGAATATCAAGCTGCCTATGATTTTGTATTAAAAAGAGGGGTGGAATTGGGATTAAAAAAAATAGATTAAACAATAACTAGGTAATGCCCAAAAAGTAAAGACAACATTATGCAGATTACGCAAACTTAAACAAATAAAAATCCGTTGAAATCTGTGATAATCTGTGGCAAAAAAAGAAGCAAAACTTCGGTGAATTTAACCCAAAGAAATAAAAATGAAAAAATATTTTCTAGCCTCGGCAAAAACAGCCTTAGTTTTAGTTTATCTAGTCATAATTGCTGGCGCATTGGTTCGAATGACAGGTTCGGGAATGGGTTGTCCGGATTGGCCAAAATGCTTTGGCTATTATATTCCGCCTACTCAAGAAAAAGAGTTGTTATTCGCTGTTGGCAAAGAATATGATAAAGGACAAGTTATTATAAAAGACCAAATATTGCTTGTTGCCAAAGCCGATTTTGTTGCCAAAACTACTTTTGCGTCATCCGATTGGGAAAAATACACCAAACACGACTACGCTGTCTTCAACGCTTTTCACACTTGGGTAGAATACATCAATAGATTATTGGGCGCCTTAGCAGGAGTTGCTTGTCTATTCGTATTTTTCTTGTCATTCGGATTTTGGCGAGACAACAAAAAATTGATTGCACTCAATTTTCTAATCTGTTTTTTAATGGGTTTTCAAGCTTGGTTAGGAAAAACAGTAGTCGATTCGGTCTTAAATCCCTACAAAATAACGACTCATATGCTAGTCGCATTACTGATTGTATCTGTCCAATTGTATGTCATTTTTACCGCTCAAAATTCTCGAAAATCTAAATTGTTTAACAAGAAATTCAAATGGATTTTATTTATTGCACTGGGGTTAACTATTATCCAAATTATATTAGGAACTCAAGTTCGAGAATCGGTAGATACAATCGTTGAATCTGGTTTGCCAAAAGAAGCATGGATTCAAAACCCCAAAATAAATTTTTATATCCATCGAAGCTTTTCAATTTTAGTTTTGAGTGTTAATGCGTTTTTGTTTTTTAGAAATAGAAAACTAGGTTTAGGATTTACAAAAATGAATTGGGTAGCGCTATTAATTTTCCTAGAAATCCTATCTGGAATAAGTATGTATTATTTTAATTTCCCTTTTGGAACACAAACCATTCATATTGTTTTGGCAACACTTTTATTTGGATTGCAACTTTATTTGGTGCTTGAAAACAGCAAAAAGCAATTATAGATATAATCTATATTAAGTGTTTAATAAATTGATATTCATTATTTTTAACACAATATATCTAAAGCATACGTTAAGTTACTAAAATAGATTTTGCAATAAAATAATTTACTATCATACTCTATGTTTTAGGCTGTAATTATCACTTTAAATTCAAATATTTTTTTTTATGAAAACCGAAAAAGAAAAAATGATAGCTGGAGAAGATTATTTATCAGGCGATTCTGAATTGATAAAAGACCGCCGAAGAGCCAAAAATTTACTTCATAGATTGAATGTTATTGAATACCGAATAACCAAAAAAGCAAGAGAAATTATCGAGGAATTAATTCCAAATACGGGGACCAATCTTTACATCGAACCTCCATTTTTTTGTGATTATGGCTATAACATATTTTGTGGCGACAATGTTTATTTCAATGTGAATTGTGTGGTGCTGGATGGCGCAAAAGTTTCGATTGGCTCCAATGTTTTTTTTGCTCCCGGAGTTCAAATTTATACTGCCAATCATCCATTAGATGCAGCACTAAGAAAAACAATCGAAAACGCGCTACCGATACGTATTGGCGATGATTGCTGGATTGGCGGTAACGCAATTATTCTCCCAGGAATCACAATAGGCGATGGTTGTGTGATTGGTGCAGGATCGGTGGTTACAAAAAACATTCCCGATAATTCGTTGGTGGTAGGAAATCCAGCGAAAGTGATTCGGAAGTTGAATGAATAGAATCTGAAACATTAAGTATTTTCTCCGAATGAGACTCAGAGAACAAATGAGTATCCGTTGAGATACTTACAGCGTGACAAACTGTGTAGCATGTTGGGGCAAAACACATTTTATACTCAAAAAGCCCTGTCAGACTTATGGGCACAGATTGCACCCGAGCTTTTGCGAACTGACGAAGTAATTCTGCGCTATCCAACACGAGATATTTATTGAATATTAGCGCGATCGGGTTGTAAACTAGCTTAAAATACACAACTTACGAAAAACCCAATATCTTACAGGATACAAATATATAATCAGTTCAGAACGCTATCGGCAAGACAATCTAGAAAGTCTTCACGAAATGATTATTAGTTTTCATCCGATACAATAAAATTATTGAACAAAATTTGTATTTTTGTAAAACACTTAAAAAA
This sequence comes from Flavobacterium sp., assembly GCA_043770135.1. Lineage (GTDB taxonomy): Bacteria > Bacteroidota > Bacteroidia > Flavobacteriales > Flavobacteriaceae > Flavobacterium. The sequence goes on along the minus strand of JAYVIN010000033.1, from coordinate 15,047 downwards.
AGAGATTGTTATGGATTTAGCAACTAGAAAATATAATTTTATACAACGGTTATTTGAAGTAGATGAAAATTTATTTAACAAATTAGAATTGCTTTTAGAAACAAAAAAAAGTTCAAAACCGATAAGTTTAAAACAATATAACGTTGAATTGAATCAAGCCAATTTAAGGATAGAAAAAGGAGATTTTTATTCAGAAGAAGATGTGGAAAAAATGACTAGTCAATGGTAAATACTAGAGTTTTAGTATGGGATAAAGAAGCATTAAACCATTTGAAAGATATATACGATTATCTGAAAACAGGAAATAATTTAGTTTATGCTAAAGAAGTTAAGGACACTATTTTAAAGACAACTAAAGAATTACTAGCAAATCCTAATCTTTATGAACAAGATAGATTTAAGTCCGATAACGATGGAAGTTTTAGGGCTTTTGAGAAGTTTAAATATAGAGTTGCTTATAAAATTACTCAAGAGCAAATCAGAATATTACGAGTTCGTCATACCAGTAGAGAACCAATTGAATTTTAAACTGTCAGAAATGATGGTTTTTTTTTTGTTAAAAATCAAGTTCCAAAACAAGAACCCAATACCAAACAGCAGCGCAATAAAGTGGTCTCTATAATCAACTAAAACAATTTTCCCCCTGCTACCGCACGAATCCTTTCGTGTGGCATACCTTGTTGTTGTAAATATAACAAGAAAAGACATTTAAAAAAAACTGATTAGCAAATAAATACTAATCAGTTTTTTGAAATTTCTATGAGTTAAGCGCTATAATTGTTACCCTAGTTTAGCAGACCACACGAAAGGATTCGTGCGGTAGCGGGGTTTTGTTAAGTATTTACATAGGGACAAAACTAACTGATTTTACGAAATCATAGAATATCGTCATAGCTTCTATGCTGTCGGATTGATTTTCAAACCCAACACGTCCGCTAAACATTTTCTTTTTATCATAATCAAAGACCATCATATAAATTGTTCCAAGATCGCCTCCATAATATCCGATACCTTTAGTAAAATGATATTCAAAATAAACATCAAGATTATTAACAGTCTCAATTTTTGAATAATAGATTCCTGACGTCTTTAAGTCATGGCTCATATCATAATCTTGTCTGCTTTTATAACCTTGTAATGTGTCTCTAGTAGTTCTAGTATTTTTAACGGCACCGAATCCAATCCACACCTGTTGATTTATTTTGTAAATATTAGCCAAATGAGCAAACCGTGTATATGCAATGTTATAAGTTGATAAATTTTGATTTGTTACTTTGACAGCAGTTGATGGTAAGGAAAAAGTCATACCGGTCTGCTGCAGTTGAGCCAAGCTTAAAGTGCTATTCAGAACAAGCACGGATAGAATTAGAATTAAATTTTTCATGATATTATTTTTTATATTATTTGTTACAAGGGTTAGTTATGACGTCTCCAACAGCATCTAGAGCTAGTGGTGCAAATTTTAAAGTTCCTTTATCATATTTATAAATAGAAATAGCACCTTTAAAAAGTTGTAAAGCTGCATAAATACTTGGCTCAAATCTTCCATTTTCATTATAATCAGACCCTTGCAAATCTATATAATCAACTCCTTTAGCTTTATATTGATTATTAATTTTTTCCCTCTCGGTTATATTAGAAAAATATGTAGTAGCCAATTTACCAAATACTTCCCAATCTGTTACACTTACAACAAAAGTTTGACTTTTAGTAACCACTGTTATTGCAAAATTATCTTTATAATAATCAATAGCCTGTTGCCCCCGCTCCGCAAATGTCTCCCGACTTTGCGGAATATTAACTATGATATTTTACTGCTGAATTTGGATTTATAACATCTCCATTTCAAATTTAATTCTTTCAATCAAATATAGAAAAATTCCGCAAAGTCAGAGATATCTGTGGGGTTATTCTAAGGAACTCTTTACGGAGCAGATACTTTATTTCCGTTAATGCCGAAAATCAATGAATTTAAAATCTTTTCAACAAATCTGAAATCTAAAATCTGAAATCTAAAATTATATTTTACCTTTGAACTTTGAACAAAAATAAAAATTATGGTTTATAAATTCAGAGTTATTCTAGATACCGAAGAAGATATTTTTAGAGACATCGCTATACTTGCCGAAGACAGCTTAGAAGATTTACACAACGCCATCTTCAATTCTTTTGGTTTTGATGGCATGGAAGTAGCCTCGTTTTACACCTGTGACGACACTTGGAATCAAGAAGACGAAATTCCAATGTTTGATACAGGCGATGTTCCTGGCGAACAAAAAACAATGAGTGATTACTTGCTTTCGGATATTCTGGATAAAGAAAATACCAAAATAATTTATGTTTACGATTTTATCAGCATGTGGACTTTTCTGGTAGAATTGGCTGCAATTGAAGAAATTATTGGTGGAAATACCTATCCCGAAACTATTTTTTCAGTTGGTGAAATGCCAGCCGAAGCTATGGAAAAGCATTTTTTTGCAGATGACGAAGAGGAAGAATTCAATGAATTTGAAGATGACTTAGACGAAGATGACCTTGACATGTTTGAAAGCGATGATAGCTTTGAAGATTTTGGATTCGAAGAGAATTGGAATTAATCCTCTCCCCAGCCCTCTCCAAAGGAGAGGGAGCCAAAACTGGATTTGAATAATTTATAAAAAACAATTCATTTCAAGTTAAAAATATATCGACATAAAATATAAACCAACAATATTCATATCTCATCTCCCTCTCCTTTGGAGAGGGCTGGGGAGAGGAAACCCTTTTTAAATGATCAATCTTTTCAACACCCACATAGAAACCTTATCCATTCACAGAGTGGGAAACAAAAGTCGCAACGAAGCTATTTTTTTATCAGAACAGTCTTTTAATTTAAATGACGAAATTGTTCCGCTAATCAAAGAATATTTCTTTAGACCCTTTAGAGAAAAAGAAGAAAATTATTATCAATTTGCCCATGAGGTCGATTTAGAATACAATGATATGTACAAATTAGCGACTCAAATATTCGATAATCCAAGTAGTTTGCATGAAGTTTCTAAGAAAATTACAACCCATTTGTTTGAGCAATCCAATCATCCACACATCAAAAACGGAGAGGTTTATATCACGCATTTAACCAATATCAACATCGACAATACCGTTGTGGATGCTATTGGGATATTTAAAAGCGAATTACAGTCGGATTTCTTACAATTTGAAGAAAAAAACAGCAATCTTGAAATGATTTTGCAACAAGGTATCAATCTGAGCAAACTAGACAAAGGCTGTATTATTTTTAATTACAAAAAAGAAGAAGGCTACAAAATATTGACTGTGGATAGCAATCGCTACGATGCCCGATATTGGCTAGAACATTTCCTTTCAGTAGATGCTTTTGAAGACGAAAATTTTATAACCAAAAAATACTTGAAGTTTTGTCAAGGTTTTGCCAAAGATGTCGTTTTTCCTGCCGAAGACAAGAAAGAAGAGGTTATGTTTATGAATCGTAGTGTAAACTATTTTGCCAAAAACGATCAGTTTGAAGAAAGTAATTTCTTGAACGAAGTTCTGGATAACCCAGATTTGATTCCTGAGTTTAAAAGCTATAAGGTCGATAAAGGCGAAAAATACAGCATCGAAGACATAACGACTTTTCCTATTGCCAATGCAGCCGTTTCGGATGCTCGAAAATCAATTAAAAACGTAATCAATTTGGATACTCATATTCAAATTAAATTAGATTTTATTAATCCCGAAAGTGCCGAAAAATATGTTGAAAAAGGTTGGGATGAAGAAAAGCAAATGTATTATTACCTTGTTTATTTCAATAAAGAGGTGAAAAATTAGTTTTCAAAGCTAAAAACACACTTGAACCAATTTCTAATTCTGAAGTTGCATCAAAAAAGATAGTATTGTTTTCAAAGCTAGATTCAATCAAATAATGACTGCCTTTGAAATAGCATTGCTTTATTAGCACCTCAAGCATCGATTTTTCTACAACTTCTAGTTGGTGTGGATAAACCAGCTGCATTTCATTTTTCTTCCCTTTCAACGAAAGTAAATTGGAGTGTATTTGATTTACTTCTCCAAAAAGAGAGGCAACGTATTGATTTAAAGGATTTTTAAATAAGTTTTCAGGAGTGTTTTTGGCTACAATTGTTCCATTTCGAATTACTATCGTTTCGTCTGAAAATGACAAGGCTTCAATACTGTCATGAGTAGCGACAATACAGCTAATCTGTTTTTGTTTTAAATAGGAAAATAAATTTCTTCGCAGCTTATTTTTTCGGAACGAATCAATCTGACTGAATGGCTCGTCTAACAATAGTATTTCGGGTTCTAAGGCTAAAACTCTTGCTAAAGCAACTCTTTGCTGCTGTCCGCCACTTAATGATTTTGCTTTAACTTTTGCAAACTCAGTCATTTCGACCAATTCTAAAAGTTCCGTCACACGAGCTTTTTTTTGGTCTTTATAAATGTTGGACAAAAATTTTCCAACGTTTTCTTCAACAGAAATATAAGGCATTAAATCAAAATCTTGGGCTAAATATTTAATATAATCTTCGCCTGGAATAAGTTTGTATTTTGGCCCTAAAATCAATTTGTTATTGTATCGAATTTCGCCTTTATCCAAATCATACAAGCCATAAATCAATTTTAACAACGTACTTTTTCCTGAACCGCTTTCGCCAATAAGAGCAAGATTACTGCCTTTTAAAACCGACAAACTCACATTGTCAATCAAGGGATTATTGGTATAAGAAAAAGAAATATTTTCGAGTTCAAGCATGTCAGCAATTTTTGAAACCAAATTTACAATCTTTAATTTAGATATAAAATCAAAAAAGGCTGTTTCAATTTGAAACAGCCTTTTTGTGATTAATATTATTGGTAAAATTTACTTAATAAACTCTATTTTTTGAGCTTCTTCTTCATTAACACTATCAAAGAAACCTTGTTCATTCATCCAGTTATCACTAAAAACTTTACTCATATATCTCGAACCGTGATCTGGAAAAATGGCAATTACATTACTGTTTTTATCAAACTCTCCTTCTTCGGCATATTGCTTGATAGCTTGAAGTACAGCTCCGGATGTATATCCTACAAACATTCCTTCTTTACGAACCAACTCTCTAGTGGAATGAGCACTTTCTTCGTCGGTAACTTTTATAAACTTATCAATTACATCAAAGTCAGTGGCCGATGGAATAAGATTTTTACCTAATCCTTCGATTCTGTAAGGATAAATTTCATCGTTATCAAACTCTCTAGTTTCGTGGTATTTTTTTAGTACCGAACCAAAAGCGTCTACACCAAGAATTCTAATGTTTGGATTTTGTTCTTTTAAATATTTTGCAGTTCCTGAAATAGTTCCACCAGTTCCGCTACATGCAATGAGGTGAGTTATTTTGCCATTCGTTTGTTTCCAAATTTCAGGCCCAGTAGATTTGTAATGAGCATCAATATTGAGTTGATTAAAATATTGATTGATGTATATTGATCCTTTAGTTTCCTCATGTAATCTTTTGGCAACATTGTAGTAGGATCTTTCGTCATCTGCAGAGACATGTGCAGGACAAACATAAACTTTCGCTCCAAAATTGCGAAGCATATCAATTTTATCTTTCGAAGATTTTGAACTTACTGCTAATATGCAGTTGTAGCCTTTAATTATGCTAACCATTGCTAAACTAAAACCTGTATTACCCGAAGTAGTTTCAATAATTGTATCTCCCGGTGAAAGTATACCGCGCTTTTCTGCTTCTTCAATAATATATAATGCAATTCTATCTTTGGTGGAATGTCCGGGATTAAACGCCTCAACTTTTGCGTAAAAGTTCCCTTCTAATTCTTCGGTAACTCTATTTAGTTTAATAAGTGGTGTATCACCTATTAATTCTAAAATATTATTATAAGCGTTAATTTCTTCTTTCATAAAAAAATTGTTATTCAAGGACACTTTCTAATTTAACCTAAAATCTTTGCAAATTTAACAAAAAAAAATCAATTACTTTTTAATTTTTTCTAAATCTAATAAAAAACTATATTCTTTTGCTAACTCCTTAATAGCTTCAAATCTTCCGGAAGCACCGCCATGACCCGCATCCATATTGGTATCTAAATACAAAACAGTAGCGTTATTTTTAACAGTTCTGAGCTTAGCCACCCATTTGGCTGGCTCCCAATACTGAACTTGTGAATCGTGTAAACCCGTTGAAACATACATGTTGGGATAATTCTGTTTTTTCACATTATCATAAGGCGAATAAGAGCGCATATAGTTATAATATTTTTTACTATTCGGATTTCCCCATTCATCATATTCTCCAGTAGTCAAAGGAATTGTTTCGTCCAACATTGTTGTTATCACATCAACAAAAGGGACTTGAGCAATGACACCATTGTACAGTTCAGGTGCTAAATTTACTATTACGCCCATCAACAATCCACCAGCCGAGCCACCTTCGGCATATAAATGTTCTGGCGAAGTATATTTTTGTTCGATTACAAATTTGGAACAATCTATAAAATCGGTAAACGTATTTTTCTTTTTCAACAATTTGCCGTCTTCATACCATTGTCGTCCTAAATCTTCGCCACCGCGAATGTGAGCTATTGCAAAAATAAATCCTCTATCGAGCAAAGACAATCTGGTGGATGAAAACGTAGCATCCATCGAATGTCCATAAGACCCATAAGCATAGAGCAACAAAGGATTCTTGCCGTCTTTTTTCAATCCTTTTCTATACACCATCGAAATAGGAACTTTTGCACCATCTGCCGCAGTGGCCCAAATTCGTTCTTCGGTATAATTATTTTTATCGAATTTACTCCCGAAGTCTCGGGACAGAACTTGTTGTTCTTTCTTGATTTCCTTGACCTTAGTTTTCATGTTGAAATCAATCACAGAAGAAGGTGTCGTCATGGATTGATAGGAATAACGCAAAATATCGGTTTCAAAATCTACATTAGATCCTGTATAAGTTGTATATGTTTCGCTTTCAAAAGGCAAATAATACTCCCCTTCTCCACTCCAAGGCATAATTCTAATTTTATTGAGTCCGTTTGAGCGTTCTTCTACTACTAAAAAGTCTTTGAAAATTTCAATATCCTCTAATAAAACATCCTCTCGATGCGGAACAACTTCTGCCCAATTCTCTTTCGATGTGGCTGTTTCCAGAGTTTTCATCAACTTAAAATTTGTGGCTTTGTCCGCATTAGTCATGATATAAAAACTGTCGCCATAATGATTGATGCTGTATTCTAAACCTCGAACTCGTTTCTGGAAAATTCTAAATTTTCCATCCGGATTATCTGCTTCTAATATTTGGTACTCGGTTGTTAAGGTGCTTCCTGATTCTATAGCCAAGTATTTTCTGGACTTAGATTTGGCGACTTCAACATTAAAAGTTTCGTCTTTTTCAAAATAAACCAAAACATCATCAGTCTGATTGGTTCCTAGTTTGTGCTTGAAAATCTTGTCGGAACGTAGGGTTATTTCGTCTTGGCTAGAATAAAAAATAGTCTTGTTGTCATTGGCCCAAACTGCGTTTCCGGATACTTTTTCAATTTTATCAGAAAGTATTTCGCCTGTTTCAAGATTTTTTATTTGAATATCGTAAATTCTTCGTCCAATACTATCAATACTAAAAACAGCAAATTTATTATCCGGACTTATACTTAAACCTCCCAGCTGAAAATACGAATGCCCTTTTGCCATCAAATTACAATCAAACATAATTTCTTCATCACCTGAAAGGCTTTCTTTTTTTCTAGAATAAATTGGGTAATCTTTTCCAGTTTCAAATCGAGTGATGTAATAATAACCATTATATAAATAAGGTACCGACTCATCGTCCTCTTTAATTCTTGCCTTCATTTCTTCAAAAAGTTCTTTTTGAAACTCTTTGGTGTGCGCAGTCATTTCATCGTAATACTCATTCTCTTTATTCAAATAATCAATGACTTCGGGATTTTCTCTATCATTCAACCAAAAGTAATTATCGATTCTAACATCATTAAATTTTTCCATTTTTTCAGGAATTATTTTTGCTATCGGCGGCGGTGTACTTTTTTGCATATCTTGTGCTTTGAGATTTATAGAGAAAAAGACAAAAATAGGATAAAGACAACTTAGAATGATTCTATTTTTCATTAAATAAACTATTGAATATTGTAATGCAATATAGTATTTTTGCAGGACAAATTTTAAAAATTAACATAATGGATTTAATGGGAATGATGGGTAAATTGAAAGAAACCCAACGAAAAATAGAAGAGACAAAAAAAACGATTAGACTCTGTACTTATTGACGAACAAAGCACTGATGGTGGTTTAAAAGTAACCTTAACGGCCAACGGCAAATTAAAATCAATTTCTATTGCTGAAACCTTGCTCGAAGACAAAGAACAATTAGAAGATTATTTAATTGTAACCCTGAACAAAGCTATCGAAAAAGCTACAAAAGTAAATCAAGCAGAATTGGATGCCGTAGCCAAAGTTGATATGCCTATGATTCCAGGAATGGATGAAATGTTCAAATAATTCTGTTTTTTATAATTTATATCCAATAATATTCATTTTTTTATCTTAAAAAAAATGAATATATTAACAATTAAAACATTACTAATTAATATTTTAAACTACACTACCTTAAGTTATAATGTAGTATCTATAAAATTCAAAATTTAACTCTTTTAGTATCCAAATAGATGTTTTTTATAGGTTTTGATTAGTTTTTATATAGTTTTTTTGGAGTGATATTTTCCCAAATTGCTATTTTAAGATTATACTTTTACAGCGATTAATTAAAAAACAACCAAATGAAAAAAATTTTATCCTTTCTCTTTCTATTTCAAATTGTTATTTTATCAGCTCAAACCTCTCAAGGATTCAGCTACGAATCAACAATTAGAAACAGTAACAATCAAATCGTTGCAAATACATATGTTAGTTTGAGATTTACAATCAGATTAAATTCTGCTTCTGGAACTGTTGTTTATAGCGAAATTCAAAATTCATATTCCAATGCATCCGGAAATGTCAATTTGATTATTGGAAAAGGAAATGCTTCCGCTGGAACTTTCTCAACTATTAACTGGGCTGCAGGAACTCATTACTTAGGGGTTGAATTTTTTACCGGCTCCACATGCCAATGGATCGTTGTACCGGTAGGTGTCAACGGACAGATTGTAAGCAAATGTGGCCAAATATACACCTGGGGATCCTGTTCATCTGCATTAAGTTTAGTATGGTCTGATGAATTTAATGGAAGTGGTGCTATTGATGGAACTAAATGGCATCATCAAACTCAACTACCCGATGGCGCTAATTGGTACAATGGCGAAGTTCAGCATTACACCAATCGCCAAATAAATAGTTCTCAAAATAGTGGGGCTTTAAAACTAGTTGCTAAAAAAGAAGTTTTTACCGATCAAGGTCAGACTAAACAATATACATCTGCTAGATTAAACTCAAAATTTGCATTTACTTATGGACGTGTAGAAGTTCGAGCTAAATTACCATCAGGTGTTGGGACTTGGCCTGCTATTTGGATGTTGGGGAAAAACATCATCGAACCAGGGGGTTTTTGGTCAAGTACTCATGGCACAACACCTTGGCCTGCTTGCGGAGAAGTTGACATCATGGAACATTGGGGTAGTAATCAAAATTTTGTTCAGAGTGCTATGCATACCCCTTCCGGATTTGGAGGAAATGCACCTGTAGGTGGGCAAGTTATTTCAACTGCCTCGTCTGAATTTCATATATACACTTTGGTTTGGACAGCTGTAAAAATGGAATTCGCAGTAGATGGAGTAATTCATTATACTTATAACCCAACTGTTAAAAACGCAAGCACTTGGCCATTTGATGCTGCACAGTATCTTTTATTAAATTTCGCAATTCAAGGTAATATTACAGGTAGTTTTACTGAAGGATCAATGGATGTGGATTATGTTAGAGTATATCAATAAATAATAGACTTTAAATAAATAAAAAATAGATAGTTAGGGTTTAATTTAGTTAAGTAAATTAAACCCTGTTTTTTTATAATTTCCCTAATACTTCCAACACATATTCATGCATTACTTCTCGATAATCTAAATGAGTAACTATTCGTAATTTTCCATTTCCCATAAAACTTATCGAAATTCCTTTTTTATTTAGTTTTTCTATTACCACAATTTCTTTGATATCAGGTTGAACTGAAAAAATTATTATGTTGGTTTCTATTGGCTCTACCCTCAAAATCCAGGGTTGTTTTTCTAAAACCATTCCAAGTTCTTTAGCGCGTCTATGATCTTCTAAAAGCCTTTCAATGTTGTTATCCAAAGCATAAATTCCTGCCGCAGCCAGATAACCTACTTGCCTCATTCCTCCACCAAGTATTTTTCTAATCCTTAAAGCTTTATTGATAGTTACTTTATCTGAAACTAAAAGTGATCCAATGGGTGCACCCAAGCCTTTAGAAAGACAAACCGAAATGGTATCAAACACCTGACCATATGCTTTCGGATTATCATTAGTTGCCACCAATGCATTCCAAATTCGAGCACCATCCAAATGTAATTTCAAATTAGTAGCATCGCAAACTCTTCTTATTTTTTTAAATTCTTCAAAATCATAACAGGCACCGCCTCCCTTATTAGTTGTGTTTTCAACACAAACTAAACTCGTGAGCGGGCTGTGATAAAATTCTGGATCATTTATCGAATTCGCGACTTGTTCGGCAGTAATCATTCCACGATTGCCATTTATTAAACAGCATGAAACTCCACTATTAAATGACACTCCTCCACCTTCATAATTATAAACATGGGCATATTTATCAGCGATTAATTGCTCGCCAGGTTGTGTATGCAGTTTTATGGCGGTTTGATTCGCCATCGTGCCTGAAGGAAAAAAAAGTGCCGATTCCATCCCGAACATTTCAGCAACTTTAGCTTCTAGCTGAATTACAGTTGGATCTTGTTTGTAAACATCGTCGCCTACTTCGGCTCGAAACATAGCGCGCAACATTTCTTGACTGGGTTTTGTAACGGTATCACTAACCAAATTAATTTTCATATTATTTTTTTTACTAACAAAACTTCTGATTAAAACTGGTAATGGTCAATCAAATTCCTTTCTAAATTTAAGGTGTGAGTAGTTCTTGATTTGTCTCTACGAATATTTTTTCTACTTTTGCATCACAAAATTAAATATAATTTATGACAACTACCGAACAAATAAAAGGTATTGTAGAGCGCCTTGGTGCGTTGAGGAGGTATCTTTGACGTTGATGCCAAAATAATTGAAATTACTAACGAGGAAGAAAAAACACTCGCACCCGATTTTTGGAACAATCCCAAAGAAGCAGAAATCTATGTAAAAAACCTCCGTTCAAAGAAAAAATGGATTGAAGACTACAACAAGGCAATAGAAATGGTCGATGAGTTGCAACTCGCCTATGAATTCTACAAAGAAGGAGAACTTTCAGCCGAAGAACTTGAGGAACAATATGATATTACTCATAATCATATAGAAGCCATAGAATTCAAAAACATGCTTTCGGACGAAGGAGACAGTTTGAGTGCGGTTTTGCAAATTACGGCTGGAGCTGGCGGAACCGAAAGTTGCGATTGGGCTTCGATGTTGATGCGAATGTATATGATGTGGGCCGAAAAATCGGGTTACAAAATACGAGAATTGAATTATCAAGAAGGCGATGCCGCAGGTATAAAAACGGTAACTTTAGAAATTGAGGGTGATTATGCTTTTGGTTATCTAAAAGGCGAAAATGGCGTACATCGATTGGTACGAATTTCTCCTTTTGACAGCAATGCCAAGCGACATACCTCGTTTGTTTCTGTTTATGTATATCCTCTAGTCGATGATACCATTGAAATTGAAATAAATCCCGCTGATATTGAAATCATTACTTCTCGATCCAGTGGTGCTGGAGGTCAAAATGTAAATAAAGTAGAAACAAAAGTACAATTGACCCACAAACCATCGGGAATACAGATTCAATGTTCGGAAACGCGTTCGCAACACGACAACAGAAACCGAGCGATGCAAATGCTGAAATCACAGTTGTACGAAATTGAATTAAAAAAACAACTAGCGCAACGATCTGATATCGAAGCCGGAAAGATGAAGATCGAATGGGGGTCACAAATTCGTAATTATGTGATGCAACCCTACAAATTAGTCAAAGACGTTCGCACTGGCTATGAAACCAGCAATGTTGATGGTGTAATGAATGGAGGAATCGACGAATTCCTGAAAGCGTTCTTGATGATGATGGGACAAAAGGAAGAAGAATAATTTTCTAAATCAATAAAATTCTATACCCGAAAGTTTTATTTCTTTCGGGTATTTTTTTGCAACAAAATACCCCTTCTTCGAATCCATTTGGAAATTCAACTCAAATTCACTTTATTTGATGTTTATCCACATTCATACCCTCACTATTTAATGAAATCATACTCCATTCAAGAAATCAACGCCGTTTTAAAAGGTGAAATTATAGGCAATACTTCAAATAAAATTTTAGCACCTGAACAATTAGAACTCGCCAACACGAATGAGATTTCTTTTATTGGAAACAAAAAATACGAAAAATTTTGGGAAACTTCTAAAGCCTGTGCTGCAGTAGTTAACGAAAATATTTCGATTGAACCAGGAAACAATAGAGCTTTTATTAAGGTAAAGAATGCCGATTTAGCCATGTCGCAGGTTTTAGAACTTTATGCTCCACCAACTCCTTTGTTTGAGATTGACATACATCCCTCAGCTACAGTTCACAAAACGGCGGTGTTAGGTAACGGAACACGAATTGGGGCTGGATGTTATATTGGTCCAAAAGTACAAATTGGCGAAAACGTTACTATTTACCCCAATGTTACCATTCTAGACGAATGTACCATCGGAAAAAATACTGTTATTTGGTCTGGAGCTGTAATTAGAGAGCGCTGTCACATGGGCAATAATTGCATCATTCATCCCAATGCTACCATTGGTGCGGATGGATTTGGTTTCCGTCCTGATCCGGAAAAAGGTTTGGTAAAAATTCCGCAAATCGGAAATGTCATTCTTGGAAATAATGTAGAGATTGGAGCCAATACTTGCGTGGATAGAGGAAAATTCAGCTCCACTATTTTAGGTGATGGTTGCAAAATTGACAATTTAATTCAAATTGGACACAATAGCAAATTGGGTCAGTTTTGTATTATGGCAGGTCAAAGCGGTTTAGCAGGTTCGGTAACACTTGGAAACGGTGTGCTTATAGGCGGAAGCGCTTCTATCACAGATCATGTTACCATTGGCGATGGCTCAATTATTGGTGGAGGTTCTGGCGTTACAAAAGATGTTCCCGCAGGCGTAACTTTGTTGGGTTATCCCGCTATCGATGCTCGCGATGCATTGAGACAATGGGCTATTTTGAAACGTTTGGTTAATGAATCGAAGAAATAAAAATACAAACTATATAATTTACCGCAGATTCGCAGATTAAAAAGCAATTTTAAAATCTGCGAATCTGCGGTAAATTATTTTTAAAAGTATCTAAATTCAGCTTATAAGTTTCTATTGATTATTCTAAAATTTGTTTCAATGGATTTTGTAATTTAGCAGTCACTTTTTTATACAAACACAATTTTAATATGGACTTGAACTTCAATAAAAACGAAGACCACAACAAGCTTTTACTTTCCGATTTGCGACATAAATTTGTCAAAGTAAAATTGGGTGGTGGCGAAAAAAGAATCCAAAAATTACATTCCGAAGGCAAAATGACAGCGCGAGAGCGTATTGATTATTTATTGGATGCTAAAGCAAAAAGTATTGAAATTGGTGCTTTTGTCGGAGAGGGAATGTATGCGGAATATGGTGGTTGTCCTTCTGGTGGAGTAATTGTAAAAATAGGGTACATCAAAGGAAAACAATGTATCGTTGTTGCCAATGATGCCACTGTAAAAGCGGGTGCTTGGTTCCCTATTACTGCCAAAAAAAACCTAAGAGCGCAAGAAATTGCGATGGAAAATAGATTGCCTATCATTTATTTGGTTGATAGTGCTGGTGTTTTCTTGCCAATGCAAGACGAAATTTTTCCAGACAAGGAACATTTTGGGCGCATCTTCAGAAACAATGCTTTAATGAGTAGCATGGGAATAACTCAAATTTCGGCTGTAATGGGCAGTTGTGTTGCTGGCGGTGCCTATCTTCCAATCATGAGCGACGAAGCCTTGATAGTTGATAAAACTGGGAGTATTTTCTTAGCGGGAAGTTATTTAGTAAAAGCCGCTATTGGCGAAAATATTGATAATGAATCCTTAGGCGGAGCAACAACCCATTGTGAAATTTCGGGAGTTACAGATTACAAAGCCAAAGACGACAAAGACGCTTTAGATAAAATTAAAAATATAATTGATAAAATAGGCGATTATGACAAAGCGGGTTTTAATAGAACCAAAGCTATAAAACCAACATTAACCGAAAAAGACCTATACGGCATTTTACCAAAAGCCAGAAACGAACCCTACGATATGATGGAAATTGTCCATCGCTTGGTCGATAATTCAGAATTTGAAGCCTACAAAGATGGCTATGGTCAAACTATAATTACAGGTTATGCACGAATCGACGGTTGGGCAGTGGGAATTGTAGCCAATCAACGAAAAGTGGTCAAAACCAAAATGGGTGAAATGCAATTAGGCGGCGTCATTTATTCCGATTCTGCCGATAAAGCCACTCGGTTTATTGCCAATTGCAACCAAAAGAAAATTCCATTGGTATTTGTTCAAGATGTGACTGGTTTTATGGTCGGATCAAAATCAGAACATGGCGGAATCATTAAAGATGGTGCAAAAATGGTAAATGCCATGTCAAATTCCGTGGTTCCAAAATTTACCATAATTGTCGGAAATTCATATGGCGCTGGCAATTATGCCATGTGTGGCAAAGCTTTTGATCCTCGATTGATAGTGGCTTGGCCAAGCGCAGAACTTGCCGTGATGGGCGGCACGCAAGCCGCAAAAGTTCTGGCACAAAAAGAAGCATCGTCCTTAAAAAATAAAGG
>JAYVIN010000032.1:0-42900 GCA_043770135.1 Flavobacterium sp. | reverse complement strand
AAAAATGGCAAGCGACCTACATCGCACCGCTCAACCACGTACCCTTGCTATGTTCCCATCCTGGGGGATTCTGCAGGAGCTGGTCGTGTAGGACTTGCCGTTGCAAATATACACTCTTTTTATATTTTTGCAAGAGCTTTGAGACTATAAAATAAGATTGTAAATTGCGTTTTTAAAATATCATTTTATGAAAAAATATAACTTCCTAGCGTTCATTTTATTAGGCTTTATAATAGTAAGTTGTGGAGATAAAAAAAATATTGACACTCCACTTTTTAGCTTTGATGAATCTAAATTCAAAGAGCAATACCTACCTCAAGAAGTTTTAGAATTAAGTATTCTAAATACAAATGCAAAAACAGTTGATAGCATTGTATTTTATGTTAACGATAAAAAAATAGGAGCAAAAAAAGGTCTTGAAAAGTTAACTTTCGAATTAAAAAATCAAAAATTAGGCTATCAAAACCTGAAAGCCGAAATTTATTTTGAGGGAGAAAAAGCAGAAACCACTTCGAGAGTAGAATTAGTTTCCCCTATTCAGCCCTCCTTATTAAATTATAAAATAATTAATACTTACCCTCACGACACAACCTCTTTTACCGAAGGATTAGAGTTCTTTAGAGACACTTTATACGAAAGTACAGGTCTCAATGGTAAATCATACCTCAGAAAGTATGATTATAAAACGGCTAAAGTTTACAAACAAATTGATTTAGATCAACAGTATTTTGGAGAAGGAATTACCATTATTAATGATAAAATATTTCAACTAACTTGGCAAGAAAAAACAGGTTTTATTTATAATGCTAACACCTTTAAATTAGAAAAAACCTTTGTTTATGACAAAGATATTGAAGGCTGGGGAATGACAAACGATGGAACTTATATCTATCAAACCGACAAAACTGAAAAAATTTGGAAAATGAATCCTGTTACTCAAAAAATGATTGATTATGTCAATGTTTATTCCGGTAGCAATAAAATTCCAAGCATCAATGAATTAGAATGGATCAATGGAAAAATATATTGTAACGTTTGGCAAAAAGATGCTATTGCCATTGTAAACCCAACTAGTGGAGCAGTCGAAAGTATTTTGGACATGTCAGGTTTACGGAAATTTATCAATGCTAGTCCTAAGGATTTTTTAAATGGAATCGCTTACAATCCAAAAACTAAAACCATATTTGTGACGGGTAAAAACTGGGACAAAACATTCGAAATCATAATTATACCTTAATTATTTGAAAAATTGTGAGGTGTTGAACTATTTTACTTTTTGAATTTTGAAATACCTGTTTTTAGCCAAGTTTCGTATTCACCAACACTGGTGTAACTTATTGTTGGTGTAGTTTCATTCAAACTATTACCTTCCAAATCGGTTAATACATACAAAGGCTGGGTATTGGTTTTGTATTTCGAAATCATAAAATCGGTCCACTTATCGCCTATGGTTTCAATTTCTGAACCAGTAGTTTTGGAAACAAAATGTTCGCTTTTGGGCAATTCCCGTTTGTCGTCGACATATAATGAAATTAAAACAACCTCATTTTTCAAAATGTTTAAAACACGTTCATCTGACCAGACATTATTTTCCATTTTTCTGCAATTTACACAAGCAAAACCTGTAAAATCAAGCATAATGGGTTTGTTGACAGATTTAGCATAAGCCAAACCTTTATCATAATCATCAAAAACTACTATTTGATGCGGACCTAATTTAGCTCCTTCTGGTAAAATAGCTGCCGAAACATTGTTTCCTGAACCTCCAAAACCAAGAGGACTTTCGCTATATTCTATCGGTGGTGGAAATGCATTGATTAATTTTAATGGTGCACCCCAAAGTCCTGGAATCATATAAATTGTAAACGCTAAAACTACTAATCCAAGAGACAATCTACCCACTGAAATATGTGGCAACGGACTATCGTGTGGTAAGGAAATTTTTCCGAATAAATACAAAGCTAAAGTTCCAAAAACAGCAATCCAAATTGACAAGAAAACTTCTCTTTCTAACAAATGCAATTGCAAAACTAAATCCGCATTGGACAAGAATTTAAATGCCAAAGCCAATTCCAGAAAACCCAAAACTACTTTCACCGTATTGAGCCATCCACCAGATTTTGGCAAAGAATGCATCCATCCTGGAAACATAGCAAAAAGCATAAACGGTAAAGCCAATGCCAGCGAAAAGCCAAACATCCCGACAATGGGCGCTATTCCCCCTTTGGAAGCGGCTTCAACTAATAATGTTCCAACGATAGGCCCAGTACAAGAAAAAGAAACAATAGCTAATGCTAATGCCATAAACAAAATGCCAATAATACCGCCTCTATCCGCTTGGCTATCCACTTTATTTGCCCAAGAATTGGGCAACATAATTTCGAAAGCACCTAAGAATGAGGTAGCAAAAACGACTAATAACACGAAGAAAAGGATATTAAACCAAACATTGGTTGACAAAGCATTCAAAGCATCGGCGCCAAAAATCCAAGTTACCAATAATCCTAGAAGAACGTAAATTAAAATGATTGCAATTCCATAAATGATTGCGTTTCTAATTCCAGCAGCTTTAGTCTTACTTTGTTTGGTAAAAAAGCTTACAGTCATTGGAATCATAGGAAAAACGCAAGGCGTAAGCAAAGCAGCAAATCCTGATAAAAAAGCGATTATAAAAATAGAAAACAATCCTTTTTGTGAGTTTTGTTCTTTTTTCTCAACTGGATTAGAGACTACTTCCATCACATTGCTAGAACCTAAACTCGGAACTAACGAATCTGTCGTGACACTATCAGCAACAGCAATCACAGCATCTGCTTTTACTAAAACATTATTATTAGAAGGAATCACAAAACTGAAATTTTTCTCAAGATTAATACAAACTTCTTTGCAAACTTGGTAGTTTAACTCCGCTTCAATAGTTTTTATTTCTGAATTTAATACCGTAATCTCTTGCTTAATCTGAACATTTTTCTCAAAATAAGTTTCATTTACGCCAAAAACATCATTGAAAGTGGTTTTGGTTTTACTTTCTTTCGCTTTTCCAACTAAATTATAATTCCCTTTTTGGTTTTGAAACGCAATTTCTAATGGCAGTGGTCCGCCGTCTGGAGTGAATTGAGAATACAAATGCCAGTCCTTTTCTATAACCCCATCAAAGGTTAAAATATAGCTGGTTTCAGATTTTTTTTCAATTGAAGTAGTCCATTTTACGGGGTCCAAAATTTGAGAATTTACTTTGGCAAAAGCCAAAAAAGCTAAAAATATAACTATTGATTTTTTCATTTTTCTACTTCTATTTTAAGAATATTAGTTGTTTTACTTTCAATTTTAAAACGTTCGTCTTGTCGAAGACCAATTACCCAAACAATTTGGTTTTCAGAGCAAAGAATCCAAGAATCTTCTTTTTCGATAAGCGATAATTTTTCATCTTTGAATAATTTGCTAAGTTTTTTTGTTTTACCGTTCATTCCAAAAGGGTGTAAAAAATCACCTGTTTTCGATTTTCTCAAAACTAACGGAAAAACCAACTTGTCTTCATCAACAAATATAGCTACATTAGAACAGATGCTGATGTCAGCTACTTTACAAAACGACAGATTTAAGGGGATATTAACTTTATCTTGATTTTTTTCGATTAAAAATTCTTCGGCTTCTTCGGCTTCATTTTTAGGAATCAATATCAAAGTCTCTCGGTTTTTTAATAATCGAAAATCTTTGGAATAAACCTGTTTCCCTGTTTGTCCTTCTACTAAATCATAAACATCGTCCCAAGCTGAGAATCCAAAATCACGAAGCCATTGATACAAATACGATTTATAATTAGGTAGTTTTTTTAATTGATTCAAATCAAAATGAGTGTCCTCCCCTATTTCTTTTGCCACTTGCTGATACACCACAATTGAGGCATCTTCTACCATCGTTTGTGATTCTTGCAAATAAGTTTGCGTTTTATGAAATGAGGACAAAAATTCAGTATTTAATTCCTTTAAAATAGGAACTATATGATGTCTAATTTTATTTCGCAAATATTTATCCGAAGCATTGCTACTGTCTTCTCGCCAGTCAATATTATTTTCCTTGGCATATTGTTCGATTTCTTGTCGAGAAAAAATCAAAAGCGGACGAATTACATTCTCATTTTGTGCTGGAATTCCAGTCAAGCCATCTAATCCAGTTCCCCGAACAAGATTGATGAGAAAGGTTTCTAAATTATCATCGGCATGATGCGCTGTTAAAATAAAATCTAAATTTTCAGTTTCTACAATTTCTTGAAACCAATGATATCTTAGTTCCCGAGCGGCAACTTGAGTAGAAAGTTTATAATCTTTGGCGAAAGCCTCGGTATCAAATTGAGTTAGAAATAAGTTCATTCCATTTTTCTCGGCATAATCTTGAATGAATTTTTGGTCTTCAAAACTTTCTACTCCTCGAAGTTGAAAATTACAATGGGCTATAGCTATTTCAAAAGATAATTTATGAAACAAATTAACCATAACCATACTGTCTAAACCGCCACTGGTAGACAAAAGGAGTTTTTTTTCAATCAAAAAAGAAAAATTTTGTTCAATATGATTTTGAAATTTTTGTAGCATTTTCAAATTTAGTTATTTTAAATTATACCATGAAATAACATCGGCATGGGTTCTTTTTTCATTTTCTAAACCTGCATATACTAATGTTTTTGATTTAACATCGTCTTTGGCTAAAGTCTCAAAATATAAAATTCCTTTGAACAAATCATGCATAACAGTCTTGGTAGATTTAATCTCAATGATATTATATCTAAAATCATCTTGACGGATTAAATCCACTTCGTGCCCCGATGCGTCACGCCAAAACCAAAACTCGTCATAATTGTTCTGATGATAATTCAGCTTCATATATTCGGCAATTATCATATTTTCGAATAAATTTCCTTTAAAAGCATTCTCACTAATTTGATTTTCATCTTTTATTTTTAACAAATGGCAAAGCAATCCAGTATCATAGAAATACAGTTTAGGTGTTTTGATAATTCGTTTATTGAAATTATTATGTAAAGGTTGTAACAAGAACACAATATAACTACTTTCTAATGCAGACAACCAAGCTTTGGCTGTGGGTTGCGAAATACCACAATCTACTGCTAGATTATTCAAATTCAATAAATGTCCTGCACGAGCGGCACACAAACCCAAAAACATCCTAAACGAACGTATATTTTGTATGTTTACCAAATCGGTAATGTCACGTTCAACATAAGTCTGAATATAACTATTATAAAAATTGCTGGAAGGAATATTTCGATCATAAATTGCGGGATAAAAGCCTTTTAACATTGCTTTTACATAATCTTTATCCAATAAATCTTGAGTCTTTAGTTCGTTAAAATCCAATGGGAAAAGTTTAAAAATAGCCACACGACCCGCTAGACTTTGTGTAATATTTTTCATTAAATGAAAATTTTGAGAACCCGACAGGATGTATTGTCCCATTATTTTGTCGTTATCTACTTTTGTTTGTAGATACGAAAACAATTCTGGTACTCGTTGTGCTTCATCAAAAATACAATATTTATCATATTTTTCAAAAAACCCTTTTGGGTCATTTGCTAAAAAACTTCTAGCATCAACATCTTCCATACTCAAATATTGGTATCCTGGAAAACTGTCTCTTAACATTGTAGTTTTTCCTGATTGTCTTGGTCCAGAAATCGCAAGAATAGGATACATTTTCATATTCTCTTTAATCGAATTTACTATTTCTCTTTTTACACTCATAATTGTTTAATTATAAAGCAAATATAATATTAAATTTTGAATTAACAGAGAGTTTATTTTGAATTAACAGGCATTTTATTTTGAATTAACAGACATTTTATTTTGAATTAACAGGCGTTTTATTTTGAATTAACAGACATTTAATTTAGCTTAAAACTTCACGCATTGCTTTAGCTTTGAGCAAACATTCCTCATATTCCATCTCAGGAATCGAAAGCGAAGTTATAGCACTTCCCACAGAAAAGGAAACATATTTTTTTTCTTGATTGTATAAAATACTTCGAATGACAACATTAAAATCAAAATCATTATCAGGAGTAAAATAACCTACAGCCCCGCTATACAAGCCTCTTTTGGTTTCTTCTAATGCTTCGATGATTTTCATAACAGAAACCTTAGGAGTTCCCGTCATACTTCCCATAGGAAATGTAGTTTTAATAGCATCAACAACAGAATATTTAGTATCTAATCTCGATGTAATTGTAGAAATCATTTGGTGCACTTGCTCAAAAGAATAAATACCGCACAATTCCTCGACTTTTACTGTCCCTTTTTGAGCAGTACGTGACAAATCGTTTCGAACCAAGTCAGATATCATAATATTTTCTGTTCGCTCTTTTGGGTCTGAAGCTAAATCCATTTTTGATTTGTCATCTTCTTTTGGGTCTAGAAGTCTTTTTGCAGTTCCTTTTATAGGTTGAGAAATTAGCAACTCCCCTTCTTTTTTCAAATACCGTTCTGGCGATGCAGAAAGCAAAAAATGATTGTTGTTTTTAAAATAAACTGCCAAAGGTGATTTAGAAATTTCATTGAGTTTTAAAAAATTTTCCAAAGGATTAATCACAGCATTTTCAATAAAAAACTCCATGCAAAAATTAGCTTCATAGATGTCCCCACGATGAATATGATCTAAGATTTTAGACACTTTTTTTAGATAATTTTCTTTTGAAATTCTTTGTTTTATCTCAATATCTGATATCTGATATCTGATATTTGCAATCTGCAATCTGATATCCTCAAAATCTTCTTCAATTTCATCATCACACATATTGAGATATTGCATTTCGAGTTGATTTCCTTTTATTAAAAATAATTTCTTGGGCTGAAAGAAAAACAAATCAGGAAAATCTAATCCATCAAAATTAGTAGAATTCAAATCTTCAACATTATTTTTTAAATCATAGGATAAATAACCAAACAACCAATCTTTAGTGGTTTGCTGGTATTGTTTCAAGTCATCAAATGCATTGAGACAATCTGTTTTTATTGATGTAAATGCATCTACGGCAAGTATACAATCATGACTCGAATAACGTTGCGGATAATCGTTACTATCCATAAAAACAACTTCTCGAAACTGTTGTGACCAAATCAATAATTGCAGTTTGAATTGAACAGGATTATCGATGTGTTTTAAAATTGATGTTCTCAATGAATTAAGGTGTGTTTAAAAATTCAAAATTACAACAAATTTAATTTAAAATTTTTGCTACATTTATAGTATTATTAACTTCAAAAAAACCATCTTATGAAAATCGCAACTATTATTATCCGTACATTAATTGGTCTTTTGTTATTATTTGCATCAATTGGTTTCTTTCTTAAACTAATGCCTGAACCTGAAACAAATGGAAATTTCAAAGCATTTCAGCTAGGACTTATTGCTTCAACTTATTTAATGCCTTTAGCCAAAAGTATTGAATTGCTTTGCGGACTATCTTTTGTCTCTGGTAAGTTTGTTACCTTGGCTAATATTTTAATTTTACCAATTACCTTAAACATACTATTTATTAATTTTTTTCTTTCTCCTGAAGGAATTCCAATTGCAATTTTCATGTTTCTAGGAAATCTGTTTTTAATTTATAGACATTGGAATAATTACAAAAGTTTGTTTGTGATGTAAAAGATAAAAAACCGACAGATTTAAAAAAATCTGTCGGTTTTAAAATCAAATATATTCTCTTAATTACACGTGTAACGCCCTATTATCCGTTGCTGCCAACGCTGCTTCTTTTATGGCTTCCGCAAAGGTAGGATGTGCATGGCTAATTCTAGAAATATCCTCAGCAGATGCCTTGAACTCCATAGCAGTTACTGCTTCGGCAATTAAATCGGCGCAACGAGCACCAATCATGTGAACTCCCAAAACTTCATCCGTTTTTGCATCGGCTAGAATTTTTACAAATCCATCTAAATCACCACCAGCTCTTGCTCTACCTAATGCTTTGAAAGGAAAACTTCCCGATTTAAATTCAACACCAGATGCTTTCAATTGCTCTTCTGTTTGTCCAACAGCAGCTACTTCTGGCCAAGTGTAAACTACTCCGGGAATTAAATTATAATTGATATGTGGTTTCTGTCCTGCAATAATTTCAGCAACCATAGTTCCTTCTTCTTCTGCTTTGTGTGCCAACATAGCCCCACGAACTACATCACCAATGGCGTAAATATTAGGAATATTAGTTTGTAAATGATCGTTAACTTCTACCATTCCTCTATCTGTAATTTTCACTCCTGCTTTATCAGTATTCAAACCATCCGTATAAGGACGACGACCTACGGAAACTAATGAATAATCTCCTTCAAGAGTTATTGTTTCTCCTTTTGAATTTTCTGCTTGAACGGTTACGCTATCTCCTTTTCTTTCTACTGATTTCACTTTATGCGAAACATAGAATTTCATTCCTTGTTTTTTCAAGACTTTGGTCAATTCTTTAGACAACGAAGCGTCCATTCCAGGAATAATTCTGTCCATAAATTCTACAACCGAAACTTGTGCTCCCAAGCGCAAATACACTTGACCCAATTCGATTCCGATCACTCCACCACCAATAATAACAAGGTGTTTTGGAACTTCTTTCAAACTCAAAGCTTCTGTCGAAGTGATTATTCTTTCTTTATCTATTTTTATAAATGGTAACGTAGATGGTTTTGAACCTGTAGCAATTATGATATTATTAGCATCTATTGTTTCTGAAGTTCCATCTGCCTTAGCAATTGCAACGTGAGTTGCATCCACAAATGAACCCAAGCCATTAAAAACAGTTACTTTGTTTTTATCCATCAAATAATTGATTCCTCCCGAAGTTTGGTCAACAACTGCTTGTTTACGAGCAATCATTTTTTCTAAATTTACTTTCACTTCGCCAGAAACTTCAATTCCGTGTTCCGCAAAATGGGCTATTTCACTGTAATGATGCGAAGAGGCTAGTAATGCTTTTGATGGAATACAACCTACATTAAGACAGGTTCCTCCAAGAGTTGAATATTTCTCAATAATGGCAGTTTTAAAACCTAATTGTGCGCAACGAATAGCCGAAACATATCCGCCAGGGCCTGAACCTATAATGACTACATCAAATGAACTCATAGTTTGTCTGTTTTTTATTTAATTGATGCAAAAATAAATCATTTTGCTCGAAATGTTTGAATTTAATTTAACAAAAAGACATAAAATTGAATAAAAATTCAAGTGAAAATTAGCTCAATAATTCAACTAGAATAAAAAAATCCATTTCAATTAATTTAGAAATGGATTATATTTTAATTTCAATCTGGATTACTATTTAAAAACAACACCAAATTTTAATGCCTCGGCTTTCGCTTCTGGAATTAATCTTTTTAAATTGGCTATTCTTGTGGCATCTGCTGGGTGGGTACTAAGCATTTCTGGTGGTTTTGCTCCACTTGAACTTGCAGACATTCTTTCCCAGAAAAAAATTGCTTGTTCCGGATTATACCCTGCAATAGCCATTAATGTTAATCCTATTTTGTCTGCTTCTGTTTCATGACTTCTGCTAAATGGCAACATGACTCCTACTTGAGAACCAATGCCATAATACTCCTGCCACATTTTTTGTTTCTCATCACTTTGTGAACCAGTAGCAACTGCTACTCCAACAGCACCAATTTGTTGTAATTGGGCGGCACTCATTCGTTGTGCGCCATGATTTGCTAAGGCATGAGAAACTTCGTGTCCCATTACGGTTGCTAATCCAGCTTCATCTTTGGTTATTGGCAGAATCCCGGTATAAACTACAATTTTTCCACCAGGCATACACCAGGCATTAACTTCTTTATTTTCAATTAGTTTATACTCCCACTGATATCCATTCAAATATTCAGGATGTCCGTTTGCTTTAAGCCATCGTTCAGCCGCATTTTTGATTTTAATACCTACTGACTCTACTTTTTTAGCATCTACTGTTCCAGTAACCACTTTATTTTCTTTCAAAAAAGTTCCGTATTGCTGAAATGCTGAAGGAAATAATTGACTATTCGAAACAAAGTTCAAATCCTTTTTCCCTGTGAATGGATTTGTAGCACACGAAAAAAACAATCCTAACGTACCAATCCCTACTAATAACAAATACTTTTTCATGAAAAAAAAATTTAAATGTTTAACAAAAATACAATTAGTTTAAAGTTTAAATTTACAAAATAAAATAAAAAAGTATCAACATTTTTGGATAACTATTCTCCAATAATATGCAACTCTGTAAATTCTTTATTTATCAAAATATAATTTTCAGAATCAAAAGCTTTTTTATCGAAAACTACTTTTTCGTTATCAATTTCTAACTTTTTTATTTTGAAAGGCAAACCAAATAAATTCAGTTTAAATTTTGTATAATTAGTATCATACTTACCGTCTTTATGCAACTGAATAATAAGTTCTTTTTCTTTTCCTATTGTTTGAAAAGACAATAAACTATACCTTCCTTTTTTATAATCATATCCGTCTTGAGCATCCTCATAAACTTCTGATTTTTCTTTGCCTTCTTTGTAATATATGTCCAACATCAATTCGTCAAACTCTAATTCTCCAACATACTGCTGTACAGGATATTTTGGTATTACAGCTCCCGCTTTTACAAATATAGGGATTTGGTCAAACTTAGAATCTACCCACATTTCTTTTCCTCCAGAAATTAATTCGTTTGTCCAATAGTTATACCACTGCCCTTTTGGGACATACATTCTTCTTCCTAATGAATTTGGTTCAAGAATTGGACAAACTAAAATTTGATTACCAAAAATAAATTCATCATTTCTATAATGAGTCTGAATATCGTCTTGATCATAATATACCAAAGGTTTCAACATTGGAATTCCCTCTTCGATATATTGCCAAAACATCGTATACAAATAAGGCAATAACTGGTATCGTAGATTGACGAATTTTCTAGTAATATCAATAACTTCTTCGTCGAAAGCCCATGGTTCTTGATCTCCATGATCACCAGAAGAATGAGTTCTGCAAAAAGGATGAAAAACACCTAGTTGAATCCAACGTGCATATAATTCGCCCGATGGCTGCTCAGCAAATCCCCCAATATCGGAACCTGTGAAACCCATTCCTGAAATGCACATTCTTTGAACTTGAATATTGGCAATCCATAAATGTTCCCAAGTGGCAACATTATCCCCTGTCCAAGAAGAGGTATATCTTTGAGCTCCAGAATAAGCAGATCTTGTTATTACAAAAGGTCTTTTAGGATATGCAAAACGTTTTACACCATGATAAGTTGCTCGTGCCATTTGCGTTCCATAAATATTATGGGCTTTTCTATGGCTACAAGGATTGCCATCATAATCGTGACGAACATCCATAGGAAATGTTTTATTAGGCACTTCCATAACGGCGGGTTCATTCATATCATTCCAAACTCCTTTTACCCCAATGTCAGAAATTAATTCTTTAAATAATCCTGCCCACCATTCTCTAACTTCGGGATTGGTATAATCTGGAAAATTACATTCTCCTGGCCAAACTTTTCCTTTCATATAGGGTCCATCGGCTCTTTTACAGAAATAATCTTTCTCTAAAGCTTCTTTATAAACGGAGTATTCCTTGTCAATTTTTATTCCTGGATCTATGATTACGATAGTTTTAAACCCGTCTTCGGCTAATTCGGCAACCATTCGTTTTGGGTCTGGAAAATATTCTTTGTTCCAAGTAAAACATCTAAAACCTTCCATGTAATCAATATCTAAATAAATTGCATCACAAGGAATTTTTAATTCTCTAAATTTTGCTGTTATTTCTTTTACATTGCTCTCTGGAAAATAGCTCCATTTGCATTGATGATAACCTAATGCCCATAATGGTGGTAATTCTGGTTTTCCAGTTAAATCAGTATAGGTAGTTACTACGTCCTGCATTTGTGGTCCATAAATAAAATAATAATTCATTTCACCACCCTCTGCCCAAAAACTGGTTACATTTCTTCTTTCGTGACAAAAATCAAAATGAGTTCTAAAAGTATTGTCAAAGAAAATGCCATAGGACTGTTTTTTTTGTAAACCAATATAAAACGGGACAACTTTGTATAATGGCTCTTGGTCTTTGCTAAAAGCATATTGATCGGTAGCAAAATTTTCTAATCTTTTCCCTTTCAAATTTAACTGGGTTGCTTTATCTCCAAGTCCGTAAAAACATTCTCCGTCTTTAGAGGCTTTACTCATTTTTACAATATTCCCCCCAAATTCAAAACTTTCTTCCCAATGAAAACCAAGTTCATCTTCGAGCAACACATTATCCTTTAAATCAAAAATAGACACTCTCATGTCTATTTTTTGAATACGACATTGTACTTTACTGGTTTTTATTTGATAATATTCTTTTTCTTCTGATACTTCAAGAAAATTGTATCCATGAGAATGGCTTTTATCAATAGCGTACGAAAAGTCGTTGCTGAAATATCCTTTTGTAGTATATCTAAAACGAATTAGACTATCTCTAAGTACCGTTATTTTTAAAATAACACTATTATCGGTATGAAAATAAACGGAATCTACTTCTTTTTCAAATGAAATTATTGCGGTAGGGTATAAATCCCCTTTGAACTCTAACTCTGTATTTGTAATCATTTTTTTTTGGCTTTTAAAAGTATTTCTTAATTTTTCAAAAATACAAAATTACTGTTTTATGCCAAACTTAAAACTTGGATTTAATCACGAAAACGTTGTAAAATTTTAACAAATAAAGATAATATAAAATCCAACTCTATTTATTTTGAATACTGTATTTAAATCAATAAATAGAATTGAATTTGTATTTGTGTTTTAGGCGAATTTAAAAACAGCCACACTCAATGGAGGTAAAAGTAATTCAATTGAATATTCGCGGCCATCATATGGAGTGGCTTCTATTGATAATTTACTAAGATTCTCAACTCCGCTTCCTCCATAAATTGCTGCGTCACTATTAAAAACAGACGTTAATTTTCCTTTTCTTGGTAAACCAACTCGATAATTTGGACGAACTACTTGGGTAAAGTTACAAATAACAATTAAATCATCTTTAGACTTATTTCCCTTTCTAATATAAGACATTACGGCATTTTGATGATCCGAGTAATTAATCCATTCAAATCCTTCGGGACTAAATTGTTTTTCGTGAAGTGCTGGTTGTGTTTTATACAAAGCATTTAAATCGGTTATTGCTTTTTTGATTCCATCATGGTAGTCGTATTGTAATAAATGCCAGTCTAAACTTCCTTCAAAATTCCATTCGGCACTTTGACCAAATTCAGCACCCATAAACAATAATTTTGTTCCTGGATGTGTAAACATATACCCATAAAGCAACCTCAGATTGGCAAATTTTTGCCATTCATCTCCTGGCATTCTTCCAGCAATAGATTTCTTACCATACACTACTTCATCATGAGAAAGAGGCAACATGAAATTTTCGGAATAGGTGTAGGTCATCGAAAAAGTCAAATCGTTTTGGTGGTATTTTCTGTACACCGTGTCCTTTTGAAAATATTGCAAAGTGTCATGCATCCATCCCATCATCCATTTCATACCAAAACCTAATCCACCGGCAAATGTTGGCCTAGAAACCATCGGAAAAGAAGTGCTTTCCTCTGCAATAGTTTGTACTCCTTCAAAATTAGAATACACCGCTTCGTTAAAATCTTTCAAGAAACTTATCGTATCTAGATTTTCTCTTCCACCGTAAATATTAGGTTCCCATTCACCATCATTTCTAGAATAATCTAAATACAACATAGAGGCTACGGCATCAACTCGTAAACCATCTACATGATAATGTTGTAACCAAAAAATGGCATTGCTTATCAAAAAAGAACGCACTTCGTTTCGTCCATAATTAAACACTAAACTTTTCCAATCTGGATGGTATCCTTTTCTACGATCAGGATGTTCAAAAAGATTAGAACCATCAAAAAATCCTAATCCGTGTGCATCATCAGGAAAATGTGAAGGAACCCAATCTAGAATTACTCCAATTCCAGCTTGGTGTAATTTATCGACCAATAGCATGAAATCCTGAGGTTTTCCAAAACGAGATGTCGGAGCAAAATAACCCACTAATTGATATCCCCAAGATGGGTCATACGGATATTCCATAATTGGCATAAACTCTACGTGTGTAAAACCAGTTTCTTTAATATAAGAGACTAATTCATCCGCTAATTCTATGTAGGTTAAAAAATCACCCTCAGCATTTCGCTTCCAAGAACCCAAATGTATTTCGTATACAGAATACGGTTTATCTAATCCGTTATGCTCTTTACGGATTTGCATCCATTCTTTATCCTTCCAATTATAATCTAAATCCCAAATGACAGAAGCAGTATGAGGCGGATGCTCACAGTATAAAGCAAATGGATCTGCCTTTTCAGTAACAATACCATTATTATTGGATTGAATTTTATATTTGTAAGTGGTTCCTTTTTCTAGACCTGGAATAAATCCTTCCCAAATTCCAGAGGAATCCCAACGAACTTGCAATTCGTGATCCCCTTGAATCCAATAATTAAAATCCCCTACAACAGAAACCGAGCGAGCAGATGGCGCCCAAACGGCAAAATAAACGCCTTTTACTCCGTTAACTTCAATAAGATGTGCGCCTAGTTTTTCATATAATCGGAAATGCTTTCCAGCTTTGAATAAATCAATGTCAAAATCAGTAAAAAGAGAATACGGTTGTACTTTGTTCATTATAAATGGGTTGATTAATAGTAATTAATATTTTAGTGAATTAAAAATAAATGAAAAGGTAATTCGGGTGAAAGTTCAACGAAATTCCATTCTTTGTCCCAACTGTATTTATTTCCTGTAATCAAATCGGTAATTTTAAGTGGCGCTTTGTTGAGCAACGCTTTTGGAAGTTTAACGCTTGCCTGAGTTGTATTCTTGTCGTTAAGACTTGCAATCATTAATGTTTCATTTTGTTTGTCGTCATCAAATTTATAATAGGCCAAAACTTGGTCATTATTGGTATCACAAAAAACAATATTATTGGTTTGTTGCAATGAAATTTGCTCTTTTCTTATACTATTTATACGTGTAATTAGAGTGGTAATTTTATTTTGCTTTTCCCAATCCCATTTTACAACTTCATATTTTTCGGAATCCAAATATTCTTCTTTTCCAGGAGACATTGGCGTAGCCATTCGATATTCAAAAACAGGCCCGTAAATCCCAACACTAGAACTTAGGGTTGCTGCCAAAAAATATTTTTGTAAATGAATGGATTCATTTCCATTTTGCAAAGCAAACGGATTGATATCTG
This sequence comes from Flavobacterium sp., assembly GCA_043770135.1. Lineage (GTDB taxonomy): Bacteria > Bacteroidota > Bacteroidia > Flavobacteriales > Flavobacteriaceae > Flavobacterium. The sequence continues at coordinate 27,594 of JAYVIN010000032.1, read as the reverse complement.
GCGTGTTAGGCCAAAAATTAGGACGGTAGAATTCTTTTTGCTCCGACTGAGTCAATTCGGTAACATATTCTATCAATTCACTTTTTGAATTTCTCCAAGTGAAATAAGTATAAGATTGGCTAAATCCTTGCTTGGCTAATTCGTTCATTATTTTTGGACGCGTAAAAGCTTCCGCTAAAAACAACACATCAGGATGTTTTTCTTTAATTTGAGAAATCAACCATCCCCAGAAAAAGAAGGGTTTGGTATGCGGATTATCGACTCTGAATATCTTAACATCACATTCTTCTATCCAAAACAAAGCGACATCCAACAATTCTTTCCAAAGATTTTTCCAATCACTACTTTCAAAATAAATAGGCTGAATGTCTTGGTATTTTTTGGGTGGATTTTCGGCATATTGCACCGTTCCGTCTGGACGCCACTTAAACCATTGTGGAAAATCTTTAACATAAGGATGGTCAGGAGCGGCTTGCAAAGCGTAATCCATTGCAACTTCAATTCCTAAATCCTTCGCTTTTTGAACCAACGATTTAAAATCATCAATAGATCCTAATTCAGGATGGGTAGATTTGTGTCCTCCGTATTGAGAACCAATTCCCCATGGGGAACCTACATCTCCTGGTTGTGCATTGGTTGCATTGTTTTTTCCTTTTCGATTTACTTCGCCGATAGGATGTATTGGCGGAAAATACAAGGTATCGAATCCCATAGTAGCAACTCTTGGCAATAATTGTTCACAATCCTTAAACGTACCGTGTTTGCCTTCTTCTTGTGATGCAGAACGCGGAAAAAATTCATACCAAGTACTGAATAATGCTTTTTGCCTGTCAACATACACCTTCAATTCTAGCGATTTATTTTCTAAAAAACGAATCGGATATTTTTTGAAAATTTGATGTAGTTCATGAGAAGTTGCAATTGGAACGGCACGATCATAATCGGATTCATTAGTAAAACAATGAGACGCATTTTGAAGATATTCTTTCTCCGAAGCATTAGCAAATTCCATAACAGCTTGAACATATTCCGCGCCTTCTAACAATTCTGATTTTACATATTGATTGTCTTGAATTTTACGTTCTGTTCCATGTTGCCAATTCAAAGCATAGTCTACCCATCCTTCTACAAAATAAGTATAATAGCCTTGTTTTGTAACTTCAAAAGTAGCGCTCCATTCGTCGTTAACATCATGAACCATGCGCACTTCTTGCCATTTTTTATCATTTTCATGCTTAAATTTTACACAACATTCAATAACATCATGTCCATCAGAAAAAACAGCAGCAGTTACTTTTACTTTTTGATTTATGATCCTTTTTATTGGATTAATTCCACCATCTAATTGTGGCAATACATTTTCAATTACTATTCGGGTTTGATTTTGCATTTTAAAATATTACGATTATAAACAGAAATTTAGATTATAAAAAACGATTTTTAAAGTTAATGTCTAATTATTAATTTTATTTGATAGTAAAATTATTAGGCAGAACAACGCCTTTTTTTACCACAACAATGCCTTCTTTAACTGCATACAACTCATTTGAGGTATCGGCTAAATGTTTCCCTCCGTTTATGTATACATCATTTCCAATTCTACAATTTTTGTCAATAATAGCTGTACTTATAAAGCATCTTTCGCCAATGCCCATCAACTGCTTATTATTTGCGATATCTTTATTCATATCTTCAATATTTTGATATAAATCGTTACCCATAACATAGCTATTTTGAATAACACTATCCTCACCAATTCTAGAACGAATTCCTATAACGGAATTAGTAATTTCTTTAGCATTTAAAATACAACCTTCCGAAATCAAAGATCGATCTACCTTTGTCTTTTTGAATTTAGTTGGAGGCAATAACCTTGGACGAGTAAATATTTTATTTTCATTATCAAACAAATTAAATTGAGGCACATCTTCAGTTAAACCAATATTAGCCTCAAAAAAAGAATCAATATTACCAATATCAGTCCAATAACCTTCATATTGAAAACTAAATACTTTTTTTCCACCAGTTACTGCTTGTGGCATAATTTCTTTTCCAAAATCTTTAGTATTTGGATTGGACATTATATCTACCAATAATTTTTTATTAAAAATATAAATACCCATCGAGGCAAGGTAATGTTTCCCTTCAGCTTTCATTTGATCACTTACCTCCGATTTCCAATCGGGTAATAATTCCTTAGCAGGTTTTTCAATAAAAGAGTCAATACAACTTTCGGCATTGGTTTTTAAAATTCCAAATTCCGGAGCGTCTTTATCATTTACTGGTAAAGTAGCTATAGAGATGTCCGCTTCGCTTTTAATATGCGCCTCAATCATTTCGTCTAAATCCATTTGATACAATTGATCTCCAGAAAGAATCAATGCATAATCAAAATCATGATTTAAAAAGTGAGGCATACATTGTCTTACTGCATCTGCGGTTCCCTGAAACCAACCTGCATTATCAGGAGTTTGTTCGGCCGCAAGAATATCAACAAAAGCATGCCCGAAATGACTAAATTGATATGTGTTCTTGATGTGAGCGTTTAAAGAAGCTGAATTAAACTGTGTTAATACGAATATTCGATAAATATCAGAATTCATACAGTTTGAAATTGGAATATCAACCAATCGATACTTCCCCGCAATCGGAACCGCTGGTTTCGAACGTGATTCTGTTAATGGATATAACCTTGAACCTTGACCACCACCCAGAATAATCGCAATAACATTTTTTCTTTTAGCTTTCATTTTTATTTATTATTAAATTATACACTTCGATATACTCCTTACAAACATTTTCCCAAGAATGATCAATATTCATCCCTTTTTTTATTAATCTATTTAATTTTTTTTTGTCTTTAAATAAAGTGACTGCCCTTTTAATGGAATAACAAATATCAGAAACAGTGGATTGATCATGACATATTCCATTTCCATTATCTCCAAAATCAACAACCGTATCTCTAAGCCCTCCCGTTCGTCTTACTATAGGAATTGTTCCATAACGCAAAGCATACATTTGGTTTAAACCACATGGTTCAACCCTTGAAGGCATCAATAAAAAATCAGAACCCGCATACATCAAATGCGCTAATTCCTCGTTATACCCAATATAAACATTATAATTACTACCAAAACTATTCAGCAAATAACTCAATTGATTTTCTATTTCTGTATTTCCAGAACCTAATATTAGAATATTAATTGCCGCAAAATTTTCAGACAAAGCTAAAGCAACTGCTGATGGTAATAAATCAGCTCCTTTTTCTTCTAATAATCTTCCAATAAAACAAAAAAGTGGTTTGGTCGCATCCAAATTAAAAATCGAACATAACTCCTGTTTGTTTTCCTGCTTTCCTTTTTTAAAATTATTAACCGAAAAATTTTTCTTCAAAATTTTATCCGTTACAGGATTCCAAACCTCGAAATCTATACCATTTAATATTCCTTTAGACTTCCATTTAACTTCTCTAAATAACGATTCTAAACCATAAGCCTGAGAATTAATTTCATTTAAATAACTAGGTGAAACTGTTGTCACTGCCGAAGCGCATTTGATTGCCGCTGCCAATGAATTAATTCTATTATCCCATTCTAAAAGGGTAACTTTTGACAAATCAAACTCTGGCAAATAATACAATTTATCAAAACCAAATTGCCCCTGATAAATAGAATTATGAATCGTTATTACCGATGAAACTTCTTTTAATTTCAAATATTTATTGGCATAAAGCATCATAAAAGGAATCAATCCTGTATGATGATCGTGACAATTTATGATGTTTGGAATTTCATTTCTTGTTATCAACCAATCTAAAGTAGCTATTTGAAAAGCTACAAATCGTTCTATATCATCTTGATACCCGTAAACATCTTTTCTATCAAACAACTCAATGATTTCAATCAAATACAATTCAAATCCAAGTGTATCCGCTTTTTCCTTAAGAACGTTAAATGAGAAACTAAAATTACCTAGTTTCACATAGTCTGAATGAACACAGTCAAACTTGTTTTCTTTTATGAATTCAGTTTCGTAACAAGGGAGTACAACCCTTAATAAATGCCCATCTTCTTTTTGATACTTTGGCAAAGCTCCAACAACATCCGCTAAACCACCAACTTTTGCAACCGGATAACACTCGGCTGCGATATGAAATATTTCCATTCAACAATTTCATGTTTTTAAATAATCACATTTAAAATTCTATATTTTATATTGAAAAAACATAAATGATTTATTCAACATTTTGTATAAATATAAATTAATTTGATTAAATAATTATAACAGTATGTTTTTTCTAAATTTAATAAAAAATATTGAATGTGCTAATTAGGGATAAAATTTATTGAAATCCTAAAAAATAATACTCTTTAAGCATTATTTTTAAAAATTTACAAACAAAGAACCTCAATCGATAAATTTATCGTTAGCTTTTCTATTAAAACAGCAACTTAAATTACAATCAAGTACTTATTGTTTTCAGTGAAAAATAAGATTTTAAGCTGATTTTAAGATAACAGCAATATAATTGGATAGTGACAAATAGTTTTTATAACAACTTTATGTGCTACTCTTTCCTCCACTTTTTTGTTTCTTCAAAAACGTGTTCTAAAATTGCAGCTTCTTTTTCATCAAACACCACATTGCGGCGACTCATTACCAAACGAGCAGTTTCAAAAGCTTTCTTGGTAATATATGTGGTAAAACCCGAAGCGCCACCCCAAGAAAAACTAGGTACAAAGTTGCGTGGAAATCCAGAGCCAAAAATATTGGCACTCACTCCTATTACAGTACCTGTATTAAACATCGTATTGATGCCGCATTTACTGTGGTCTCCCATCATCAATCCACAAAATTGAAGTCCTGTTTTGGCAAAACCTTCTGTTTCATAACTCCACAATTTCACTTCCTCGTAATTGTTTTTTAGATTCGAATTATTACTATCCGCACCAATATTACACCATTCTCCAAGAACAGAATTGCCCAAAAAACCGTCGTGACCCTTATTAGAATACCCAAATAAAACGGAATTATTTACCTCGCCTCCAATAACTGAATGTGGACCAACTGTGGTTGCTCCATATACTTTCGTAGCTAATTTTACTCTTGCAGATTCACCTAATGCAAAAGGTCCTCGAATAACAGAACCTTCCATTATCTCGGAGTTTTTTCCAATATAAATAGGGCCTGTTGAAGCATTAAGCGTGACAAATTCCAATTTTGCACCTTCTTCAATAAAAATATTTTCTTTGGCAATAGTATTAACGCTTTTAGGAATGGGCTGTGATTTTCTATCTTCGGTCAAAAGTTCGAAATCTTCTCGAATAGCAGCATCATTTTTCGCAAAAATATCCCATGTGTTTTCCACTCGTACACATTCATTTTCGAATTCTATAATTTCATAAGTATCAAAATCTACTTCTTCCTGATTTTCGTTTGTAAAAAAGGAGATAACATCTTCCCCTCTAAAAACAGCCTGATTCGTCTTGAGATTACTCAGCATTTCGACCAAAATAGCATTAGGCAAAAAAGAGGCATTAATCATTACATTTTCCTCCATTTCGACCATTGGAAATTTTTCAGATAGGTATTCCTCAGTTAAAGTAGTAGTCGTTGAACCTAAATATTTTTCCCATTTCTCTCGTATGGTTAAAATTCCTATTCGGATATCCGCTACAGGACGAGTAAATGTAAAAGGTAATAAAGCGTTTCTTACTGGTCCGTCGAAAAGTATATAATTCATAATGTTTTTGTTTATTGTTAGAGATGTTGGAATGCAACATCTGTACTAGAACGTCTGTACTACAATGTTTCTATCTTATTACCTATTATTAGGAATCAAAGTTACAAAGTTTATTTCATAAAAAAACTCCCCATATTTGGAGAGTTTCATATAATTTACAAACGGATAATTATTATTTACCGTGTTTAGCGTATTTAGTTTTAAATTTATCAATACGTCCTGCTGTATCAATAAGTTTAGATTTCCCTGTGTAAAACGGGTGAGAAGTTCTAGAAATCTCCATTTTTACAACTGGATATTCAACACCATCAACTGTAATTGTTTCTTTTGTATCAGCAGTAGATTTAGTAATAAAGACATCTTCATTCGACATGTCTTTGAAAGCAACTAATCTGTAATTTTCTGGGTGAATTCCTTTTTTCATTTTATTTTTTTAATTTTTTGAGTGTTTTAATTTTGCGGCTTTCTCGACTTTCAAAAAAGGTATAAATGCAACTACTCTTTGTGTTTAAATCCTTTAACTTATTTTTGAGGTTGCAAATTTACACTTATTTTCGAATAATCAAATGTTTGCATCTCTTTTTTTAACGAATCTCAAAACAATTTTTATCCTTGAATATATTGGGAATTGTTATATTTGTAGCTTATATAATTATATTTTTATGAGTAAAAATGTCTCCCCTGCAAAATCCGGGCTTTTATATGGCGCACTATTTGGAATCATAATGGTGCTTGAGTTCGTGATAATGTATGCTATCGGAATGAAATCATTGATAAATTCGAGTGCGGGTTTGATTGTAAATAGCGCAAATTACCTGATTCTTCCTGTTTTATTTATTTTTTTAGGTTGCTACAACTACAAAGTTAATATTAATAGAGGAACGATTAGCTTAAATGACTGTTTGAAAACAGGTGTTTCAATAACTTTTATAGCTGCTTTTATCTATGCTACATTTAACGTACTATTCAATATTCTATTTCCTGATTTTATAACCGAAATGATCGAACTTTCTAAAGAGGCGATGATTTCAAAATCGCCTAATTTAAATGCAGAAGAATTGAAAAAAGAAATTTCAGTAATGAAAAAATTCATGAATCCATTTATCGTTTTTCCAGTAACGCTTGCTATGTATTCTTTTTTTGGGTTAATTTATTCATTAATAATAGGTGTAATTATAAAAAACGAAAAATCTTAACTTCCATTAGCGATGAATTTATCCCTATTAATCCCACTTCTTAACGAAGAAGAGTCAATTAAAGAACTCTATACTTGGATTATTTCAGTAATGAAATCCAACAATTACTCCTACGAAGTTATTTTTATAGACGATGGCAGTACCGATAATTCTTGGTCTATCATTGAAGAATTAGCCCACGAAAATCAGAATGTAAAAGGCATTCGTTTTATGAAAAATTTTGGAAAATCACAAGCTTTACACGCTGGTTTTGCCAAAGCCCAAGGCGATGTCGTTATCACTATGGACGCTGATTTACAAGATAGCCCAGAGGAAATTCCGGGATTATTAGAAATGATTACCACTCAAAATTTCGATTTGGTTTCGGGTTGGAAAAAGAAACGATATGATTCTGTAGTTTCAAAAAATCTTCCTTCAAAGCTATTCAATTGGGCTGCCAGAAAAACATCTGGAGTGGAATTAAATGATTTTAATTGCGGACTGAAAGCTTACAAAAATATTGTCATTAAAAACATTGAAGTTTCAGGCGAAATGCACCGATACATTCCAGTATTGGCGAAAAATGCTGGGTTTAGTAAAATTGGCGAAAAAGTAGTGCAGCACCAAGCCCGAAAATATGGTGAAACCAAATTTGGAATGGATCGCTTTGTAAATGGTTTTTTGGATTTAATTACCATTTGGTTTCTATCCCGTTTTGGCAAAAGACCCATGCACTTATTTGGAGCTTTGGGCTCTGTGATGTTCATCATAGGTTTTCTTTCGGCAGGATTTATTGGTTTTACGAAATTGTATAAACTCTATCAAGATTTGCCCTATGATTTGGTTACTAATAATCCTTGGTTTTATATTTCCTTAACCACAATGGTATTGGGAACACAATTGTTCTTGGCGGGTTTTCTTGGTGAAATCATTTTGAGAACTAAAAATAACGAAGCAAGATATAAAGTCTCTAAGGAAATAAATTGAAGTTTTTTATAATTACTCTTTCATAAAAAAATAAAGTTAAAATAATATAAAATGGAAATCAAACAACACATTTTAGACGCAGTAAACGAATGGCTAAGCCCAACATTTGATACCGAAACACAAGAGGCTGTTAAAAACTTATTATCTAGTTCGCCTAAAGAACTAGAAGAATCTTTTTATAAAAATCTAGAGTTCGGAACAGGTGGAATGCGAGGCATTATGGGCGCAGGTAACAACCGTATCAACAAATACACACTGGGAAAAAGCACTCAAGGACTTTCGGATTATTTGCATATTGCTTTTCCAAACCAAAAATTAAAAGCCGTTATCGCTTATGATTGTCGTCATAATAGCAAAACTTTAGCAAAAACTGTAGCCGATGTATTCTCAGCGAACAACATTGAAGTCTATTTATTTTCGGATTTGAGACCAACACCCGAATTATCTTTTGCCTTAAAATATTTGGGTTGCCAATGCGGAATTGTACTTACAGCTTCGCACAATCCTCCTGAATATAATGGCTACAAAGTGTATTGGGAAGATGGCGGACAAATTGTTCCTCCTGAAGATGATGCCATAATCAATGCCATTGAAAAACTAAACTACAACCAAATTAAGTTTGATGCAAACGAAGATTTGATTCACTATATCGACACCGAAGTGGATCAGGCTTTCATTAAATCGACAGTCGAGAATGCTAGTTTTAAAACACCTCAAGAAGCTAAAGACAATTTAAACATTGTTTTTACCTCTTTGCACGGAACGTCAATTACTGTAATGCCTGAAACATTTGCAGAAGCAGGATACAATAATGTACATATTGTCGAGGAACAAAGAATACCAAATGGTGACTTTCCAACTGTAAAATCTCCAAATCCAGAAGAGCCTGAAGCATTAACATTAGCTTTGGCATTGGCAGACAAAACCAATTCGGATATTGTTATTGGAACCGATCCTGATTGTGACCGTTTGGGAGTTGCTGTTCGAAATAACGAGGGTAAAATGACTTTGCTAAACGGAAACCAATCCATGATTTTGATGACTGCATTTTTATTAGAAGAATGGAAAAAAGCGGGTAAAATTAATGGAAAACAATTCGTAGGTTCGACTATCGTTTCTACCCCAATGATTATGGAATTGGCTTCGGCATACGGGGTTGAGTTTAAAGTAGGTTTGACCGGTTTTAAATGGATTGCTAAAATGATCAAGGATTTTCCTGAACAAGAATTTATTGGTGGTGGGGAAGAAAGTTTTGGTTACATGGTAGGCGATGCCGTTCGTGACAAAGATGCAGTGGCTGCTACATTACTAATTTGCGAAGTTGCGGCTCAAGCCAAAGCCAAAGGAAGCACGGTATATAAAGAGCTATTAAAATTATATGCAACACACGGATTTTATAAAGAACATTTAGTTTCGATTACTAAAAAAGGAATGGAAGGCTTAGCCGAAATCAATCAAATGATGGTTTCTTTGCGTGAAAACCCTGTAAAGGAAATCAACGGTCAAAGAGTCGTTATGTTGGAAGATTACAAGTCTTCGGTTGCTTTAAATTTATTAACTAGCGAAAAAGAAATTATCAATATGCCTAAAGCAGACGTGCTTATTTATTATACCGAAGATGGTTCTAAAATTTGCGCTAGACCAAGCGGAACCGAACCTAAAATCAAATTCTATATTAGTGTAAATAGCGAATTAGACGCTGTTGAAAATTTTACGAAAGTAGAAACTGTTTTAGATACTAAAATAAAAAATATCATTGCAGCGATGCAGTTGAGCTAATGGATAAAAATCTTATAAAATTAATACCGTATACAAAACCGTATCAATCCCATATTGTTTGGAATGTGATTTATAACATTTTGTATGCCTTATTTAGCACTATTTCAATGCTGACTTTGTTACCAATGATTGAAGTGCTTTTTGGCAAAACAAAAGTCATTGAAAAAAAACCTGTGTATGAAGGAATAGCAAAAATATTAGATTACGGGAAGGATTTGTTTTATTATAAAATTTCAGAATTAACAAAAGATAGTGGCCCTCAGTTTGCCTTGTTACTAGTAGTAATATTAGTGATTTCTACATTTTTATTAAAAAACTTTTTCAATTATCTGGCTTCGTACCATATTATGCACCTTAAAAATGGTGTATTAAGAGATTTACGAAAAACGATGTACGATAAAATAATCGAATTGCCAATCTCCTATTATTCCGAAAAACGAAAAGGAGATGTTATGGCGCGAATGTTAGGAGATGTTAACGAGGTTCAAAACTCTTTTTTCTCCATTTTAGAATTAGTTGTCAAAGAGCCATTAACTATCCTATTTGCTCTTATTACGATGTTTGTAATAAGTACAAAACTTACTTTATTTGTATTGCTTTTTATTCCTATTTCTGGATTTATTATTTCGCAAATTGGTAAAAATTTAAAAGCAAAATCATTACGAGCACAAGGCGAAAGCGGCTTACTGATTTCGATTGTAGAGGAAAGTTTAGGCGGTTTGAAAGTGGTTAAAAGCTATAATGCCGAAACAACTTTCAAAAACAGATTTAACGAATCAGTAAACAGATTATTAAAATTATCCAACAGTATCGGAAACAAAAACAATTTGGCTTCGCCATTAAGTGAGTTTATGGGAATTACAACTATAGCGGTTTTACTTTGGTACGGCGGTAATTTAGTTTTGGTCGAAAAAACATTAGCTGGATCGGAATTTATACTTTATCTCACATTAGCCTACAATATTCTGACTCCTGCAAAAGCAATTTCCAAGGCATCGTATTCAGTTAAAAACGGTTTGGCTGCAGCCCAAAGAGTTTTTGAAGTATTGGAAGTTGAAAACGAAATTACCTCAAAAGAGAATGCAATTCAAAAAGAAACTTTCGACACAAAAATATCGATTAAAAATATTAGCTTTAAATACGAAGAAGAACTTGTTTTAAAAGATTTTTCACTCGAAGTAAAAAAAGGTCAAACTGTGGCTCTCGTTGGTCAATCCGGAAGTGGAAAAAGTACCATCGCCAATTTATTGACTCGTTTTTACGATGTAAATGAAGGAACAATTGCGATTGATGGAGTCAATATTAAAGACCTAGATTTACAATCGCTTCGAGGTTTGATGGGATTGGTAACACAGGATAGCATTTTGTTTAATGACACCATAAAAGCCAATATTGCTCTTGGTAAAATTGATGCGACTGATGATGAAATTATCGAAGCTTTGAAAATTGCCAATGCTTATGAATTTGTAAACGACTTACCACTTGGAATTTACACCAACATTGGCGATAGCGGAAACAAACTTTCTGGTGGACAAAAGCAACGATTGTCGATTGCTCGTGCTGTTTTGAAAAATCCACCGATTATGATTCTAGACGAAGCTACATCAGCATTGGATACTGAAAGTGAAAAATTCGTACAAGTTGCCTTAGAAAATATGATGCAAAACAGAACTTCCATCGTAATTGCACACCGACTTTCGACTATTCAAAAAGCGGATAAGATTGTGGTTATGAAAAAAGGAGAGATTGTAGAGCAAGGCACTCACGATGAACTCATTGCACTCAATGGAATGTATAATAAATTAGTGATGATGCAGTCATTTGAATGATGATTTTAGAATGCAGATTTCAGATTTTAGACAAATTTTAATTCACAAAATGTACCTCAACAATCCAAACATAACGCTTCCTGAAGATCCGGACACTATTGTTTGGAAATACTTAGACTTGTCAAAATTCCTTGATTTATTGATGTCAGAGAAACTTTTTATGTCGCGTTCCGATAAATTTGAGGATCAATACGAAGGAACTTTTAGCGAACCAACTTATGAAGAAATAAAAAGAATTGCCGAAAATAATCCAGATTTTTTGCAATATTATAAATCACATCGCGAAAAAGTAGCTATTAGCAGTTGGCACATTAATGAATACGAATCGTTTGCGATGTGGCAAATATTCACTCAAAACAGCGAAGGTTTAGCTATTCAATCTACTGTGCAAAGATTAAAAAACGCTTTGGATTTCGAAAAAAATCACGAACAATACATTGGCGAGGTAAACTATATTGATTACAAAAAAGAATACATACCTTTTGACGATGTGTTTTTTCCGTTTTTGTTCAAACGTAAGAGTTTTCAGTATGAGAGAGAAGTTCGTATCATTTCGGATGTTACTCAAAACAACATCAAATTAAATGAAGGGCTGAAAATAAATGTAGACATCAACCAGTTAATCGAAAAAATCTACATTCATCCCAAATCCGAAAACTGGTATAAAAATCTCGTTATCGAATTAGTTTCAAAATTAGGGTTTGATTTTACGATAGAAAAATCGGATTTGGAAAGTGATATTTTGATATAAGTTTAGGAAGGTTTAGCAGGTTCTATTAATCATCATAATGAAATCTACATTGTATGATAATACATTTTTGATCGACCCCTTTTGTGCCTGAAATTTTATAGACAATTCTATTTTCACCAGTAATTCTGCGTGACCAATACCCTTTCAAATCATATCGTAAAGGTTCTGGTTTCCCAATTCCTTTGAAAGGATCTTGCCTAATCGATTTTATTAAATCTTTAATTCTTGCAACAATATCCGAGTCATTATTTATCCAATATTCAAATTCTTCCCAACCATTTGGCGTAAAACTAATATCCATCCTTAAGCAGTTTATAATTCATCCAAATTAAAAGTCTTCAATTCGCCTTTTTCAGCTTGTCGAATAGATTCCGCAAGTCGATTTCTATTAGCATTCGTAGACAATAAATGTTGCGTTTCTGTCATTGAATTGTATTCTTTCATAGATAGAACTACAACGGCATCATCTTCATTATTCCTTGAGACAATCAATACTTCTGAGGATTCAGATACTTCATCAAAATAGTTTTTGATATTTTTTCTTAAAGTTGATATGGAAACTGCTTTCATATTGTGTGTTTTTAAAGTACTTTAAACCGTACGTGCAAATGTACGTTAAAATTATCCATTTTTACAAAAACGGGTATAAAAACTTAGTTATCGAATTAGCATCAAAATTAGGATTCGATTTTATAATTGAAAATCGGATTTGGAAAGTGATATTTTGATTTAAAACCTCATATTCAACTTCAGACTAAAAACTCTTGTTGTCATATAATTGGGAATCGCATATTGATTTTGGGTATATGAATCGCGAACCCAAGTATTGGTAATGGCATTTTGATTGTCGAAAAGGTTAAAAATTTCCAATCCAATTGCCAATTCTTTAAAACTTCGCAGCCATTTTTTGGTAGTCGGATTTTGAGCATCAAGCAATACTTTAGAGAAACCAACATCTACTCTTCGATAATCTCGCAGTCTGTTTTGGAACAAATAGGGATCCGAATAAGAAGGTGAACCTCCGGGTAAACCTGTATTGTACACCAAATTCAAATACAATTTCATCGAAGGAATATTTGGCATATAATCTTGAAATAACAGCGCAAATTTCAGCCTTTGGTCGGTTGGTCTAGCAATATAGCCTTTGTTGTCGGTGTTCTCTTCCGTTTTTAAATAGCCAAAACTAAACCAAGATTCTGTTCCGGGAACAAATTCTCCGTTTAGTCTAAAATCGAATCCTTGTGCAAAAGCTTTGGCATTATTGGTAGCAGCATAGCGAATTCGAACATTGTCTAGCGTGTATGGATTAACATCGGTCAAGGACTTATAATACAGTTCCGAAACCATCTTAAAAGGACGATTCCACATTTTGAAATTATAATCATTACTCAAAACAATATGCACCGATTGTTGCGCTTTTACATTAGTTTGCACTACCCCATTTGCATCACGCAACTCTCTATAAAATGGGGGTTGGTGGTATAATCCGCCCGAAAGCCTAAAGAATAAATCTTTGTTCCAATTGGGTTTTAAGGAAAATTGTGCTCTTGGACTAAAGGTGATTTGACTATCGCCAGAGTCAGTTTCTGCATCAACTTGCCACTGATGCATTCTCACACCTGCATTTATCCATACTTGGTTGTTTCCTATATTTGCTTTTTGATTCCATTGGGCATAACCCGAAAGTCTATTAATGGTCACAAAATTAGTAGCTCTAACAGTATTAAATGGTAATAACGGTCCCGTAAAAACGGTGTAAGGCTCGTCTTTAATTGGAAAATCATCATTTTCTGGATTTATCAAAAATCCTGAATCCTCTAAAACCTCCCACTCTACCACTCTGTCTCGGATAGATTCTCGAGTATATTTGATTCCCCATTCCAATTGAGATTTTTTCCAATCGTATAGTCCTTTGACCTCTACATTGAAAATTAAAGCATCTAAATCGTTACGAGCATGACTTAGTTGACTTCCTATTCCTCTAGAAAAAGTAACATCGCCAAAGGTCTCCGAACCAATATTGCTATCCACTTCTCCCAAATTATATTGAGCCAAAATATCAAAATGTTCTTGTTCTTGCGTATGATAAAGTGACGTAATCAGTTTGTAAGTTGCTTTTTCAGACACCACAAAAGTAGATTTAATGGCTCCAAAATATGTTTTGTACTTATCTTTTTCCTGCCCTTGATAATAAACAATCAGAGCCTTGGGTTCATCGATAGTTCCAAAATTAGTTTGTCTTGTTAGAGGTTGGTATTGGTAATCATTTTGAGAAATATTACCCAGAAAACTCCATTGCCAACGTTTCGAAGCATTGAAATTTACATTGGTTTGCACATCCGCAAAAGTGGGTCTAAAATTCGTTTGGGTTTCTTGACTGTTGACCAAAAGACTATTGTCCCTGTACCTTACGCCAGTTATTACAGACCACTTTTTATTGGGAGAAACGGCATCAACAGCTAGGCTTCCGCCTAGAAAACTGGCTTCTGCAACCGCGGCAAATTTCGTTGGTTTTCGATAGGTAATATCCAAAACAGAAGACAATTTATCTCCAAATTTAGCTTGAAAACCACCGGCAGAAAAATCTATATTTTGAACCAAATCGGTATTGGTAAAACTCAAGCCTTCTTGCTGACCTGAACGAATCAGGAACGGGCGATACACTTCTATTTCGTTTACATAAACCAAATTCTCATCATAATTTCCGCCTCGAACCGCATATTGTGTACTCAATTCATTATTAGAATTTACACCTGGTAGGGATTTTAAAATATTCTCGACACCAGCATTTGCTCCTGGAATTTTACGTATTATTTCTGGTTCAATAGTTGTAATTCCTTGTATGCGTTTTTTGTTGCTACCAATTACAATTACTTCCCCTATCTGCTCTTCATTATCATTCATAACCAAATTAAATTCGTAATCTTCATTGGGTTTCAAAATAAGCGTAATACTCGACTTTTTCAAGGAAACATGAGAAAAGACGACTGTAATTTTTTGGTTTGAAGGAACGACTATTTTGTAAAAACCATTCTCATTGGATTGGGTTGCAACCCCTAGATTCGAAACATTCACGTTCGCTACTGGACGATTATTATCATCCAAAATCACTCCTTTAACGGTAGCAGTTTGTGCAAAAACTAGGGTGTTTATGGCAAAAAAAAAGAAAGCAAGTATTATTTTATTTACACTCAAAACTATAGGTATTTATTTTTTTTGACTTCTAAAAAAACGAGTTTCAAAGATAGTAGAATTACCTACATTATCAATAACAACCAATTTTAAATCATTTGCTCCCTCTGCAACTCTTCCATCATTAAAATTATGTGTTATTTTTTTAGTTTTACTTTCGTATTCGAATAAAACCCAATTCCCATTTAAATAGCCATTGTATGATTTTATGCCCGATTGACTATCGCTAATCGTAAATTGAATATTTTTTTTATCGCTGAGCCATTTTCCTTCAATAGGTTTTGGTATCAAAATTTTGGGAGCTATCGTGTCTAAAACCAAAGCATACTTACCAAGAGTTTTTACTTTCGTGGTAAAAACAGCTTCTTTCCTGTATGTTGTGTTATAACTCACTTTTGTTCCATCAATCGTAGCGATGTATAATTTTTCTCTTTGAACCTCAGTATGTTTGGCATCTTCTATTGTAATTGTAAAATTAGAATGAGCAGCAACAGTATTATCATGGAGTGTCAAAACGTCGTTTTTTATATCAAAATTAAAATTGAAATCTTCATAAAAAGTCCCTGCTGGAAAAAAAACCGACATATTATCCTTTTCAAAATTGGTATCCTTTTTCGCTTTTATAAAATATTTAGAAATAACAGGTTCTTGATTTACTATTGTTGACTGAATATCCTGCTTTATCGGAATAGAAACAGCCGTTTTATTGCCATAAAAATCAGAAATTTCAATTCGATAAATAGATTCTAAATTTGGCGCAATTGAAAGCACTCCATTGGACTCATCTGCCTTGATAATACTCAAATTAAATGGAGGATTCATGAATAGTTTTTGCACTCTTTGATTAGTTTTTTTATATCTAGGATAATCAATAAAAGCATTGATGTAACGCATTTCGTCAAAAGAATAGGTGTCTAATTGATATTCAAAATTAGGAGATCCATTAAAAAAAGATTGCACCTTATAAACTCCATTGGAACTAAATGAAACATCATCAAAATCAGAAACCTGAATTCCAAAACCTATTTTTCCATTGGCTAAAACTTTATCAGACAAATAATTTCCATCTTTTTGCAACTTCAAATTGAGTAGCAATGGGCGTTTGGACTGGTTGACTATTGTAGACAAATCTAAAGGATAAACATAAACCCCTGAAAGCATTGGTTTTTTAGTGTCTTTCAACATTTTATCAAAACCAAAAAGGAAGGGATTAATGATGTTTTCGGTGATATTATCTCGAAATTCAAAATGTAAATGTGGTCCTTCAGATCCTCCTGTATTTCCAGAAAGTGCTATAATTTGACCTTTTTTGACCTCTAATTGACCTGGTTTTAAATACATTTCCATTTCATAGGACTTCTCAATATAATGCGACTTTTTTATAAATTCTTCCATTTCACCAACTGCTTTTTGCAAGTGTCCATAGACAGAGGTGTATCCATTAGCATGAGTAATGTAAAGTGTTTTACCATTGCCAAAAGTAGAAATCTTAATTCTTGAAACATAACCATCTGCAACAGCATAAATGTTGAGCCCTTCTCTTTGCATGGTTCTAAAATCAAAACCTGCATGAAAATGATTGGGTCTTAATTCGCCGAAATTTCCCGCTAATTGCATAGGGATATCCAGTGGCGAACGAAAATAATCTTTAGGATATTCTTTTTGACCAAAAGCGAAACTGCAAAAAAATAAGGTGAAAATTCTAAATTTCATGATATACATTTTTGCTAAGATAAAAATAAAAGTAGCGAATAAAAAACACAAAAGCACAACGCACTGAATTGCAATAAATTATACATTTTAACGTAAAAAAGCAAATAAAATATTGTATTACTAAAAAGGAATCTTAACTTTGTAAGATTAAGTAATACGTAGGACAAATTATGAGTGTAATTGCAGAAATAATTGATACTCTCGAGACCAAAATCCAAAAACTTTTTTTTAAGATTAAAAATCTAGAAAAAAACAATCAAGATTTTAAAATTGAATTATCAAACGCTGTAAAAACGATACAAAATCAGTCTCAAGAGATTGATGCATTGAAATCGCAATATGAAACACTCAAAATTGCCAACGGATTGCTAGGCAGTGACGAAAATAAAAGAGAGACAAAGCTTAAAATAAATTCATTAATTCGTGAAATTGATTACTGTATAGCACAACTATCTGATTAGTAAAAAATTATGGACGAAAAGCTTAAAATAAAAATATCAATTGCAGACCGAGTATATCCCTTAACGGTGGATATGTCTCAGGAAGAAGGACTAAGAAGTGCTTCCAAAAAAATTGACGTGATGATTAAGCAATTTGAAGAAAATTATGCCGTTCGAGACAAGCAAGATGTTTTAGCCATGTGTGCTTTACAATTTGCTTCTCAATCAGAACAAAAACAAATTGATAACGCCATAAATGGCGATGAAACTATTGAAAGAATAAACAAACTCAATACGCTTTTAGATCAATATCTCGAAGATTAAACACGTTCTTAACAGAAACTAAGTTACTGCCTACATTAGTTCATATTTGGTAAACTCAACACTAACAATTTAGAATGAGCAAATCATCGTTACTATAGCACGTCCGCCTTCGGCGGAAAGCTTGAACAACGAGTTAGCTCAAAACTTGTATCTCAGAGTTTATGCAAGCAATCTAATGTAGGCTTTTTTTATATATAAATTTTAATTAAACATGGACATTTTAACAATAATTATTTCAGGAATTGGTGGGATAGCAGGAGGTTTTGGTATAGCCAAAACAATAGAAAAAAGCAACATTTCTAATTTGATTAAAAACGCTAAAAAGGAAGCTGCATCTATTTTAAAAGATGCTAATCTAGAGGCGGAAAACACCAAAAAAGATAAAATTCTACAAGCTAAAGAACGCTTTATAGAGTTGAAATCTGAACACGAACAAGTCATTCTCTCTAGAGATCAAAAAATGGCTGAAGTCGAAAAAAGAGTTCGAGACAAAGAATCTCAAGTTTCAAATGAATTATCAAGAGCTAAAAAAGTAAATGATGATTTTGAATCAAAAACTGTTGAATATAATTCAAAAATTGAAGTTTTAGAAAAGAAACAAACCGAAGTTGACAAATTACACAAGAGCCAACTGCAACAACTCGAGGTTATATCTGGATTATCGACCGAAGATGCTAAAAATCAATTGATAGAAGGATTAAGAGCAGAAGCCAAAACTCAGGCTATGTCTCACATTCAAGACACTATCGAAGAGGCGAAATTGACTGCACAACAAGAAGCAAAAAAAATAATCATCAATACCATTCAACGAGTTGGAACGGAAGAAGCGGTAGAAAACTGCGTCTCTGTATTCAACATTGAATCTGATGATGTAAAGGGCAGAATTATTGGTCGTGAAGGGAGAAACATTAGAGCGATTGAAGCGGCAACAGGTGTTGAAATTATTGTAGACGATACTCCAGAAGCAATCATTCTATCATGCTTTGACCCTGTTCGTAGAGAAATAGCACGTCTAGCTTTGCATAAATTAGTTACTGACGGAAGAATTCATCCAGCTCGAATTGAAGAAGTAGTGGCAAAAACCACCAAACAAATCGATGATGAGATTATAGAAGTGGGGAAACGTACCGTTATCGATTTAGGTATTCATGGATTGCATCCAGAATTAATAAAGGTAGTAGGTAGAATGAAATACCGTTCGTCTTACGGACAAAACTTATTGCAACACTCTCGGGAGGTTTCCAAACTTTGTGGTATTATGGCGGCTGAGTTAGGACTGAATGTAAAATTGGCAAAAAGAGCTGGATTATTACACGATATTGGTAAAGTTCCAGATGCTGAAAGTGATTTACCACACGCATTGTTAGGAATGCAATGGGCCGAAAAATATGGCGAAAAAGAAGAGGTTTGTAACGCTATTGGAGCTCACCACGACGAAATTGAAATGAAATCATTATTATCTCCTATCATTCAAGTTTGTGATGCTATTTCTGGAGCTAGACCAGGAGCTAGAAGACAGGTTTTAGATTCTTACATTCAACGATTGAAAGATTTAGAAGAAGTTGCTTACGGATTTAAAGGTGTAAAAAATGCTTATGCCATCCAAGCAGGTAGAGAACTTAGGGTTATCGTAGAAAGCGAAAAAGTATCAGACGATAATGCTGCTACTTTATCTTTTGAAATATCACAAAAAATTCAAACCGAAATGACTTATCCTGGACAAGTAAAAGTGACTGTGATAAGAGAAACTAGAGCGGTAAATATTGCTAAGTAATTTTTTTGAACCGGAAAACTTAGAATATAGTAAAAACATTAAAACGCATGAGGATTTCAATTCCTCATGCGTTTTTTTATTAGTCCCAACATTCCATCAACAATAAATCGCCTTCATCATGCTTGATGGTTACCAATCCGTCAGCAACAACATGATTACTGCTACCGGTTTTATAGCCCATAGTAAGGAAATCATTTTCAAGTGGGTAGTATAAATTTTGAGTATGAATTCCAGTAACATTCCCAATTGGGATTAATGAAATTATGGTGTTTGCTGTATACCATTTTTCAAACAGCTTAGGCAGTAAAAACACTTTTGAATGGTCGTCTAAAATTACAATTTTTAATAGATTTCGATATTTTGTTACCGAAGTTAAATTGGTGATTGTATGGTCAGCTCTTTTTCCGGTAGCCCAAACGACATTTACCATCGGAATATTTCGCTCTATCAAATACTCAAATGCTTTTTCTAAGTCGGTTTTGTTTTGGTCAGGCGTATGAACAATTTCTAATGGAAATTGTTTTTCTTTATAATAATTAGGATCAAATCCTCGGTCAAAATCCCCCAACAATACATCTACTTTAATTTCTAATTCCATTACTCGCTCTATCGCTGAGTCTAGAACGATTACGAGCGGTGACCATTCTAATAATTGCCCTAATAATTCTTGGCTACAAGAGGCTCCATTAGCTATAATTAATGCGGGTTCTTGGTCATCGCGAACAATGTGGTGTGAAGACATTTGAGGTTAGAGGTTAGAAGTTGGAAGTTAAAACTTAAAAGTTTACACTTGTTATTAGTACATTGTTTAAATTTTTGCAAATGTATGTATAAATCTAAAATCTAAGCTCTGAAATCTAAAATTATAGCACAGACAGCAATGAAAAGCAAAACAGGTTTAAAACTGTTTTTAAGGCTGTTTTTTTGTAATGAATGGCTGGTTAGCTCCTTATTTTACTACATAATTTTCATAATCTGTTTCGGAGACATTAAAATAACCAAATGCAAAGTTTTTAGCATCGGTAGTATTAATGATATTTCCCCGAACAGATGCTGGGGCTGTGGCAAATGGTCCGCCACTAGCACTTCCTGCAACTGCAGTTAGTTTCCGCATGTATTCGAAATAGCGTTTTGAAATTCCGAATAATGTAATATCTAAAATATCCCCAGATTTCAAATCTTCGTTGATGTAAAGACCGAAACTTTCATTGCCTTGAGTGAAACTATCGTCAAAAATATCATACGAAGGAATTGCAGTTACATTGGATTTAAATTTAAACATATAATAATTAGTTGCATTGGCAGGATCATTAAAAAATGATTTTATTTCAATTTCTTCACCACTAAAGCCGCCATCATTTTTTTGCGAAATGTTGGTAATAGAGGAAACGCCTTTTAAGGTTTCGGTTGCAGTATAAGTTTGTCCGTTTAAGATGATTGTTAATACATATTCCTGATCAATAACGGGAACAAAATTAGCACATTTATACTCGCCTGTGTTTGGGGTTTCTGTGAAAATAAAAACGGTATCATCAGAATTTGTTATTCGAACATCAGCTCCAGAAACCGATGGAATTACAGAATCAAAATAACCTGTTGTAGTAGACAATCTTATTTTTTGTTCATTTCCTAAAGTTCCTTTTTTCCATTGTATTGAAGCAAATACAACTAATTTTGGCGGTGCTGTATCTAAGTTTACATCAATTACGTCTTCGCAACTTGAGGCAAATACTGTAATCAATAGAATCAATGCTATTTTAAATATCTTCATTTGGATTAAAATTTAAAGTTATAACTAATTCCTGGTACTATGCCAAATATAGATAATCGAATCGCTTCGTTTGAACCCGAAGTTTCATTTTGTCTAAACGAAATCGAAGCCGCATTTTTTCGACCATAAAGATTATAAATACTAAAAACCCATTCTCCTTGCCAGTTTTTCTTTTTATTTGGTTTTGGAACATAAGTAGCTGAAACATCCAAATGATGATAAGCAGGAAGTGAATTTCCGTTGCGAAGTCCAAAATTGGGTATTGTAATAGGTTGTTCATTTGGTTCTTTAGAACCGTATTCATATTGGGAATTTGGAAAGGTAACAGGCTGCCCAGTTTGCAATACAAAATTAGCTCCAAAATTCCATTTTTTGCTGTATTCATAAGTGCTGGTAATAGATAAATTATGTAGTTTGTCATAACCTGAACGATACCAATTTCCGTCATTAATTCCGGTTTCTGTGGCATTTCTACCCGGTGTTTGCTGTTCAGATCTTGATAATGTATAGGCAATCCAACCACTTAGTTTCCCAGTATTTTTGCGTAGTAAAACTTCTAATCCATAAGCTCTCATTCGACCATTTAAAACAACTTGTTCTATTGCTTCATTGGCAATTAAATCGGCTCCATCTATATAATCGATACGGTTTTTTGTTTTTTTGTAATAAGATTCAATCTCTAACGAATACTTATCCTCATTGAAATTTTTGAAATACCCTATAGCTACTTGATCTAAAATTTGGGGCTTAATAAACTGATCACTGGGCGTCCAAACATCCAAAGGGGTTGGCGAAGCAGTATTGGTAATTAATTGAAGATACTGTGTCATGCGATTGTAACTTGCCTTGATGGATTGATTTTCGTTTAACTGATAGGCTGCAGCAAATCTTGGTTCTAAATTATTATAACTTTCAATCACTTTATTACTACCATAATATTTAGTGTCTATAGGCGTGCCTTTTTCATACACCTGAGTATCGGCATCAAATACCACAGCTTGATTGTTGTCATAAATATTTACGGTGGAGTTTCCTAAACGATAAAACATGCTGTATCGCAAACCATACGAAAGCGATAAATTTTTAGACACTTTTTGTTCAGCATCAATATAAATCGAAGGTTCGAAAGCAAATTTTTTGTCTAATTCTCTATATGTTATTCCTGAAATAGCATTAGAAGGTTCAATTATACCTGGATTAAAATCATAATAAATACCGCTAACGCCATAATTTAATTTCATTTTATCACTGATGTAGTTTTTGAAATCATATTTTAAATTATAATTTTTGATTCCTGAATTCCATAGAAACCCAATTAAATCTAAATCCAATCCGTAATAATAATCACTATAAATTAAGGATAAATTAGAAAACAACTTGTCTGAATATAAATGATTCCAACGCAAGTTTAGTGTGGTATTTCCGTAGGTGTTAACAAAACTATCGTTGAGACTAAAAACGTCACGACCAAAATAACCCGAAAGAAATAAATTGTTGTTTGGATTGAGTTTGTAATTTATTTTGGTGTTCAGATCATAAAAATAGGCCGAATTAGGATTGTCTGCCAATTTCAAAAACAAATGAGCATACGAGCTACGACCCGCAAAAAGAAAGGAACTTTTGTCTTTCACAATTGGCCCTTCTAACAATAATCTACTCGAAATTAATCCTATTCCGCCACTAACGCCAAAAGCATTTTTGTTTCCATCTTTTTGATAAATATCTAAAACCGAAGAAGCCCTCCCTCCAAAACGAGCTGGAATACCTCCTTTATACAATTTTAAATCTTTGACTACATCAGGATTGAAAACAGAGAAAAAACCAAAAACATGCGAAGAGTTAAAAATGGTAGCCTCGTCAAGAAGAATTAAATTTTGATCGGCACCACCGCCACGAACATTAAAACCCGATTGACCTTCGCCTGCATTGGTAACTCCGGGTAAAGTAAGTAGTGCTTTCAGCACATCTACTTCTCCCAGAACAACAGGAATCTTTTTGATAGCAGACCCTGAAAGTCTATTTACACTCATTTCTGGCTTTCTAATATTAGTAGCCTTTTTATCGCTGGTAACAATAACTTCTTCTAATTGTTGCCCATCTTGAGTTAGTGAAAAGTCAATTTTTTTGGACTTGTCTAATAGTAGCTTTTCGGTAATGTTTTGATAACCTACATAACTAATTTGTATTGTATAATTTCCTTTAGGAATTGTAATCGAATAAAAACCATATTCGTTTGTTGTTATTCCTGCTTTTAATTCTGGAATAAAAATATTAACTCCTATTAAGCTTTCATTTGTTTTTGAGTCAGAAATAGTGCCACTCAAGGTAAATTTTTGTTTTAATTGCTCATTAGAGACCGTTTTTTGAGCGATAATCACATTAAAAGCTAGTAATAAAAATGAAGTATAAAAAAGTATTGATTTTGATTTCATAAAAATATTTTAATTTTGCAAAGTAGACGAAATTCTGATGGAATTGTTACATAACGACTGTTAACGTTTGGTTAAAAATAACAATAACCTATTTTTCAAAACGGATCCATCGGCTACCCATGTTGGTGGTTGGTGTAATTGTCATTCGCTAATTTTTAGGACCACATTACCCTTTTTTCTCCCCGTGTCAACATACCTATGTGCTTCTGTTATTTCGTCCATTTGAAAAGTCTTGTCAATTACCGCCTTAAATGCTCCTTTTTCAAATAGCTCTTTTAATAGCTGTAATTGTTGTATTGTTTCCGAAGCATTTACAGAGCTTACATTCTTATAAATTCCGTTTCCGTTCAAGAGTTTTTTACATTGTTTTCTGTTAGATTTACCAATTGCATCAAAAATTATATCAAACTTTTCTGTTTGTTTAGTAAAGCCTTCTTTATCGTACAGAATAATTTTTGTAACTCCTAATTCAACAACAAGTTTTTGTCCTTCGAAACTGCAAACTGCGGTTATATCAGCTTTGTGATATTTTGCAATTTGGATTGCTGCCGTACCTACCGAACCTGTTGTACCAATAATCAAGATTTTAGGGTTTGACTTTTCGGCTATTTTTGCTTTATTCAAGAAGTAAATTGCTGTCTGTCCACCAAAAATTACAGCGACAGCTTCTTCGAATGTAGCATTATTGGGCATTTCAATTACGTTGCTATTTTGATTAACTGTGATATACTCTGCATAAGTCCCGAATTTAAAACCTGTCATGCCGAATACTTTATCACCTTCTTTGAACTGATAAACTTGGTCTCCAATAGTTTCAACAACACCTGAAAATACTGTTCCTAAAATGGATTTTCTTGGTTTTGAAATACCTAAAACCAATCGCATTACCACCTTAAGAAATCCCTTAACATCAAGGCTTCTTACCCTTACATCTGCGGAGTTAACCGCAGTAGCAACTATTTTGACAAGAATTTGATTGTTGTTGGGTATAGGCTTTGAAACTTCCTGAATTTGCAAAACTTCAGGGGATCCGTATTCGGTGCAAATAACTGCTTTCATCTAATAATTGTAGTTTTAAAAATTAAACCCAAAATGTAAACCTTGTTGCCTTTTCATAAAATTTTTCGTTCATATGATTTTCATGTTTCAATACGAGGCCATTTCCATGCGTAACGGATAATTAGAAAAAGAATAACGACTTCTACAACAGCACCAAACACCATATGCATCCATACCTCTCCTGCCAAATTAAACAATGTAAAAGGAATATACACCGCGGTAATAAAGATATTTGCCCAGCGATTTACTTTAGCTGGAAGGGCAACAGAAAGGAAAATCATCAGTGAAGGAATTGTTACTGAGGAAAGTGCTCCCAAAAGAAATCCTTTTGTAATATCAAATACAAACACTCTCCCTGTCTGAATATCTTCTATCTTACTTGGCATATATAAGGCGAAATAATCAATATAGATATAGAGAAACATCAAACTCGCCCACAGCGAAGCAAGTTTCAGTTTCACACTAACTTTGATATCTTCTAATGCGTTTTGAGGTATTTTTTTTGTATTCATAAATTACCAACTAAAAATTATACCCAAAATGGAGCCCTGGTTCAGGCGTATATTTTGGCCACTTTTCATCTTTTTGTTTAAATCCATCAGGCATTTCAGTATGATAAGCACGGCCAGCAATACCAAGTGATGGTTCTATAAAAAACCTATCCTTAAAAAGTTTAATATGATAGCCTACTCGATTAGTGTTGAATATAATGAAACCATTACCCACCTTATTACCGTTTTCATTGTTAAATGTTTGCAACATAGGCGTTGCATGTACTGCTAAGTATAGACCTTTCCAGATATACCTTTGATAAGCTAGACCAATTCCATATTCTCTTATATAACCAGGAAATTTCTCTTCAGGTTTTCCGTATGCCTTATTATAAAATGGATTAATACCAAGAGGCCAAGCATGTTTCCAAGTTATTAGTTCAAGTGAAATTACATCTTTTCCAGTAATCCGATAGCCTAAATTGAGTTGAGCGAAGCCGGGTGGGTTTACGGGTGATAAATTACCTAGCATAAATAATGTACTGCCTACAAAACACTTTTTATAAATACTGTCTTGTTTGGTATATTGGGCTTTGAGTTGGAGTGTACTTGTCATAATTAATACTAAACCAATGAATAAAATTTTCTTTTGCATATCTTTTTTTTATTGTTAATTGATACTGCAAAAGTAGATTTACAATAGACTTCAAATCGTTCACTTAAGTTAAGAAATGAAGTTACTTTTTGCTTTTCCCCAAAATACTTGCTCTTAATCTAACTCTATAGCTGTGGTTTTGTACCTAAAAAAACGTTATTGTTTCCGAGGTAATACAATTTCGAAGTGCGTCACTGCCACGACACCATGTGTAAAGCATGAAAAAAAGAACTACATATCACCATTACTTAAATTATCTTGTTGTGGGCTGTGGCAAATCACTCAATCTGGTTTTCCAATTTCTATAGTTGAATGCAGCTTCCTCCAATTACTTTCAAATTTCCGTCGAACGAGCTCCAAATTCTTATATATCTGAACCTTCCCTGAATGGCTTTCCCCAGCATTTTTCCTTTTGAGTCGTAAACAACAATAACTACTGCTGTGCTTTCAATCAGATTAATTTGTTCTATTGTCGGGTTCAACTCTTCAACTACCATTGTCCCGGAACGATGAGAAGCCAAATCCATTTCTTTAGTTATCGTCTGTCCGTTAGGTAAAATGAAAAGCAGGTCCGGGTGAAGTAATTTGTCAAGGGTGGCAATGTCACTTGATTGAATTGCTTTTACAAGTTCATCTTCTAGTTTTAGTATTTGGTCTTTGTCAATCATAAAATCTATTTTCTTTATATTCTGTATTTTTTTCTTTCAATAATTATTGGTAATAATAGCATTGTCTCACTATTACCCACGACTTAATAATTGATACTGTGCTGAACGCTGAATTAGGTCTGGTCGTATAGGGGTGATTACAACAGAGTGGCTGGTACTCTTGTCATTCGCACATTCTTAGCAATACATTACCTTTTTTCTTCCTATTTCTACATATATATGTACTTCTATTATCTTCCCCATAAGAAAAGTCTTGTCTATCACTACCTTAAACCCTCCTTTTTCAAGTCGCTTTTTTAATAGGTTAAGCTGATGTTGATGTATAGTTTTGAAGGATATTCGGTCTACCGTATCCTGTATAAACTAATCTGTTCATCTTTTGCATTTTAACCTATCCAAGTCAAGTGGTACCTATTAAGATTCCATTGTCAATCCTGCAGTAATACCTAGCACATTCCTTTTAACTTACCTCGTAAATTCAACTACTTGGGCACACACAGTTATAGTTCTTCTGACAAAGAAAGGGGCAAAACCACTAAAGTGCTCCTCTATCATCACGTTGATTATGGCTTTGGAACCATTTAGCAAGTTGGCTTTCTTCATCATCGTTGAATACGCATTTTCGTATAATTGCCTTTTATTCATACCTCCAATTGCCATTACATAAGATGTCTCCGAACTACCGCTTACCTGATCAATTACTTTGAAGTTGTTTCCACTTAAGTGTACTTCAGTGGCGTTTTGATTGTGGTTGGTAACATAGGCGTGACCGATGCCACACGAATTAAGAAATGTTGCGAGCAATACC
>JAYVIN010000031.1:0-5152 GCA_043770135.1 Flavobacterium sp. | reverse complement strand
AATTAGTGTTTTATTAAATAATTATTTTAGATGAACAAAACTTTTTTTAATGCTTTTCTAATAGCATTCTGCGTCTTGTCATTACCGTGTTATTTGACCGCTCAAACAAAGAAAAGCAAGCAAACCGTAGTTAGCATCAAAGGCGAAAAATTTTATATCAACGGAAAACTGACTTATAAAGGCCGGAAATGGCAAGGTGATTCTATAGAAGGACTGCTTATGAATTCCCGAATGGTCAACGGAATTTTCGACGATTTAAATCCCGGAACACTCGATTTGTGGAAATATCCTGACACCCAAAAATGGGATGCTGATCGAAATACAAACGAATTTGTTGCAGCAATGGACGATTGGTATGCCAAGGGATTACTTGCCTTTACACTTAACTTACAAGGTGGCAGTCCCAGTGGATATGGAAACAAAGGTTGGATTAATTCAGCAATTGACACCAATGGAGCATTACGTTCCGATTATATGTTTCGTTTGAAGAAAATCCTCGATAGAGCCAATGAAAAAGGAATGGTAGTGATACTTGGGATTTATTATTTTGGACAAGAAAAGTATATGAAAGACGAAACTTCGGTATATAAAGGTGTCGACAATACTATCGATTGGCTTTTCGAAAATAATTATAGAAACGTATTAATTGAAGTCGTAAATGAAACTAGTCCAAAAGGGTACAAGTACGAAATTTTACGATCCAATCGCATACACGAAATGATGGATTACATCAAAGCAAAAAAGAGAAATGGCTATCGCTTTTTGGTTTCAACCAGTTACCGAGGTAAAGTGATTCCTGGTGAAGCTGTGGTAAAGTCTTCGGATTTCCTCCTTCTTCACGGGAACGATGTTCACGATCCTGCTTACATCAGTGAAATGGTCAAGAAAACTAAGGCAGTCAATGGCTATAGATCAATGCCTATTATTTTTAATGAAGACGATCATTTTGATTTCGATAAACCGTCCAATAATTTTGTTGAGTCAGTAAAGGCAAATGCATCATGGGGATTTTTCGATTTTAGAGCTTCGAAAGGAATACGAGGATCAGCAATTGACGAAGCTTTCGACGAAGGATTTCAATCCATACCAGTAAACTGGAAGATTAGTTCAGCACGTAAAAAGGGATTTTTCGATAAATTAGAAGAAATAACTGGAGGCTTGAAATAAAATAAAACCAAAACGTAATATTATTGAAAATCAATAAATTATGAAAAAATTAATATTGCTCTCTTTTTTATTACTATTGTTACATTCCGAAGTCCAATCACAAGTAATTGAAAAAAATGGTTATGTCGTTATCGAAATGGAAAGCACCAAGTCCCCTTTGGGAGAATGGAAAAAGATTCAAAAAGGAGATGCAACTTTTATTCCCGAAGCTTCTGGTGGAGTTCATTTGGAATTTACAGGAAATAATCCGTCAAGTGGTCCCGCTAATTCTCCACTTGAATATACCTTCAAAATCAATAATCCAGGAATTTACCATTTAATGATTCGAGGAAGCAAACGATTGGATGGTGCCG
This sequence comes from Flavobacterium sp., assembly GCA_043770135.1. Taxonomy (GTDB): domain Bacteria; phylum Bacteroidota; class Bacteroidia; order Flavobacteriales; family Flavobacteriaceae; genus Flavobacterium. The sequence goes on along the minus strand of JAYVIN010000031.1, from coordinate 3,632 downwards.
AAGGAGATAAATGCAATGACAGTTTTGTGAGAATAGAGGGAGATTATACCTCGCCCTATATAGGAGATCCTAAAGAATTACCAGATTACAAAGGATTAAGCACCAATCAAAAAATCTTTGGAGGACTTGCTCATCCAGCAATGGGTTGGGCTACAACTTTAGATTATTTGGGTCACATTAAGAAAAAACCGCGTTATGTTTTTAAGGCTGGACAAACGTATAAAATCATTTTTTCGGGCAGAGCACAGCGTTGGAATCCTGATTTCTTCATTTTGTACAACGAAAGTATGTTAACCACAGATGATGCTCAACAAATTTCACCTACGGGTAAGATTGCTTTATTGCCAAAGAAGGAAAAAGTTCCAACAGAAAAAGTAGCAGTAGTGCCTGCAATACCAGTAGTTAGTGATCCTAATTGTTGGACCAAAGGATTCAGTGATACTTGGGATTTGTCTAAACCAGAAGACTATAAAGCCATTGGAGCAATAGAAGTGCCTAAAAAAGGATTCCAGATTAATACGGTCAAACAACCGCACAACGAATGGGCAACTGCAAAAACTATTTATGATGGTGTTTCTGGGGTGTTTAATTTGATCTTTACCTCACTTCTGGAAACGGATGGCGAATGTTATTATAAAGTGCTTATAAACGGAAAAACAGTATTGGAATATCAGAATCCTAGGATTCATGGAACAGAAAACAAAGAGTATACGCCGTACGTAGTGGGTGTAAAAAATATCAAACTCGAAAAAGGAGATACAATTCAAGTCGATTTTAAATCGAATAGCAATGGTTTGGTTCCTGAAAAAGGTGATTTTGGATGGGCACGGGCTCGTTGGAAAAGTATCTCAATAGGAAACTGCGAATCCGTTATTGTTGATTCTTGGATTAAAGGGGAATCAAAAGGAAATGTCAAAAAGAAGAAATAATAGTTCAAATATCATTAATAAGAAGCGTGGAAAAATATTTTTTCAAAACATACACAAGGAGAGCCGTCTTTTTTACTACTCCTCAAAGTCTTGAAGGCATACATCTGCAATCGAAGAATTTTATTTGAATGCAAATGACACAAGAATAAATAAAGTTCAGATATTCGATTTGGGGGGCAAGGCAGGTATATCCGCCCCTTTTTACTCACATCCTAAGCATATTATACTTCGAGAGGAAGTAACAAAGCATAATTTGTATATATATGTAATACTCTAAAAAAGACTGTTAAGTTTGTTTTAGAGTATAATAAATAATCTTTTTCGTAATTAATTAAAATTTTTTAACTAACCAACTTAATACAGATGAGAATCAAAATTATTTTTTCTAAAAAAAATGAATTTATTAAAACAAATTTAAGAAATTCGTTTGCAATCCTTGTTTTGCTTTTTGGAACAATTTTATTAAATGCACAGGAATCAACGTTATCACTTTCAAATGCTACCGATACCCTAACGGTGTATAAAGACGTTCCTAATGTACAGGCTTCTGACAAGTACATTATTCAGGTAAGATCGGCTTTAACCAATGGAGAGTGGGTAAATGTTTTTGCCCATTCTACAAAAAATTTATTTAGTATATTGGGAAACGATGGTGATACAAATACTCGATTAAATTATCACTATGTTAAAGATACGGACGGTTGGAGTCATACCTATGGTAATATAGAAATGAGCAGAAATACAGCAGTAGAGGTAGAGATATCTTTAAAACCAGGCGTTCTTATTAATAAAACTGCTATTGTAAAAGCCGCTGCCTATCCTGCACACAGGGTTATGAAACAACCAACTATCGTAAATGGTAAAATTTATTTTACAATCTACAATCCTGGACAAATAACCATCGATATTAATGGTCAGATGGATGATTATCATTTGGTTAGTAAGCCACTTGGAGGACCTGTACATGCCATCACTTTTTTTGCTAATCCCGTAATCGAAAAACCGTCATTAACCGATCCTAATGTCTTGGTTGTTGAGCCAGGTGTAAAACCGTCATCAAATTTAGGCTCCAAGACCACGATGTACTTCAAACCAGGATTTCATGATTTGGGTATAAATTTTAAAATATTTGCGGGTAAAAAATATTACATACCTGGAGATGCAGTAGTCTCTGCTACATTAAATAATATAGGTAATGCAGCAACGACGGGTTTGCAAAGTGGTGAGAATATCAAAGTGTATGGCTATGGAACATTAAGTACAGCTAAAATACCCCATCCAGATTATGTTCCCGATGGTAAAGGTGGGTATCTGCCTGATACAGTAGTAGATAAAGATGAACATTCACCCATTTGTTTGTTTAATAGTGTAAATGCCGAAATTAATGGTATCACTTTTTCCGATCCATGTTTTCATACTGCAAAGCTGTTTGCTGGAACTACTACTAAAATACCATCAACATGCAGATGGGTAAAAATTATAGGGTGGCGTTCTAATGGAGATGGTCTTGGACGTATTGAACTAGTTGAAGACACTTTTTTACGCACACAAGACGATGCTTCGTATCTTAAGGGAGACCGAATAAGAGTTGTTTTTTGGAGAGATACACATGCTGCTTGTTTTCACATGGCAGGAGCCTTTACTCAGCCTTCTTTGATCGACGATTGTGATGTAATTTATCTTCGCGATCGCGATGGTACAAAAGGTGCCGTGTTTCATTCGCGTGGGTCTGGATCTGGGCAGATATTGAATCTAAATCTTACGGTACGTAATTTTCGTAGCAGCGATAAACTCGGCAATGCTCCTTTTTTCGGCATGGCCGCAGGAGGTACCAGTTTTAAAGGAATCACCTTTCAGAATATTTCCGTAGCTTCAAATACAATTAAGCAAAAGTTATTGGGTGATGCTGTGACACCTTATTATGGTGGAATCACTTTTGACAATATAACCGTTAAGGGGGAATTAGTGACCCAAGCTAATTTTTCTACTATTTTTACTACAAATGAGTATGTAAAAGATATGATATTTAAAAATGCTTCACACCCTATAACTGTTGCTGTTAATGGCGGAGTTGGCGGCGATGTTTCTGGTGCTGCATCGGTTAATAATAACAAGCCATTAACTGTTACAGCCACTGTGGCTCCTAATTATAAGTTTGACTATTGGAAAGATGGTAGAGATATTGTTTCATTAGACGCAATTTACACCTTTGACGTGATGAAAGCTCGTAATTTAGTTGCGCATTTCTCCTTAATAAATGATTTGAAAACGAATACGAGTGAATTAATTGGGAATAAATTAAGTATATATCCAAATCCAGCGAACGATGTATTGTATTTAAAGGCAAATGGTACGGATATAAGTAAAGTTCAGATGTTCGATTTGGTGGGAAAGGAAGTTTACTCAAACAATAATTCTACTGCTAACCTAACTATCAATCTGTCTAACGTGGCGGGTGGTATATATATCCTTAAAGTTCTTACATCCGAAGGAGAATATACTTCGAAGATTAGTGTAAAAAAATAAATTCACGAAAAATCACAAGGTATATATAAGTTTTTTTTAATACTCATACGATCCTTTAGGTATCAAAAACCTTTTAGATAGCCAACCCTTAAAAACACATCAACATATTGATTGTTAATAACTTGTGATTAATTACTACCTAAAAAGGCACTGTTAAATCGCCAAAAAGTGTATATT
>JAYVIN010000030.1:0-42943 GCA_043770135.1 Flavobacterium sp. | reverse complement strand
ATTTTAGGTTTACTATTGATTGCAGGAATTGCATCAGGTATTTATTGGTTTGTAACAAAGTATAAAAAGAAGAAAACCCATGAAGAGGTTTATAAAACTCCCATAGAAAAAGCCACCAGTTTACTCAACAATTTAGAGAAAAAAGAACTTTGGCAACACGGTGAAATCAAAGCCTATTACAGCGAATTGACTGATATTGTAAGGAATTATATCGAAGAAGCTATAGAAATTCCAGCCATGGAAAGCACCACATCCGAATTGATTGAAGGGCTTACAATAGCTTCTCGCAAAAAGAAAATGAATCTTTCAAAGGAAACCATCGAAAACTTATTTGTGGTTTTAAAACAAGCTGATTTAGTAAAATTTGCCAAATCAAAACCCTTAGATTTCGAAATTACCGAAGATCGAAAAAAAATAGAACGCGCTATTGTTATCCTAGACAAATCTATTCCTGCTGTCGTTGAAAAGGAAGATGTATCACTACTCAACGAAATGCAACGTCAGCAGCAACTTAAAAAGGAACAAGAAAAACAAAGAAAGAAAAAAATAACTGTCGCAGCTGGAATTGTGTTTGGAGTCCTTTTTGCCGTAACCACTTTTTTTATTGTTACAAAAGGATTTGATTATGTTGTAGATAATGTATTCGGAAATTCGTCCAAAGAGCTACTCGAAGGCGAGTGGGTGCGAAGTGAATATGGAAGTCCTTTGATACGAATCAATACGCCCAAAGTTTTAATTAGAACCGATTTGAAAAAGATACTTCCACAAAACGGTTTGGCATTAATCAAGGACATGCAATCGTTTACTTACGGCGATTTTAGTGATGATTTTTATATTTTGGTTTCTACTTTAACGTACAAAAAAGACACATCAATTGATTTATCAAAATCATTAGAAGCTGCTCTACAAACGCTAGAATCTCAAGGCGCAGGAAACATGATTGTAAAACAAGAAGAGTTTGAAACTGCCGAGGGAATTAAAGGAATCAAGGGTTATGGTACTTTTTCAAAAATCGATGAAGAAAACAAAAGTAGTACTAAATATTATTATGAAGCACTTCTTTTTAGCCAAGAAGGAGGCTTGCAACAAATTATCATTGTTCATGAAGAAGGAGATACCTATGCCAATACTATTTCGGACAAAATCTTGAGCTCTGTCGAACTTCAAAACACGAAACAATAATGGAAAAAGTAACTTTTTTGAACCCTGAATTTTTTTGGTTGTTCCTATTGATTCCAATTGCGGTTGCTTGGTTATTTTGGAAAAGAAATCAAACCACATCGACATTAAAAATAAGTTCGCTCAATGGATTTAAAAGCTCAAATTCAGTATTGGCAAAGCTAAAACCTTTTTTGGATGTACTTCGATTAGTGGCTTTAAGCTCTTTAATAATTGCAATGGCTAGACCTAGAACGGTCGATGTGAGTAATCAAACCAAGACCACCAAAGGGATTGATATCGTAATGGCAGTCGATGTTTCTGGAAGTATGCTTGCCAAGGATTTGAAACCCAACCGAATGGAAGCGCTGAAAAGAGTAGCCGCCGATTTTGTGGAACAAAGACCAAATGATAGAATCGGACTTGTGGTTTATGCTTCGGAAGCCTATACAAAAACGCCTGTTACTAGCGATAAAGCGGTGGTTGAAGACGCTATAAACAGTATCAAATACGATAATGTTCTAAAAGACGGAACAGCAATAGGAATGGGATTGGCCACTGCGGTAAACCGATTAAAAGACAGTAAAGCTAAAAGTAAAGTCATAATTCTTTTGACAGACGGCGTAAATAATGCGGGATTTATTGAGCCTGAAACCGCTTCGGATATAGCCAAACAATATGGTATTAAAGTGTATACTATTGCAATTGGAACTAACGGAATGGCAGAATTTCCGTATGCAATTGCTCCAAACGGACAGTTTTTGTTCCAAATGATGCAAGTAGAAATAGATGAGCAATTACTACGAAACATTGCAAGAAAAACCGATGGAAAATATTTTAGAGCCACAAGCAATAGCAAATTGGCCGAAATTTATGAATCTATCAATAAGCTAGAAACCACCGAAATCGAAGAGCTGAAATTTTATGATTATGACGAAAAATTTAGACCTTTTGTTTGGTTAGCACTTGGTCTTGTGTTGTTGGAAATAGGATTAAGGAATACGGTTTATAGGAGTTTTATATAAGCCCCACCCCAACCCTCCCCAAAGGGAAGGGAGGAGAAATTAAAATAGTAATAAACGAAAAATTATAAATACAGTTTGCAATTCACTTTGTGAACTTAGTGGAAAAACTTAGTGCCCTTTGTGGTTAAACAAAATGGAATTAGACGAATCAAATTAAAAAATTATGAAAAATCTTAAAAACAGTATTTTATTCAAATTGTTTACAATTTTTATAATGATGTTACTTTTATTGATTCCAACTTCTTTGATTAAAGGATTGATAGGCGACCGAGAGAATACTCAAAATGAAGCTATTCGAGAAGTAAGTTCAAAATGGGCAGAATCACAAACGGTATCAGGACCATTTATATCTATTCCTTATTATAAATTTGTTAAAGAACCCGCCAAAAAAGATGTTCCAGAACGAATAATTCAAATCAAAGATTATATTCATATTCTTCCAACTCAACTTAAAATCTCTGGAAATATAAATCCTGAAAAAAGAAATAGAGGCATTTATGAAATTGTAGTTTATAATTCTAAACTAAATATTTCTGGTATTTTCAATACGTTAGATTTAAAAACGTTAGATATTGACCCAAAAAATATACTTTTTGACAAAGCTGAATTTATAGTCGGAATAGACGATTTAAGAGGAATTGAAAAGCAAGTCGGTTTAAATTGGAATGGGACTAATTGTTTTTTTAATTCTGGTGTATCTTCAAACGATGTGGTGGCAAGTGGAATAAATGCAATAGTTCGCATAGACCCAAGCGATAAAACAGTTTATAAATTTAATTTAAATGTAGATTTAAAAGGGAGCCAATTTTTATATTTTACACCAGTCGGAAAGGTTACAGATATTATAATTGCTTCTTCATGGAAAAATCCTAGTTTCAATGGTGCTTTTTTGCCTGACAATAGAACTATTTCCGAAGAAGGATTTAATGCAAATTGGAATGTTTTACATTTGAATAGAAATTATCCACAAATTTGGACTGGAAATTTACACAAAATTGAAAGTTCTAGTTTTGGAATCGACCTTTTGTTACCAGTAGATAATTATCAAAAATCATATCGATCGATTGAATATGCCATTTTATTCATCGGATTTACATTTCTTGTATTTTTCTTTATAGAAGTTTTATACAAACGTTTTATTCACCCAATACAATATCTATTAGTAGGTATTTCTCTAATTATTTTTTACTCGCTTTTACTTTCTATATCTGAACATTTAGTATTTAATCTTGCATTTATAGTGTCGGCATTAGCCACATTGTTGCTCATAACAGGTTATGTTCAGGCTATCTTAAAATCTAAAAACCTAACATTTTTAATTTCAGGAATTCTAATCATTTTATACGGATTTATTTTTATTATCATTCAATTGCAAGATTATGCTTTGTTAATTGGCAGCATAGGAATATTTATAATTTTAGGACTTGTCATGTATTTTTCTCGTAAAATTGATTGGTACAACCTGAATTTGAAAGAAGAAGAAAAAAAGGAAGAATTAACGAAGCCTTAAAAACAAATATTACAGAGTAGTATACACAGACATTATAGATTTATAACTGTTAAAAGAATAATAAACAAAATAGTATCTAAAAAGTTTGCAATTAACTTTGTGAACATAGCGAAAGAACTTTGCACCCTTTGCGGTTAAATAAAATGGAATTAGACGAATCAAAATATTTATACTTATTGTTTTTAGTGCCTGTTTTGGTGCTGCTTTTTCTATACAATCAATATTGGAAAAGAAAAAAACAACGGGAATTCGGGGACTTAGAACTCGTTAAAAAACTAAGCCCAGAAAAATCAGTTTTCAAACCTGTTTTGAAATTGGTAGTACTACTTTTGGCATTAATCGGATTGATTTTTGGCTTGGTTAATCCAAAAATGGGAACCAAAATGGAAACGGTTAAACGAGAAGGAATAGACATTGTTTTTGCCATGGATGTTTCCAAAAGTATGCTTGCCGAAGATATTGCTCCAAACCGATTGGAAAAAAGCAAACAAATTGTTTCACAAATTATCAATCAATTGGGAAGCGACAGAATAGGGATTGTAGCGTATGCAGGAAGTGCCTTTCCTGTTTTGCCTATCACTACTGACTATAGTTCGGCAAAAATGTTTTTGCAAAGCATGAATACGGATATTGTTTCCTCACTAGGAACGTCGCTTGATGAAGCTATAAAATTATCGGCAACTTATTTTGATGAAAAAAGCAAAACCAGTAAATTATTGATTTTAATTTCAGATGGCGAAGATCACTCCGAAGGAGCGGAAGAGGCTGCGGAAGAGGCCAATAAATTAGGCATGAAAATTATTACTATTGGGATAGGAACCGAAAAAGGAGGTCCAATTCCGCTGAGAGTAAATGGTGTTGTAGATGGTTTTAAACGAGACAATAACAATGAAGTGGTAATCACGAAGTTAAATCAAGAAAGTTTGGCTACTATTGCAAAAGCTACTAAGGGAGGATATGTTGACGGTAACAATACCAAAGAAGTATTAGAATATGTAAAAAAATCTTTGGATAACATTCAAAAAACAGAATTTGAATCGACACAAATGGCTAATTTTCAATCCCAGTTTCAATGGTTTTTAGGAATTGCTTTTTTTCTGTTGTTTGTCGATATTTTCTTGTTAGATAGAAAAACAAATTGGGTAAAAAAGTTGAATTTATTTAACGAAAAGGAATAAGCCCCTCCTAGCCTCCCCGAAGGGGAGGGACAGCGAACCGATATAGCAGAAGGGACAGATAGAACAGAGTTTAAAAAGCATAAATAATACAAATGATTAAAAGACATTTCATATTGGTTTTCTTATTCCCCGCCTTGGCTGGGCTAGGGGGCTTATTTGCGCAAGAAAAAGACAAAGCTATGGATATAGCTAACCAAGAATATACGGATAAAAAATTTGTTGAAGCTGAAGCCAATTATAGAATATCACATTCAAAATTTGATAAAAGAACGGTTTCTCCCTATAATTTAGGCAATTCAATATACAAACAAAACCAAATAGCAGAGGCAAAATTCGCTTATGTTAAGGCAATGGAAAAAGCAAAATCGAAAACCCAAAAACACAAAGTATTTCATAATTTAGGAAATGTGTTGATGAAAGAAAAAAATTATACGGATGCCGTAGAAGCTTATAAAAATGCCCTTAGAAATAGCCCTTCGGATGAAGAAACGCGATATAACTATGCCTTAGCAAAGCAAAAGTTAAAAGAAAATCCGCCAAAAGGCGATGACAAGAAAGATAAGGATAAAGATAAAAAAGACGGGGACAAAGATAAAAAAGACGACAAGGGCAAGGAAAAGGAAGATGACAAAGGCAAAGAAAAAGACAAACCCGAAAACAAGGAGGGTAAAAATCCAAAAGAGGGAGATAAGTCTCAAGAGGATGGCAAACCAAAACCTTTGCCAGGAGGAATTTCTCAGCAACGTTTAGAAAATCTATTGGATGCAGTCAACAACGAAGAAAAGAAAATACAAGAAAAAGTAAACGCTAAAAAAGTAAAAGGCAAACCAATGCAAACTGAAAAAGACTGGTAATAAAAATTTGAAATATCAACAAAAAAACAGAACCCTATTTTGACTTCCTCTCCTTTGGAGAGGGCTGGGGTGAGGAACAAAATGAAAAAATTTATAATTGCTTTAATTTTAATAGGTTTTAACACACTTTTGGCTCAAGTTCAATTTGAGGCCAAAGTGAGTAAAAATATCCTTGGATTAAACGAAAGACTTCGTATCGATTTTACCATGAATATAGATGGCGACAACTTTATTCCACCCAATTTTGAAGGGTTCAAAATCATTGCGGGTCCAAGTCAACAAGTAAGTCAGTCGTGGATAAACGGAAAAAGCACCTTCGAAAAAACCTATTCTTATTTTCTATTGCCTACTCAAAAAGGGAATTTAGTTATAAAACAGGCCTCAATAGAATATAATGGTCAAATTTATAAAACCATACCTATAAAAGTAAATGTGACTAACGCTGTTGAACAACCCAAAGATCCAAACGACACCCAAGTTTCTGCCGATGAGAATATTTATTTAGTAGCCGATATTTCAAAGTCAAACCCATACATAAACGAACCCATAACGGTGGTTTACAAATTGTATTTCGGTTACAACACAGTGATTGCAAACACGCGAGAACTCAACAAACCTAAATATAATGATTTTTGGAGTCAGAATATCGAAATCAAACAATTGGTTGCCGAAGAAGGGATGTTTAAAGGTCAAAAATGTGCGGTTGTAGTATTAAAGAAAATAATTTTATATCCACAAAAAACAGGGAAATTAGAAATAGAACCTTTGTCATTAGATCTCGATTTGCAACTCCCAACCAATCGCAGAAATATCTTTGGACAAGTGCTATTGACACAAGGCAATAAGAGAGTTTCGGCTGGTTCGAAAACAATAACCGTAAAAGCACTTCCAGAGGCTGGAAAACCCGAAGACTTTTCGGGGGCAGTTGGTAAATTTGATTTTAAGGTAATCCCTTCTAAAACCAATTTGAAAAATGGAGAAAGTTTAGATTTGTCAGTTAGTGTAACGGGTAGTGGCAATATGAAATTATTTACTTTACCAAAACCAGTAGTGCCCAATGCTTTAGAAATGTATGATCCCGTACACGGCGAAAAAGTAAATACCAGTTTGTCTGGAATGACAGGAAAAATCTATGATAATTATGCTATCATTCCTCAATTCAAAGGAAATTATCCTATAAAACCAATGCAGTTTTCTTATTTTGATTTGAATTCAGGAAGGTATAAAACTATCAGTTCTCCCGAAATAATGATTAACGTTCTCGAAGGACCATCGGCAAATGATGTCAATGTTGCAGAAGTAACAGGTGTTACCAAAAACAAAATTTCGAGTAGCGAACAATTTAAATTTATTAAGTTAAAAACTGCTCTTTTATCCATTAAAAACGATGATTTCTTGGGTTCGAATGGCTTTTATGGATTGTTGTTTTTTCCTTTTTTAGCATTGCCTTTAATCGTTCTTTTCAAAAAGAAAAAAGAAGCATTAGATGGAGATGTCATTGGAAACAGAATAAAAATGAACAACAAATTGGCCAAGAAATATTTGTCGGAAGCCAAGAAACAAATCAACAACAAAGATCCTTTTTATGTGGCTTTGGAAAAGGCGATGCACAATTTCTTGAAAGCCAAATTGCATATAGAAACATCAGAAATGAGTAAAAGTAATATTCAAGAACTGTTGGTATCTAGAAATGCAAATTCAGAAACCGTAACGGAGTTTATCAATCTTACCGAAAACTGCGAATTGGCGCGTTATGCACTTGTTTCGAGTTCCACAATACAACAAGATTTTGATAAAGCGGTATCGATTATTTCGGATTTAGAAAAACAAATCGCTTAACCAAAAAGAGTTTAAAAAAGGTTAATCACAAAAGGGACTAGAAAAACAAAAACTTAGCGACTTAGCGACTTAGCGTCTTTGTGGCAAAAAAATAATTTAATGAAAAATATAGTATATCTCATCTTATTAATTACCCAAATTTTCTTTGCTCAATCGGGCTTTGAAAAAGGAAATACCTTGTATCAAAAAGGAAAATACGAACAAGCAATTACGGCTTACGAAAGTGTTTTGGCAACAAATCAACATTCGGCGGATTTGTATTTTAATTTAGGAAATTGCTACTATAAATTAAATGAGGTGGCTCCAGCCATTTATAATTATGAAAAAGCATTAACGCTTAATCCAGAAGATCTTGAGATTGTAAATAACTTAGCTTTTGCACAAAAACTACAAATAGACGAAATAAAAGTAATTCCTAAAGTCGGTTTTTCTAAACTACTCCTTGATTTCACGTCGGTGTTTCAGTACGATATTTGGGCGTGGATTTCGGTTGGTTTGTCAACGCTATTTCTGCTGTTTTTTGTTGGGTATTATTTTTCGCAATTTACAATCTACAAAAGAGTCTTTTTTATTGGAATGATTCTAATTTTTGTCTTGCTTTTGCTTACAATAAGCTCGGCAATTTCAGCTAAAAATGCCTACGATTCTGAAAAACCTGCCATCGTTTTCGCGGAAATTGTCGAAGTTAAAAGTGAACCCCAAAAGGCAAGTGCAACAGCATTTATGTTACATGAAGGCACCAAAGTTTTTGTGCTAGAATCGATGAGTAATTGGAAAAAAATTCAATTAACCGATGGCACTGAGGGTTGGATTGATAAAAACGCGATTAAAGAAGTGAAGTAAAACGAATTACTTTTTCTTCTTGAATTCCTCATAGCCTTTTTGGATGGAGGGATAAACAAACCCAGCTGTTTTTTGAATTGGATGATAAAAAATAGATTTATCCAAGGTTTCCTTTTTGGCAAAAGTTTGATTGAAGTTGATTTTTTCGAAAAGATTCAAAATAACACTCAAAATTAGTATTGTTTTCAAACCCCGAAAGAAACCACCACCCAATTTGTTAACCCAACCCAAATAAGCAAAACTGGCTATTTTGGTTAAAATTTTGGCAGCTAATGAAATGCCAATAATCACTAAAACAAAACTCAATAGAAAAGCCAAAACTTGAATGGTTTTTGGATTCCAATGCACAAAACCAGACACCATTTTTGCTGTAAAAGCAGAAAATTTCACAGCAAAATAAATTCCTAAGAGTAAAGAAACCAAAGAAGCCAACTCTACAAAAAGTCCGTTTCGTATGCCTTTGTATAATCCAAAAGCTAGAAAACTACCCAAAATAATATCTAAAAAACTCATAAAAAAAAGAATAAAGAGAATAGAATAAAGGACAAAGATAAAAGAATTATGTTGGTATCTTTGCCCGAAGAATTTTAGAGTTAAGATTTCAGATTAAAAAATCTGCTTCCTAAGCTTCAGTACTGCAGCCTACAATCTAAAATCCGCAATCTAAAATCTAAAATCTGCAATCTAAAATCAAATGTCAAGAGATATACAACTTAAAGAACGCTGGGAAAACCTTGTTGCACTACTGTCAGATCAATTTTCGCAAGGCGAAGACTTAGATTTGGATGCCATAATTTATTTAATTGGGGTTCAAGAATTGGGCAAAGTACATCGATCCTATGCCAAGGACGAGAAACTAAATCTGATGCACATTGCCATTTGCCGATTATTGGAGCCTTATGGATTTTATGAATTTGATTTTTTTGATCAAGACGGCTGGCCTCATTATCAGGTAAAAGAAGAGTTACCACCGCTAAAAGCTGGTGAACAATCGGTTTTGATGAAAGAAGCGATTGTTAATTATTTTATCGAAAAAGAACTAATCGATTGATTTGTAATTTCTGCCCCGATAGCTATCGGGAGAAGGAATCTCACAATTTTTAGGATTTAATTTTAGAAAAACTTCTAACTTCTAACTTCCAACTTCCAACTTTTTCCTAAATTCGCATTCTCAATTATTGGACGAAAATGATAGAAAAGATACAAGAATATATTGGCGAGGCACAAGCTTTTTCAACACAAAACACTGCAGAACTTGAAGCCTTTAGAATTAAGTTTCTAGGGAGCAAAGGACTTTTAAAAGAGTTTTTCGCCGAGTTCAAAAATGTGCCTAATGAGCAAAAGTCAGCATTTGGACAAGTTATTAATTTGTTGAAAACGACTGCCGAAGAAAAAGTAAAATCCATTCAAGAATCTTTAGAAAGCAAAGCCGAAATTAAAGGATTTTATGGCGACTTAACACGCTCCGCCGAACCCGTAATTATTGGTTCTCGTCATCCCATTTCATTAGTAAAAAACCAAATAATTGACATTTTTTCTAACGTGGGTTTCAATGTTTCCGAAGGACCAGAAATTGAGGACGATTGGCATAATTTTACAGCATTAAACTTGCCTGAATACCATCCGGCACGCGATATGCAAGACACTTTTTTCATCCAAACCAATCCCGATATTTTGTTGCGCACCCATACTTCATCGGTACAAGTGCGGTATATGGAAAATAACAAACCACCCATCAGAACGATTTCTCCAGGAAGAGTTTTTCGGAACGAAGCTGTTTCCTCGCGTTCACATTGTATTTTTCACCAAGTCGAAGGATTGTATATTGACAAGGATGTTTCCTTTGCCGATTTGAAACAAACGCTGTTGTATTTCACCAAAGAGATGTTCGGAAAATCGAAAATACGTTTGCGTCCTTCTTATTTTCCTTTTACCGAACCTAGTGCCGAAATTGATATTTATTGGGGACTAAAAACCGAAACCGATTACAGAATTACCAAAGGAACAGGTTGGCTGGAAATTGGTGGTTGCGGCATGGTCGACCCCAATGTTTTGAAAAACTGCAACATCAATCCAGAAGAATTTACGGGTTTTGCCTTTGGAATGGGAATCGAAAGAATCGCCATGTTATTATACCAAATTGGCGATATCCGAATGTTTTACGAAAATGATGTTCGTTTCTTAGAGCAATTTAAATCAAGTATATAAAAGAATATAGATAATAGACGGGCAGATGAGAGATGCTATCTACTAGTCTATTATCTCTAAGTCTATCATCTATTATCTCCTAATGAAATCCGACATCATCATCCCCATTGTAGAAAACGTTTTTCTAGCCGCAGTCCAGGAATGGAGCGACGACTTTATGGAAAAAGTGTGGTATGCTTATTTAGTAAACGACAGCGATTTCCTTCTCGAAAGTGTTATGGTAGTTTCTAAAGCTTTTGGAACCATCGATGGCGAAATGAAAAAAACCTCGCTTTTGCGTCATGCTTTTATCGAAGTCCCTTCGGTATCAGTCGTTAAAATTGAAATGCTTGAAAAAAGTGTTTTGGTTCTCAACAACGAGTTTATGGTAACTTTCTTTATTGGCGACAAATTATACGACCGAAAATTTATTTTTAAAGCAAATTCTATTACTCCAGATTATGTGGAAGAAGTGCCTATTTTGTTTGTGGATGGAGTTGTTGTGAGGTAGGTATTTTTTTGTCAAAAAACCAATTTCTGTTTGACAAATCGTTCGTCTATTTTGGCTTTTTTACTGGGTTTCTCGAGGTATTGAAAACAGCAAAAACAATAATAGAAGATGCTACTATTTCGTAAATAATAAGATATGGAAAGTCTTTTATAAATGCTTCTCTATATGGTTTTCTTTTGATTTGGTATTGTTGTGGATTTTTTTGCACGGTTTCAAAATATTCTTCTAATGTGTTTAAAAACCGTTTTCCCAAACCTGATTTTCGTACTTCATAATAATCGTATGCTTCTTGCATATCAACAACTGCCTCTTCTTTGATTTCAAAAGTATAATTCAAAATACTAACGAGATTGTATTTTTTGCTTTGCTTCTTGCCAAGAAAAAGATTTGCTTTCGCCATTTTGATGACTTTCCCTTCGAGCATCGATTATTTTATAATCCTCGTGGGTTAGTCTGTTTTGTTCTTCTTCTAAAATGGCTTTTACTTTTTTTAACACAGTCGTTTTATTTGTCTTTATGAGCATTTCAATTAGCCCCATTTTTGTCCCTTGTAAATTCATAGCACATTAATTTTTAGATGTAAAGATAATTGTAATTTATATACATTTACTTTGAATTAGTTCTCTCATTTATAATTTTTTCAGCAGCAATAACTGCTTCCATTTGCATGTCTTTTTTATTCTCTATTTTAAAAATCAATTCTTTTGTTGTAAGTTTTTCAAATGAATTCGTAAAAATTTTTATTCTTTGTTTTTTAGCTTCTTTTTCTGAAATTAAATCTTCTAAGTCAGCAGTAGAATAATTTTTTTTGATATAGGGCAAACAATATTTGGTTTTGTCAATTTTAATTGGAAATTTGATAGGATTAGCTATCAAGGAACTAATAATAAACACTTTATTTTGTTTGGTTTTAATTCTTACAAATCCATAATTTTTAAGTGGGTTTATATATGAATCTTGATGTCCAATAATTCTTTCAGTTACAATTTCAGATATGCTAAATTCACTTGTTGTTTTCCCTTGAACAATTTGAATTTTTTTGGTATTGTAATCTACAATTAATCTGGTTTTCCAATTTCTAAATAGATATTGAATGTGAAAGGGTAAAACCATACCTAAGAATAATATACTAAATATTAGTAATGTAAAAAATGCAGCTTCCGAATTGAGATCTTGGTTTTGAATTTCAAAAAATATAACGGCAATAATTATAGGCAGTAGCATATAAATGCATTGTCTAATGGAATGTAATTGACTTTTAAGGTTAATTTTAAATTCTTGTTTCATAGAAAATAAATTATTGAAACTAAATATCAATCCAACTTCTCCGTTAATTTTTCAAAAGTTTTCTTTGCAGATTTTCCATCATACAAAATACTGTACACTGCGTCTATGATTGGGGTATTGGCTTTGTATTCTTGATTGAGTTTGTAGGCACTTTTGGCGGCATAATAGCCTTCGGCAACCATGCTCATTTCCATTTGTGCTGATTTTACGGTATAGCCTTTTCCAATCATATTGCCAAACATTCTATTTCTAGAAAAAACAGAATATCCAGTCACTAATAAATCACCCAAATAAGCCGAATCATTGATGTTTCGCTTCATTCGATGCACTTTTCGGATAAATTTTTTCATTTCCCGAATGCTGTTACTCATCAACACCGATTGAAAATTATCGCCATATCCCAGTCCGTGAGCAATTCCGGCAGCAATGGCAAAAATATTTTTGAGCATGGCAGCATATTCAGTTCCTATAATGTCATCCGAAATTTTAGTTTTGATATAATTACTGGATAAATTTTGAGCTACTATTTCGGCTTTTTCGGCATCGCCACAGGCTATAGTTAAATAGGACAAACGCTCCAGCGCTACTTCCTCGGCATGACAAGGCCCAGTAATTACGCCTATATTTTCGAAAGGGATATCGTAAACGGTATTAAAATGTTCGCCAACAATTAAACTCGTTTCGGGAACGATTCCTTTGATGGCTGAGAAAATTACTTTATCCTTTAAAGAAAGAGTCAATTTTTCTAATTCTTGGCTCAAAAACGCCGAAGGAATTGCAAAAATGAGATAATCAGCATACGCAACGGCTTCGTTAATATCACTCGTCAATTTTAATTTCTTGGTGTCAAACTCGACAGAACTGATGTAATTTGGGTTATGGTAATGTGTTTTGATGTGTTCTATGGCATCTTCATTTCGCATATACCAACAAATTTCGTCTAAATTTCCACAGAGCATTTTGGCAATGGCTGTAGCCCAGCTTCCGCCACCAATAACTGCAAATTTTAATTTTTCGCTCATTTTATTCATCAAATTTTATCAAAAGTAATTAAAAATACACAAAATAAAACAAAAGAGTGAAGGCATCCAAAACCATGATAATACTAAAGACTAAAGCAAATATATTAGGATCGAAAAATAACAGGAGCTTTTCACAATATTTTCACGCACTATTCGTTGTAAGTAATTATATATTAGTTTTTTACAAGTATATAATGGTTTGAATTAGTTAGAAAAGGCGTCCTTGTCATGTGAGAACGCCTTTTTATTTTTTATACAAATTATTGTGATCAATATATTCCCAAACTTTTGAAGGCAAAAGGGGCTGAACATTTTTCTTCTTTTTGATGTTTTCTCGAATAAAAGTCGAGGAAATTTCTACAATAGGAGCATCAATAAAATGAATTTTTGGATTCGTTTTAAAATCCCAATTTTCTCCTTTTTCTTTCAAACTATCAAGCCTTGGATAAACATAAATTTCATGATTTTGCAAAATCACTTCATAGTTTTTCCATTTGTTCAAAGACTTCAAATTATCTTCACCCATAATCAACGAAAAGATATGTTTAGGATATTTTTCTTGAAAATGAGCCAAGGTGTTTACGGTGTAATTGGGCTGCGGCAATTTGAACTCCATGTCCGAAGGTTTAATTTTTGGATAAGCTTCGGTAGCCAGAAAAACTAATTCTAACCTTTGGTAATCGTCGAGTAAAGTTTGTTTGTTTTTTAAGGGATTGTGCGGTGTTACCACCATCCAAATTTGGTCTAAAACGGAATGTTCTGCCATATGATTGGCAATTATCAAATGCCCAATATGAATGGGGTTGAATGTTCCGAAATAGAGACCGATTTTCATAAGCTGGGTTTTAGGTTTTAGGTTTTGGGTTTTGGGTTTTAGAATTTACCAATACCCAATACCTAAAACCTCATGCCTTATTTATAAAATCTTTCACCAATTGATACGCTTCTTCTAAAGCGATATCCAAATCATAATTTTTGATAATTACATCAAATTGCGGTGCGGTTGCCAATTCTACGTGAGCTTTTGCAATTCGCATATTGATTTTCTCCTCACTTTCGGTGGAGCGTTCTTTGAGCCTTCGTTTAAGTTCGTCTACACTGGGAGGTTTTACAAATACAGCTAAGGTTTCCTCGGGAAATTTTTGTTTAATTCTGAGGCCACCAGCCACATCAATATCAAAAATCACATTTTTTCCCAATGCCCAAATGCGTTCTACTTCGCTTTTTAAAGTGCCATAAAAATTATCTCTGTACACTTCTTCCCATTCTACAAAATCTTCATTTTTGATGTGAGTTTTAAAATCAGAAAGGGACATAAAATAATACTCCTTCCCGTTTACCTCTTCGCCACGAGCTTCTCGAGTAGCTGCCGAAATAGAGAACTCAAGATTTAAATTCTCTTTCGATAATAAATGCCTAACAATAGTTGTTTTTCCTGAACCCGATGGTGCCGAAAAAACTATTAATTTTCCTTTTTTCATTTTTTAAAGATTAGTCATTGGCGATTGGTCGATTGCAAAGTGCTAATAACGTTCTAGTACAACAGCAGGTTTTGTACCTAAATAAAACTTGTTTTCTGATTAGTAAAATCATTCCAAATCCGTCTTAGTGCTTTTAACCGCTGGATTTTATTCTTTTCTTTAGTACAGATTTAGCTTGTTCTAAATCAATCAACATTTCTTTTTCAATTTCTTGTATTAAGTTTTTTCCATATTGCCATAAAAACTTATCAATATCGTAATTCGAGTAGTTTTCTAAGCCCAAATCTATTTTAAATTTTTCAAACGTTGCATAAAACTCCTTGAAATTACTTGGGTTTTCAAATGAAATCTTTTCGTTATTTTTTTGACCTAAATAGCCATTTAAAATAATCCAAATATAACTATCGTAAATTGGTGTTTCAAAATCGCTTAAAAAATGAACGTATTTAGATGAAAAAGATAAGTTATTCCGTTCAAAAGATTTTCCTTTTCCATTTGTCCAATTAACTTTAGATATTCTATCTGCAAATGAAATATATTCAGTTATTGTTTTTGGATTTGATTCAGAGTTAGAGATTTTAATTATTTGGTCAACTACTGGATTTATATTAACGATTGCTGTTGAGTAAATTTTATTTAATGACGCAACTTTTATTAAAACATTAAATTTGTTATTATCATCATTAAATGTTTTAAATAATTTAAGAAGATTTTGATCAAGTTCGTTACCTTCTTCAACTGAATATAATTTGAGAATTTCAGCAATGAATTCTTCAGTTGGCTTTTTTAATTTCATTTTTTTAATCTTTTAGTAACTAATTACTTTACAACACATTCAAAACCTGTTCCTTAATTTTTTCTAATTCGTCCTTCATCATCACGACCAGTTTTTGCATTTGCGAGTGATTGGCTTTCGAACCCATAGTGTTGATTTCGCGTCCCATTTCTTGGGTAATAAAACCTAGTTTTCGACCGTTGGCTTCGGTGCCGTTGATGGTTTCCAGAAAATAATCCAAGTGATTGGTCAAACGTACTTTTTCTTCGGTGATGTCTAATTTTTCCAGATAATATATTAATTCTTGCTCGAAACGATTTTCGTCAACATTGACTTTTAGTTCAGCAATCGCGGTTTGCAAACGGTCTTTTATGGCTTGAATACGCTCGGAATCAAGTGCCAACGCATCGTTCATGTATTGTCGGATATTTCCAATACGCAAATGGAATTCTTTTTCCAATGAAGCTCCTTCATCTCTTCTAAAATTGCCAATATAATTTAAGGCTTCCTCGATTACTTTTTGAATTTCGCTCCAATCATTTTCGTCGATTTCTTCTCTTTCAATTTTCATGGTGTCTGGCATCCTGATAGCCATTTTCATCAATTCAGTTTCATCGGCATCAGGATGCACTTCCCGTAATTGATTGATGTAAGCTTTCACAATCGGCACGTTCACTTTGGTCGATGTTTGTTCGGCAGTGCTTTCGATAAAAACAGAAAAATCTATTTTTCCTCGCTCCAATTTCAAGGCGATTTGGTTGCGCAAACCCAATTCCATTTCACGATAATTGGATGGCATTCGCACGCTTAAATCTAAGCCTTTGCTGTTCAAAGATTTTACTTCTACAGTTATTTTTTTGGTAGACAATTGCAAGGTTGCTTTGCCAAATCCAGTCATTGATTGTATCATATTATACCAAATAGTTTTATAAAACAGGCTACATACTTAGTGTATAATGCCGATATAGTATGAAAATAGTCCAATTTTTATTGGACTATATTGAATACATAATCGGTATTATTTTCTAAAATGAGTTCAAAGATAAGAAAAAAGTGTTCAGGAGGCAGTTTTTAGTGTTCAGTCTTGGATTAGCAAATAAGCTTTTATTTTCAAAAATTATGTATCTGGATGAGTATCCTTAAATTTGACCCTGAATACTACAAAACTGAACACTGCCTACTTCTTCATAGTAACCAAATATACTCCTGTAAATATTAAAATTGCCGAAACAATTTTGACCAACGTCAACTCGTCTTTGCCTAAACTAATGGCAAAAATGGTAGCAAATACCGGTTGTAGGTATACGAAAACCGCAATAGTGGTAGGTTTCAATTCTCGCATCGAAAGTAAATTGAGCAAATAGGTCAAGAAAGTGGAAAAAACGACTACAAATCCTATTTTTAAATAAATTGCTGTAGGCAGGATTGTCCAATTAACGGCTTGAAATTCAGTCCAGCCAAAAGGCAAGACCATAATAAAACCAATCAGATAAATCCATTTTACAAAGGTAAAAGCGTTGTATTTATCCATTAATTTTTTGACTAATACCAGATACAATCCATAGGAAGTTGCATTGACAAAGACTAAAAAATTTCCTAAACTAGCCTGTGGAGCATTACCAACAGATTTTCCGTAAAGAATGAGAAATGCAGTGCCAATTAATCCCAAAATTATTCCAAAAACCATTCGTTTTCGCATTCTTTCTTTAATGATAATTGCAGAAAGAACAAGAACAATCATCGGAGTTGAAACCATAATTACAGATGCCGAAATGGGAGAAGTGTAGCTTAAGCCTTTGAAAAAAGAAAGCATATTGAGTGCCACACCAAAAAAAGCGGTCCAAAAAATTCTAGGGTAATCGGAACGTTCTATTTTTTCTTTACGAACTTCTTTAGACTGTCTGCTGCAACCCCAAACCAACCAAAATAAAATGGTTGAACCCCCCACTCGCAAGATGATAAAACCATAAGCGTCTACATATTTTGGCATGACATCTTTAGCTATTGTGAAGGTCACGCCATAAATTATCGAAACTAAGGTTGCCGCTACCAGTGCGAGATTTCTCTTTGACATTAGGCTAAAGCTTTCATGACTTGAAGCATGTTTTGTTGAGTATTTCCGATAAATATCTTGTTATCAATTATAAAAACAGGGCGGCTCAAAAAGGTATAATGTTCTAAAATGTATTTTTTGAAATCGGTTTCGGTCAAGGATTTATTTTTTAAATCCATAGATTTATAAAGTTGTGCTTTTTTGCTAAAAAGAGCTTCATAACTTCCTGAAAGTTGGTACATTTCTTCCAATTCTTCTGCAGTAATTGGGTTTTGTTTGATGTCGTGAAATGCCAAATTATTGTCTTTTGGCAAAGATTTTATAATTTTTCGGCAGGTATCGCAGGAAGCCAGGTAATATATTTTGTTCATCGGTTTGAGGGTAATTTATTTGGAGAGAAAAATTTTATTTTACCGTTTAAAAATAGGAAGAAGTTCCTATTGTAAATAATAAATGTAACCTACATTGAGCCAAATGAGCCAGTCGTTGGCTCTGTTTTCTTTGAAAATTTCAGGATTTGGATTCAAACCATCGACCCAATTCGAAAAATAATATTGCATTCTAAAATCGATCATTAAGTCGGACAAGGGTGAAAGTTTGTATCGAGTACCAACACTACCAACAACAGACCAAACGGATTCTGCCTCAGTAGAAAATCCAAAGGGACGATCATCTGTAGGAACTAGATATTTTGGGTATGTGGTCAGTGGTGTTCCTAGTCTTCCCATGGTGGAATAGGCTTGCGCATTGTAAAAACTAAATTGGGCACCAAGACTTACAAAAGGCCCCCAGCTTTCGATAGTGGCGGTGAAATCTCGAATGCTAAACGGAAAATACTCTAATTGCATACCGATATTGGTTACGGCTGTACTTCCTCTCATGGCTCGTAATTGCTGAGCTTCAATACTGGTTTTGTTGGGCGCAACCCATTCTCCAAAATGCTGCAATTCAGTTTTGTTATACGATAATTCACTTCTTAGTTTGAAGTGGTCGTTGAAATAGGTTTCGGGAGTATAGCAGTTACATTCGGCTTCGTAGGAGAAATTGATATAATGAATTAGTCCAATTCCATAGCCTGTATTCCCAGCATTGGTAGTTAAATCGTAGCGTTCTCCATAATCGGATTGAAAAGCAACTGGCCCTGCAATAACACCAATTTCGTGCGAAAAACCCAATTGTGCAAAGACAGAATTAGAAAATCCTAATAGAAATAATAGGGAGTATAGAAAGGATTTTGAGGTCATTTATACGAAATTACTAACTACAAATATATAAAAACAACAATCATTGTTTACATTATAAAAAATATTAACAGTATATCCATCAAATTGTTTTTTGTCATTTAAGATTTTTTATACAAATTGATTTCGATTTGGGGTTTTCATACTATTTTTTTGAAAGATTATAGTGTTAATTTAATTCAAAATTCAATAGCAATACTAGTTTAAAATGTAACTTTGTTTTCATTAACGAAAACGTTTTCTTAAAAGCGTTGATAATCTAATAATCATGTCACAAAGTATTACTAGTTTTATTGAGTCTGTTGCCAAAAAAAATCCCAACGAGCCAGAGTTTATGCAAGCGGTAAAGGAAGTTGCCGAAACGGTGATTCCTTTTATAGAAGAGAATAGTAAATACCAAAACAAGATGCTTTTGGAACGAATGGTCGAGTCCGATCGAATTCTAATTTTTCGAGTTGTTTGGACGGATGATAATGGCGAAACTCAAGTGAATCGTGGGTATCGAATACAAATGAATTCAGCTATAGGCCCTTACAAAGGAGGAATCCGTTTTCATCCCTCTGTAAATTTAAGTATTTTGAAGTTTTTGGCTTTCGAGCAAACCTTCAAAAATAGCTTAACAACGCTACCAATGGGTGGTGGAAAAGGGGGTGCCGATTTTGACCCAAAAGGAAAATCAGACAATGAAGTGATGCGTTTTTGTCAAGCTTTTATGACCGAATTATCTAAGCATATTGGCTCAAACACAGATGTTCCTGCTGGTGATATTGGTGTTGGTGCAAGGGAAGTAGGCTATATGTTTGGTCAGTACAAGAGACTGCGAAATGAGTTTACAGGAGTTCTAACCGGAAAAGGAATCTCATTCGGAGGATCATTAATCAGACCAGAAGCAACAGGCTATGGAGCGGTTTATTTTGCACAAAGTATGTTGGCAACCAAAGGACAAACTATTACTGGAAAAAAAGTTGTGGTGTCAGGCTCAGGAAATGTGGCACAATATGCCGTAGAAAAAGCCATTCAGTTAGGTGCAAAAGTGGTTACTATGTCAGATTCAGCAGGATATATTTATGATGAAACAGGTATAGATGCAGAAAAATTAGCCTATGTTATGGAAATTAAAAACGCGCTTAGAGGAAGAATTAGTGATTATGTAAATCAATATCCTAACGCAAAATACATCGCAGGCAAACGCCCTTGGGAAGTACCTTGTGATGTTGCTATGCCATGCGCCACTCAAAATGAACTGAACGAAGAAGAAGCTAATTTACTCTTTGTTAATGGGTGTATTTGTGTGACCGAAGGCGCCAACATGCCCACAACTCCAGAAGCGGTCATTGTTTTTCAAAAAGCCAAACTATTATTTTCACCAGGTAAAGCATCAAACGCTGGTGGTGTAGCCACTTCGGGATTAGAAATGTCTCAAAATTCACTTCGATTAAGTTGGACAGCCGAAGAAGTGGATCAAAAACTAAAAGGAATTATGTTGAATATTCACGCCTCTTGTGTCAAATATGGTTCTGATGCTACGGGTTATGTCGATTATGTAAAAGGGGCAAATATTGCAGGATTTGTAAAAGTAGCCGATGCAATGCTCGCTCAAGGTGTAGTTTAGAAAATAAATTAAAAAAACCTTCGTTTGTATTATATTTGTTCCACTTTACGAATACAAATGATGAAATCAAAAGTACTCTATCTTCTGCTGCTGTTTGTCACACAAATAGGTTTTGCTCAAAACAATTTGTTATGGCAGGGCTATTTTAGTTACAATGAAATAAAAGACGTTTCAGAATCGACAACAACTGTGTATGCGGCAGCCGAAAACGCTTTGTTTTCTCAAAATGTTAGTACCAGCAATATCAAAACAACCAATACTATTGATGGTCTTTCAGGACAAACCATTTCGACATTGTATTATAGTCCAACATTCAAAAAAACACTAGTTGGTTATGAAGATGGATTGATAATTGTGATTAACGAAGCCGATGGCAGTATGCTCAATGTGGTTGATATTGTCAAAAAAGAACTTCCTTCAAACAGCAAAAAAATCAATCATTTTTTGGAACATAATGGTATTGTTTATATTTCCTGTGATTTTGGAATTGTACAATTCAATTTGGCTACCCTACAGTTTGGAGACACCTATTTTATTGGATCCGCCGGTGAAGAAATAAGAGTGTATCAAACAACCATCTTCAATAATGAAATTTATGCAGTTACCCAATATTTTGGAATTAGAAAAGCGAATCTTTCTAATCCAAACTTGATCGACTACAAGCAGTGGCAAGTATTTGACTCAGGATATTGGAAAGGAATGGTTACATTTAATAATCAGTTAGTGGCTTATAGCTCTAATAATAGATTATACAAATACAATGGATTTTCTTTTGACGAAATTTTAAACGTTGGACAGGAAAGTATTCGTTTTAAAGCTATCGCAAATTATTTGGTAGCTACAACCTCCTCAGGGGTTTATGTTTTAAATTCTCAATTGGTCTTAGTTAGACAAATCAACAGCAATCAAATTACGGATTCACAACCCAGCTTTACTTGTGCTACCGTGGTAAATGATAAAGTATTTATAGGTACAAAAGAAGATGGATTGATTAGCACATCGATTGTGGCTAATTCTCTTTTTGAAAACAATACACCAGCAGGATCAACTCGAAACAATATATTTGCTCTTGATGTTACACCAAACGTACTTTGGGCGGTATATGGGGGTTATTCAGGCGATTATAATCCTTACGCATTTACTAATGCTGGTTTTCCTAATTCATACGGCATTAGTAAATATACTTCAAAAGGATGGCTACATATTCCTTATGAACAAGTTCTGGGAGCTAAAGCAATTTCAAGGATTATTATAAATCCTAAGAATGAAAAACAAGTATATGCGAGTTCTTTTTTTTCAGGTTTATTGAAAATTGAGAATGAAGAGCCCAACTTATTATATAATGAAGACAATAGTAGTTTAGAAGAAATTACATTTATTCCAGGATATCGCAATGATGTTCGAATCAACGGAACAGCATTTGATAAAACTGGAAATCTTTGGGTCAACAATAGCCTAGTTGATAAAGGATTAAGTGTTCTAAAAACCAATGGGCAGTGGCAAAGTTATTCCTTAGGCACTATTTTAAAAGATAGCCAAGATGCCAATTTAGGTCGAATGCTCATAGACAAAAATGGCACAAAATGGTTTTGTTCTAACACCAACGGATTAATCAGTTTTAATGAATCCAATACTAAATTCAAAAAAATCACCACAGGAACTGAAGAAGGCAATTTACCCACTACCGATGTAAGAGCTATTGCTATTGATACCAGAAATCAACTTTGGATAGGTACCACAAGAGGTTTGCGTATTTTGTCGAATATCAATAGTTTTCTGACTGAAGACAAAATGACAACAAGACCTATTATTATTTTAGAAGATGATCTTGCACAAGAATTATTTTACGAGCAATTTATTACTGATATTGTAGTTGATGGCGCGAATAATAAATGGATAGGAACTGCAGATTCTGGTGTTTTTTTAGTTTCTTCAGACGGTCAAGAAACGAAATACCATTTTACTAAAGACAATTCGCCACTACCAAGTAATGCTATAAATGATATTGCCATAAATTCAGAAACAGGTGAGGTCTTTTTTGCTACCGATAAAGGAATGGTTTCTTTTAAAGGTACTGCTACTAAAGCGAATGAGGACTTAAACAACGTCTAT
The DNA here is from genome assembly GCA_043770135.1 of Flavobacterium sp. Classification (GTDB taxonomy): domain Bacteria; phylum Bacteroidota; class Bacteroidia; order Flavobacteriales; family Flavobacteriaceae; genus Flavobacterium. Next base: position 20,255 of record JAYVIN010000030.1, on the reverse strand, counting down.
GTTTATCCTAATCCTGTTCGACCAGAATATGAAGGAACAGTTAAGATTGCTGGACTTTTAGATAAAGCTAACGTAAAAATTAGTGATATTCAAGGCAATCTAGTTCACGAAACCACTTCTGAAGGCGGAACAATAGAATGGGATACCACAGCTTTTGGCAAATACAAAGTAGCCTCGGGGGTGTATATGATTTTTGTTTCGGCACAAGACGGAATTGAAACCAAAGTTAAAAAAGTTATGATTATTAGGTAAATTCCAAATTTGAAAAATTCCAAATTCCAATGTTGGTAAAAACCAAAGCTATTGTCATTTCTTCCCTCAAATACCAAGAAAAAAGCTTGATAGTTCGGTGTTTTACACAGTCACACGGTTTGAAATCGTATTTTGTTCGTGATGTTTTTTCCTCCCGAAAATCTTCCCGAAGTCTCGGGACAAAAATCGCCTATTTTCAACCCTTGACGATTCTAGAAATTGAAGCGATGCATAAAAACAAAGGAACATTAGAGAATTTCAAAGAAATAAAAATTGCAACGCCTTTTCATTCCATTCATTCGGATATTTTCAAAAGCACCATTGTGCTATTTATTTCCGAAATTTTGCATCATTCCATTTACGAAGAAGAAAAAAACGAGTCTCTTTTTGCTTTTTTAGAAACTGCATTGTTATGGTTAGACAATCATGACGAAACGGCTAATTTCCATTTAATTTTAATGCTCGAAACAACAAAATATCTAGGTTTTTATCCTGATGTTTCCGAAATCGAATGCCCTTTTTTCGACGCTAATGAAGGAGTTTTTACTCCATTTCAAGGTATTGGTTCACTCACAGAACACGAAACGAATCTTTTTAAAAAACTCATTCCGTTAAAATTCGATAACGATCAGAAAATTTATCACGTTATCGAAAGACAAATCGTTTTGAAAGTTCTAATTGATTACTACGCTTTTCATCTCGATGGCTTCAGAAAACCAAAATCGTTGGAGGTTTTGAAAGAGATTTTTTCTTGAATAAGTTTAAAAGTCAGACGATAATTCAGTAATTAAACATTGAATTATAAACGGATTAAAAAAATTAATTTGTGAATTTGTGGCAAAAAAAATCAAAATTCCTTACTTTCGCACCACGATTAAAGAAAAGGATAAAATGAGCATAAAATTCACTGAATACAAAGGACTTAACTTGCCTACAGTAGCTTCTGAAGTACTTGATTTTTGGAAGGCAGCAAACATATTCGAGAAGAGTGTTACCACTCGTGAGGGCAACCCACCATTCGTTTTTTTTGAAGGGCCACCTTCGGCAAACGGACTTCCAGGAATTCACCACGTGATGGCACGTGCGATTAAAGATATTTTTTGCCGTTATAAAACCCAAAAAGGGTTTCAAGTAAAGCGTAAAGCGGGTTGGGATACGCACGGATTGCCTGTAGAATTAGGTACCGAAGCCGCTTTAGGAATTACCAAAGAAGATATTGGAAAAACCATTTCCGTAGAAGAATACAACGAAGCCTGTAAAAAAACAGTAATGCGTTACACCGATGTGTGGAACGATTTGACCGAAAAAATGGGGTATTGGGTAGATATGGAAGATCCGTATGTGACTTACAAATCCAAGTATATGGAAACCGTTTGGTGGATTTTGAAACAAATCTACAACAAGGATTTGATGTACAAAGGCTATACCATTCAGCCGTATTCTCCAAAAGCAGGAACTGGATTATCTTCCCACGAAGTGAACCAACCTGGAAGTTATCGAGATGTAACGGACACAACTGTTGTGGCACAGTTCCTCTCCCCAGCCCTCTCCAAAGGAGAGGGAGCCGAAAATGATATTTACAAAGCATTCGGACTCAACTCCCTCTCCTTTGGAGAGGGTCGGGGAGAGGATTTTTATTTTTTGGCTTGGACGACAACCCCTTGGACTTTACCAAGTAATACTGCTTTGACTGTTGGGTCAAAAATCGATTATGTTTTAGTTAAAACGTTCAATCAATATACTTTTTTACCATCGAATGTGATTTTGGCTAAAAATTTGGTTGCAAAACAATTCGGAAAAGGGTTTGTAAAAGCCGAAGACACGGAATCATTCGCCGCTTTAGCTACCAAATTTCAGTCAGTTCCCCCTTCTGGGGCTAGGGGGCTTCCTTTTCAAATCCTAGCCGAATGCAAAGGTGCTGATTTAGTCGGAATTCGTTATGAACAATTAATGAATTTTGCGTTACCGTACCAAAATCCAGAAAATGCTTTCCGAGTAATAGCGGGAGATTTTGTGACTACCGAAGACGGTACAGGAATTGTTCATACTGCCCCAACATTTGGAGCCGATGATGCCAAAGTGGCTAAAGAAGCGATTCCCGAAGTACCGCCAATGTTGGTTTTAGACGAAAATGGAACTCCAGTTCCATTGGTCAATTTACAAGGAAAATTCATTGATGGTGTAGGGAATTATTCGGGTAAATACGTTAAAAACGAATATTATATTGAAAGTGAAACCCCAGAACGCTCCATAGATGTGGAAATTGCTATTCAACTAAAAGAAGAAAATAAAGCGTTCAAAGTTGAGAAATACGTGCACAGTTACCCACATTGTTGGAGAACGGACACGCCAATTTTATATTATCCACTGGATTCTTGGTTTATAGAAATTACCAAAGTTCGAGACAGAATGTTCGAATTGAACGAAACCATCAACTGGAAGCCAAAAGCAACTGGAGAAGGACGCTTCGGGAATTGGTTAAAAAACGCCAATGACTGGAATTTATCACGTTCTCGCTTTTGGGGAATTCCGTTGCCAATTTGGAGAAACGAAGAAGGAACAGAGGAAATTTTGGTTGGTTCGGTTGAAGAATTATACAACGAAATTGAAAAATCAATTGCAGCAGGTTTCCAAAAGGAAAACCCTTTCAAAGGTTTTGAAATTGGAAATATGGACGAAGACAATTATGATTTGGTTGACTTGCACAAAAATGTAGTCGATGAAATTACTTTGGTTTCTGCCTCAGGAAAACCGATGAAACGTGAAGCGGATTTAATCGATGTTTGGTTTGATTCCGGCGCAATGCCTTATGCACAATGGCATTATCCTTTTGAAAATAAAGAAAAAATCGACGAAAATAAAGACTTTCCAGCTAATTTCATTGCCGAAGGTGTCGATCAAACCCGTGGTTGGTTTTATACACTTCACGCTATTTCAACTTTAGTTTTTGATAAAGTAGCCTATAAAAATGTGGTTTCAAATGGTTTGGTTTTGGATAAGAATGGACAAAAAATGTCGAAGCGTTTAGGAAATGCCGTTGATCCATTCGTAACGTTAAACGAATATGGCCCAGACGCCACGCGTTGGTATATGATTTCGAATGCAAATCCTTGGGACAACCTGAAATTTGATTTGGAGGGAATTGCTGAGGTGCGTCGTAAATTCTTTGGAACATTATACAATACGTATTCGTTCTTTGCATTATATGCCAATATTGATAATTTTACGTTCGCTGAAGAGGAGATTCCAATGGCGGAAAGAACAGAAATTGACCAATGGATTATCTCTGAATTAAACACCTTGATACAAGTTGTAGACGCCGCTTATGCTGATTATGAACCGACAAAAGCAGCTCGAGCGATTTCGGAATTTGTACAGGAAAATTTAAGCAATTGGTACGTTCGTTTGTGTCGTCGTCGCTTCTGGAAAGGCGAATATGCACCCGACAAAATTGCCGCTTACCAAACTTTGTATACTTGTTTACTAACCGTAAGTAAATTGGGAGCGCCAATCGCACCGTTTTTTATGGATAAACTTTACAGAGATTTAACCTTGGCTACACAATCGGAGCAATTTGAGAGTGTACATTTGGCGGAATTCCCAAAATATGTTCGAAACTTTGTTGATAAATCATTAGAGAGCAAAATGCAGAAAGCGCAGACGATTTCATCTCTCGTTTTATCGCTTCGAAAAAAGGAAATGATAAAGGTGCGTCAACCTTTGCAAAAGGTAATGATTCCAGTACTTGACGAGAATCAACGTGCTGAAATTGAGGCGGTTTCGGACCTTATAAAAGCCGAGGTAAACGTGAAGGAAATTGTGCTTTTAGACGATGCTTCTGGAATATTGATCAAGCAAATTAAGCCTAATTTTAAAGCACTTGGTCCTCGATTTGGAAAAGATATGGGATTGATTGCCAAAGAGATACAAAACTTTTCTAATGAGCAAATCAAACAAATAGACAAGGCTGGAACGATTGATATTGTTATTGCAGGAAATAGTATAACTTTATCATTAGAAGATGTTGAGATTACATCACAAGATATCGAAGGTTGGTTGGTTGCCAATTCAAACGGAATAACAGTGGCTTTGGACATAACGATTTCGGCAGAATTGAAACAAGAAGGAATTGCACGAGAATTGGTCAACAGAATTCAGAACCTAAGAAAAGATTCTGGTTTTGAGGTTGTTGACAAAATTACAGTACATTTGCAAAAAAATACGGAGTTAGAAAACGCCGTTAAATCAAATGAAGATTATATTAAATCAGAAACGCTAACACAAACGTTGATTTTTGAAGACACCATAATCAACGGAACAGAAATAGAATTCGACGAAATAAAAACAAGAATAATAATTACAAAATAATAAGAAATGATAGATGAAATAGCAAGATACTCTGATGCGGACTTGGCAGAGTTTAAAGAACTTATTCTTAAAAAAATAGCCAAAGCACAATCCGATTTAGATTTGATAAAAAGTGCTTATATGAACGATTTAAACAACGGAACCGACGATACTTCGCCAACATTCAAAGCCTTTGAAGAAGGAAGCGAAACCATGTCTAAAGAAGCCAACTCCCAATTGGCTATTCGTCAAGAAAAGTTTATTCGTGATTTGAAAAACGCCCTTTTCCGTGTAGAAAACAAAACCTATGGCACGTGTAAAGTGACAGGGAAATTAATTAGCAAAGAGCGATTAATGATTGTTCCTCACGCCACAATGAGCATCGAAGCCAAGAATTTGCAGAGATAAACAATTGAAAATTTCAATTAAAAAATTCCAAATTCCAATAATTACTATTAAATTATTGGAATTTGGAATTTAATTTTTAGAATTTACTTATTTTTGCGCCATTAAATTTACAAAATGAAGTTACTAAATGCCTATTTGATAGTTTTCCTTATCTTACTTGTTGATCAATTTACCAAAATATACGTCAAAACTAATTTTGTTTATGGCGAAGTTGGTCAAATAGACGTCACCAACTGGTTTAAAATTCTATTAATAGAAAACGAAGGAATGGCATGGGGAACTGTGATTCCAGGACAATACGGAAAGCTGTTTCTAACCCTTTTTAGGCTTGTTGCCGTTACTGGAATTGGCTATTGGCTTTGGGATTCAGTCGAAAGAAAACACAGTTCAAATTATCTTATAGTAGCTATTTCTCTAATTCTTGCAGGAGCTTTTGGGAATATTATAGATTCTGTTTTTTACGGAGTCATTTTTGATGACAGCTACGGTCATTTGGCTACTTTATTTACAGAGAAACCTTATGGAACATGGTTTTATGGTAAAGTGGTCGATATGTTATACTTTCCACTATTCGAAGGAAATTGGCCAGAATGGATACCCTTAATTGGTGGGAATCATTTCAAATTTTTCAATGCTATTTTTAATATTGCTGATATGGCGATTTCTACAGGCGTTGGGATTTTGATTGTTTTTAACAAGAAGGCGTTTCATCATCAGCCTTTTAATCAAAACTCATAAACCTCATTTGGAGTTACACAATAATCCAACTTTACATCATTTTCGAAAACATCTTCGATAATTTCCTCAGCTTCAAAAAAAGAAAGTCCAATTTTTATGGTTTCAGGTTTGCATTCTGTCAAGAATTTATCATAAAATCCTTTGCCATAACCCACACGGTGTCCTGATTTGTCAAACGCCAAAAGCGGTACAAAAACTACATCGATTTTACTAGTGGTAACTTCCAAACCATTTAAAGGCTCGGGAATGTTGTATTCATTTTTCTTTATTTTGGTATTGTCGGTTAATAGAAAATGAACCAAATGACAGGTCTCGAAAACACATTTTGAAACAACAATTTCCTTGTCTTTTCCAGAAAGCAAATGCAAAATAAACTCGGTGTTGGCTTCTTTTTGTTCGATGATGGGCAGGAAAATATGAAAATAAGTTTTCTCCCAGATTTCAAGCGTCAGCACTTTATTGGCAATAGCCAAACTCATTTGGTCCAAATCTGCTTCGGAGAGTTCGCTGCGCAAGGCTTTGTATTTAATTCGTAATTCTTTTTTAGTCATAGCGTAAAAGTAATAAAAAGAGTGTATTTGTTTTGTGATGAATTTAAAGTTAAATTTGTTTGAATAAAATTCTTGTCCTTATGGAAGAAATCACAAAAGCATTGGAACTTAAAAGTGAATTGGACAATTTACGCCCAATTGACCAGGAGCAAGAAGCCATAATCATGCAAAAATTTCGTCTGGACTGGAATTATCACTCCAATCATTTGGAAGGAAATTCACTAACTTATGGCGAAACCAAAGCGCTGATTTTGTTTGGAATTACCGCTCAAGGAAAAACCTTAAAAGATCATTTTGAAATTACAGGACATAACGAAGCCATCAATTGGGTAATAGATTTAGTTAAAGGAGAACGTCCGTTAACCGAAAATTTCATTAGAGAATTACACACCCTTTTACTCAAAGAACCTTACGAAGTTGATGCTATAACCCCAGATGGGAAACCAACTAAAAAATTAATTAAGGTTGGAAGCTATAAAACCACAGCCAATCACGTAAAGACAAAAACAGGCGAAATATTTCGTTTTGCCACGCCAGAAGAAACTCCCGCTAAAATGTTTGATTTGCTGCATTGGTATAGTCAAAAAACAAAAGAAGAAAACGGTAATCCAATTCTTGTTGCGGCAGAATTTCATTATCGATTTATTCGAATTCATCCTTTTGATGATGGAAACGGAAGAACAGCCAGAATCCTGATGAATTTTATCCTGATGCAATTTGGTTTTCCGCCTTGCATTATCAAATCAGACAAAGAATCCAAAGACGAATATTTTAGCGTTTTACAACTTGCCGATGCTGGAAATATCGAAGCTTTCGTAACGTATATCGCCAAAAACCTTAATCGGTCACTAGAAATAATGATAGCTGGAGCTAAAGGAGAGAGTATTGAGGAAGATGATGATTTGGATAAAGAAATTGCATTGTTGGAACAAAGGTTGAATGGAGCTTATAAAAAAAGTAAAAATTCAAATATATTATTATCAAAATCTCTATTCGATTTGTTAGAATTTTTTCAAGAGAAAATGTCAAAGTTTAATAACTTTTATAAACTGGATAAGTTTTTGTTATTTATCGATAATACTCAAATTGAATTAGAAAAAGAACTTTTTTTAAAAAATTTAAATGACGCTTATGTTAATGAAGATTTTATAAGTAACATTCAATTTAATTATATTTTTTCAGGGTTTAAAAAAGATATGTATAATGATATTTTTTATTCCAGTATAAACAAAATTATTTTTGAAAAAAAATCATATTCAATACATATAAACCAAGGTGAATTTATATTTGAAAAGTCAATGAACGAATCGCTTAGTAAAAATGAAATCGACAAAATAGTAAAATCAGAGGTAAAACGTCACAAAGAATTCATCGAACATAAAATCGCCGAAAAAGAAAACAAATAATCTGTGAAAATCAGTAAAATCCGTTTCATCTGTGGCTAATTCAATAATCACAATAAGATTGCTTTGCTTCGTCCCTCGCAACTCCTCACAATGTCAATGACCAACCCTACCCTCGAACTTCAAATACAAACTCTTCCGGACAATCCTGGCGTATACCAGTATTATGATAAGGACGGAAAGATTTTGTATGTGGGCAAAGCCAAAAATTTAAAAAAAAGAGTTGCTTCTTATTTTAACAAAATTCACGATACTGCCAAAACCAATGTCTTGGTTAAGAAGATTGTAACCATAAAACACATTGTTGTTCCTACCGAAACCGACGCGCTGTTACTAGAAAATAATTTGATAAAAACTTTACAACCACGATATAATGTGTTGTTAAGAGACGACAAAAGTTATCCTTGGATTTGCATTAAAAAAGAACCTTTTTCAAGAATTTTCCCAACCAGAAAAATGGTCAAGGATGGTTCGGAATATTTTGGACCTTATACCAGTTTCAAAACGGTAAGTACTATTTTGGAATTAATTAAAGAATTATATCAGCTTCGAACGTGTAATTTTGATTTGTCACAATCGAATATCGAAAGCAATAAATTCAAAGTCTGTTTAGAATATCACATTGGCAATTGCAAAGGGGCTTGCGAAGGATTTGAATCATTAGAAAACTATCAAAAAAAAGTTGATGCTATTCGGGAAATTCTGAAAGGAAATTTCAAGGAATCAATGAAGGATTTCAAAAAAGTGATGACAGATTTGGCTCGTGACATGCATTTTGAAGAGGCTCAAAAAATAAAAGAGAAAATAGAAATCCTCGAAAATTACCAATCCAGATCCACTATCATAAATCCTAAAATTACCAATATCGATGTGTTTTCGATTGTATCGGACGAAAGTGCCGGTTTTGTTAACTTTTTGCAAATAGCTCACGGTTCGATTATTCGTTCCCACACTATGGAAATCAAAAAGAAATTGGAAGAAACAGACCAAGAATTATTAGAATTGGCGATTATAGAACTTCGGGAACGTTTTCAATTATTGTCTAGAGAAATTATAGTTCCATTTAAAATTGATTTGGGTTCGACCCTGAAAATAACGGTTCCGCAATTGGGCGATAAAAAACAAATTTTGGATTTGTCCATTCGCAACGCTAAGTTTTACCGAATCGAACAACTAAAACAGTTACAAATTGTAGATCCTGATCGCCATGCGAATCGAATTATGGCACAAATGCAAAAGGATTTGCGATTACCTGTAGAACCGAGACATATAGAATGTTTTGACAACTCGAATATTCAAGGAACGAATCCCGTAGCGGCTTGTGTGGTTTTCAAGGACGGAAAGCCAAGCAAAAAAGACTACCGCCATTTCAATATAAAAACAGTTGAAGGGCCTGATGATTTTGCCTCGATGACTGAAGTGGTGTACAGAAGATACAAGCGATTATTAGACGAAAACCAACCTTTACCACAGCTAATCATCATTGACGGGGGAAAAGGACAATTGTCATCGGCATTAAAAAGTATAGACGAATTGGGTTTGCGCGGAAAAATCACGATTATTGGCATTGCAAAAAGATTGGAAGAACTCTTTTTTCCGGGAGATTCTATTCCTTTGTATTTGGATAAAAAGTCGGAAACCTTAAAGGTAATTCAGCAATTGCGTAACGAAGCACACCGTTTCGGAATCACTTTTCATCGGGACAAGAGGAGCAAAGCATCTTTGGTTTCCTCGATGGAGAATATTCCCGGAATTGGCGAAAAAACAATGCAGACCTTAATTAGTCATTTCAAAAGTGTTAAAAGATTGAAATTAGCCACTGAAAAAGAAATTTCGGAGGTAGTAGGGGTTTCAAAAGCCAAAAAAATTACCGACTTTTACAAGACAAATTAGCCGTTTTTTCTTATGAGCCTATTCCAGCTTTTCGTTTCAAGCTCTCGGTCAAAAAACTTTTTTTCTAACAAAAAAAAAGGAGCTTCTTGTGGTGCTCTTTTTTTTCAAGAAAAAATAGCTTTTTCGCTATCGAGGCTTTCTACTTCTATCTGGGGCTTTACGTATTTATTATCTATCCTCTTTTTTCTCTTATCTCAAAACAGCTTTTCGCAAGACACTATCAAAAAACCTAAAATTGGATTGGTTTTAAGCGGTGGTGGTGCAAAGGGATTTGCTCATATTGGCGTTTTAAAAGTGATAGAAGCAGCGGGTGTAAAAATTGACTATATCGGTGGCACAAGCATGGGAGCAGTTATTGGGGGGCTTTACGCTTCGGGATATAGTGCCACTCAAATAGATTCTATTTTTAGAACTATAAATTTTGACAATCTACTTAAAGATTTTACCCCACGAACTTCTAAAAGTTTTTATGAGAAAAGAAACGACGAATTGTATGCCTTTGTTTTACCGTTTAATAAGTTTAAAATTGGCGTTCCGGAAGCGCTCTCAAAAGGAATGTATAATTATAATTTACTAAGTTCATTTACTAAAAGCGTTCGACATGTTAGGGATTTTAACCAACTCAAAATTCCATTTTTGTGTATTGCAACTAACATAGAAACTGGTGATCAGGTTATTATAGACAAAGGTAATTTGGCTCATGCTATGATAGCAAGTTCGGCGTTCCCTACTTTATTTTCACCCGTAGAAATGAACGGTATGTTGCTCGTAGATGGGGGGGTGACCAATAACTATCCTATTGAGGAAGTAAGAAAAATGGGAGCAGATATTATTATTGGAGTAGATGTTCAAGACGGTTTGTTAGACAGAAATGAACTTAAAGAGGCTACAAAAATAGTAAGTCAAGTCACAGCTCTTCAATCTATTGAAAAAATGAAATTGAATATTAAAAACACCGATATTTATATAAAACCTGATATAAAAGATTATGGTTTAATTTCTTTTGACAAAGGATTGAATATTATTAAAAAAGGAGAAGAGGCTTCTTTTGCGGTTTTCGAGCAATTAAAAAAATACGGCAACCAAGAATACAAGCCAACTCATATAAAAAAAACAGCCGACAGTCTTGAGATTGCAAATATTGAAATCAATCCTTTAAAAAATTATACCCGTTCCTATGTGATTGGAAAATTAGGTTTCAAAGGAGGGACTAAAATTAGTTATACGGATTTGAAAACCGGTATAGATAATATAAATGCCACACAAAATTTTAGCTCCATAAACTATAATTTTCAACAAAATATAGAAAAAGATGACTTAAAATTAACGCTAACGGAGAACACCAATAAAACTTTTTTAAAATTTGGATTGCATTATGACGACTTGTTTAAAAGTGCTGTTTTAGTAAACATTACCCGGAAAAAAACTTTATTCAAAAATGACATAGCTTCTTTTGATTTTGTTTTGGGAGACAATCTAAGATATAATTTGGATTATTATATAGACAACGGATTTTATTGGAGTTTTGGTTTCAAATCTCTTTTTAACCAATTTAATAGAAATGTAGCCAAGGAGATCACAGGTCTATATCCAGATAATCAGGCAGTAAAATCTGTTAATATTGATTTTTTTGACTTAACTAATAAAGCTTATGTCCAAACTGTTTTTGCTCAAAAATTTTTAATTGGTGGCGGAATGGAATTTAAAGTACTAAAAATGAATTCAGAAACCTTGAACGGACTATCTACTATTATTGATAACAGTTCGTATTTAAGCGTTTTTGGGTATTTGAAATATGATTCTTTGGACAACAAATACTTCCCTAAAAAAGGATGGTTTTTTTCAAGCGATATTCAATCTTATTTGGTTTCTACCAATTACAGCAATAATTTCAGTCCTTTTTCTATTGCAAAAGCTGATTTTGGAGTGGTCAGAAAAATTTTCAAGAATACTTCACTACAATTTCAATCAGAGGCTGGTTTTTCCGTAGGAAATACAAGTGTGCCGTTTTTTAATTTTAGTTTGGGTGGTTATGGATACAATACCATCAATAATTTCAAACATTTTTATGGTTATGATTTTATGAGCCTTTCGGCCAATAGTTATTTAAAATCTTCCTTAACTGTTGATTGCGAAATTTTCAAAAAAAACCATATTAATCTAACTGCTAATTATGCTACTATTCAGGACAATCTTTTTCGGACTGTAAATTGGATATCAGTGCCAAGATATTCAGGATATGCTTTAGGATATGGTTTAGAAACCTTGATTGGCCCTATTGAAATTAAGCAATCATGGTCCCCCGAAACAGGAAATGGATTTACTTGGTTTAGTGTAGGTTTTTGGTTTTAAACTACTTTACATTTCATTGCATCCTCTTTTTTTTTCTAAAAAAGCATTTTTTTACACAAACTTCAGATCATTTTTATTTAACAATTATGCTGTTCCAATTAAGGGTATGCTAAAAAATCAAAGATTTTTTATATAATGTAAAAAAATATACTAATTTGACAACTATGTTGACAAATCTTCTGTTAAACTTTGATTTTGCCTAAAAAAAAGCAGAATCTTAATTATCTTTGTAATCGGAAGTAGAAGGGGTGGTTTCCTTCCATTTTCATATAAATTTCATAATTTATATTTTTTGGTTAGTTAATAGCATAAAAACTCGGTCATTATTTGACTGAGTTTTTTTGTTTTAATACATTTGGAACAGAATTTGTATTAGCCGTTAAAACATAATTCAAACAGATGATAAAAAAGATAATTATTGCATTGTTATTTATTGTAACGGTAAGTTTTGATTCCCAAAAGGAAGATGCTTTTACAGTTGGCGAATGGTTTAAATTTAGAATTCATTATGGTATTTTAAATGCGGGTTATGCCACAGTTGAGGTTAAGGAAGCCGCTTTGAATAACAAAAAAGTTTTTCATGTAGTGGGTAAAGGATATACCACTGGAATGTCGAGATTTTTTTTCAAAGTAGATGATTTATACGAAAGCTATTTTGACAAGGAAACCGGAATTCCATATCAATATGTTAGAAAAATAGATGAAGGGGGCTATACAAAAAACCAAGAAGGTTTTTTTAGTCATACAGAAAACAAAATACTGGTTAAGGATTATAAGAACAAAACTCAGAAAACTCTTGAAATTAATAAAAATGCTCAAGATATTCTTTCTACCTTTTATTATTTAAGAAATTATCCTACTATTGATAAATTATTGCCCGGAGAATCGGTAGTTATTGATATGTTTTTTGATGATGAAACTACTAAATTCAAACTCAAATTCTTAGGGCGTGAAGATATAACCACAAAATTTGGAGTGATTTCATCCATGATTTTTAGACCATTAGTTCAGTCAGGTCGTGTTTTTAAAGAAGAAGAAAGTTTGACAGTTTGGGTGTCCGATGATAACAATAAGTTGCCACTTCGCATCAAAGCAGACCTTGCTGTAGGATCAATAAAAGCAGATCTTGATGCGTTCAAAGGGTTGAAATATACATTCAAAGTAAAACAAAAAAGTAAAAAACAAAATTAATTGCCAATCTCCTTCAGTTTGAAAAAAGTAGTTTTACTTATATCCCTTTTATTTTCGTTGATTTCTTGCAGACAATCAGAAAACCTCAGTATAATTCCAGAACAAGAATCTCCAAAGATTGTACATAATTTCGGCTTTACTTTTAATGATTATAATATTTTGCAGGACACCGTACAAAAGGGAGACACTTTTGGCAGTATTCTAGAAAATCAAAATCTGGAAGACAAAAAAGTATATGATATTATCGAAAAAGTAAAAGATAGTTTTAGTGTAAGAATGATTAAAATTGGCAAACCTTTTACTTTGTTAAGATCCAAAGACCGTTACAAAAAACTGCAAGTTTTTATTTATCAACCCGACAGATCCTGTTATTACGTTATCGATTTTAGAGATTCTGTCACTGTGTTTAAAAAAACAAGACCAATTCGTTTTAAAACCAGAACCATTGCAGGAAAACTCAACGGTTCTTTGTCCGAAGCCCTAAATAAACAAAGTGTTGATGCGAGTTTGGCTAGCAAATTAACCAAAGTTTACGCTTGGTCTATCGACTTTTTTAAATTAAAAAAAGGAGATAAATTCGGTATCACTTTTACTGAACGCTTTATCGATGATACAATTTATGATGGAGTCGATAGTTTGAAAGCTGCTTTTTTTGAATATAAAGGAAAATTAATTTATGCATTTCCATTTGATCAAAATCAGTCTTCAGGAAAGCTTGATTACTATGATGAGGAAGGAAAAGCACTCAAGAATTTTTTTCTAAAAGCACCCTTAAAATTTGTCAACATTACTTCCCGTTTTTCTAAAAACAGATTTCATCCCGTTCAATTGACTTGGAAAGCACACAAAGGTACCGATTATGCCGCGCCTACAGGAACGCCAATTATGACAACTGCTTCGGGAGTAGTCGAACAAACAGGGTTTACCGCTGGAAATGGTAATTTTGTAAAGGTTAAACACGATAAAGTTTATTCCACTCAATATTTACACCTATCCAAAATTTTGGTTCGCAAAGGGCAACGGATTACCCAAGGAAGTGTTATTGGAAAAGTAGGCAGCACGGGACTAGCAACTGGCCCTCACGTGTGTTACCGATTCTGGAAAAACGGAGTCCAGGTAGATGCTTTGAAACTGAAATTACCCAATTCGCAACCTATGGAGAAACAAAATCTACCTCGCTTTTTGGCTCAAATTAAACCGTTGAAACGCCAATTGGACAGTGTTGCCAATAGAAATTCAAAATTAAAGATTTTGATTTTGTCTAAACCATAACAAGGAGTCGTTTTTTTATACAAACTAAAAGTCTAAATTTGCGATTCAAATTTAAAATAGGATAAAAAGTAAAAAATGGCATTACAAAACATAAACCCCACAAAAACAATAGCTTGGCAAAAACTCAGGAATCATTTTCAGGATATGGAAAATGCTACTATGAAAAATTTGTTTAGCGAGAATACTGCAAGAGCGTCACAATTTCATTTGCAATGGAACGATTTTTTGGTTGATTATTCGAAAAATAGAATGAATCAAGAAACGATGAATTTGTTACTTGAATTAGCAAATGAAGTTCAATTGAAACAGGCGATTACTAAATATTTTGAGGGTGATAACATTAACCAAACTGAGAATAGAGCGGTTTTACACACTGCTTTGCGTGCCAACGAAGCCTCAAATATAAAAGTAGATGGCAAGAATGTAATACCTGAAGTTTTTGCGGTAAAAAATAAAATAAAGAATTTTACAAATGAAGTTGTAGAAGGAATACGAAAAGGATATACGGGGAAACCTTTTACAGATGTTGTTAATATCGGAATTGGCGGTTCAGATCTTGGTCCAGCAATGGCGGTAGACGCGTTACAGTTTTATAAAAACCATTTGAATGTGCATTTTGTTTCCAATGTAGATGGAGATCATGTTAATGAGATTATCAAAAAAATAAATCCCGAAACGACTCTTTTTGTCATTGCTTCCAAAACATTTACGACTCAGGAAACCTTAACAAATTCTGAAACTATAAAGAAATGGTTTTTGCAATCGGCAACTCAGGAAGATGTAGCCAAGCATTTTGTGGCAGTGTCTACAAATATTGAAAAAGTGACCCAGTTTGGTATAAACCCTGACAATGTTTTCCCGATGTGGGATTGGGTTGGAGGAAGATTCTCTTTGTGGAGTGCCGTTGGGCTTTCGATAAGTCTAGCCGTTGGGTATGACAATTATGACTCTTTATTGTCGGGAGCTCATGAAATGGACGAGCATTTCAAAACAGCAGATTTTGACAAGAATATTCCCGTAACATTAGCCTTATTAAGCATTTGGTACAATAACTTTTTTGGAGCCGAAAGCGAAGCTTTGATTCCGTACACTCAATATTTGCAAAAATTAGCGCCTTACCTGCAACAAGGTACTATGGAAAGTAATGGTAAGAGCGTAGACCGAAACGGAAAACAAGTTGATTACCAAACAGGAACTATTATTTGGGGGGAGCCAGGAACGAATTCGCAACATGCATTTTTTCAATTAATTCATCAGGGTACCAAATTGATTCCGACTGATTTTATCGGTTTTGTAAAGCCTTTGTATGGAGATGAAGATCATCATGACAAATTAATGTCTAACTTTTTTGCTCAAACCGAAGCTTTAATGAACGGTAAAACAGCCGAACAAGTTCAGGCAGAATTTGACAAACAAGGACTTTCCGAAGAAAAAGCGAAGTTTCTTTTGCCCTTCAAAGTTTTTGAGGGAAACAAACCAACAAACACAATTCTAATCCAAAAATTGACTCCAAAATCCTTAGGATCTTTGATTGCTTTATACGAACACAAGATTTTTGTACAAGGAATTATTTGGAATATTTTTAGCTACGACCAGTGGGGAGTGGAACTAGGAAAACAATTAGCTAATTCGATTCTCGAAGAAATTGATTCAATAAACATAAAGGAACACGATAGTTCTACGGTGTTTTTGTTAAAGCATTTTTTCGAAAATAAATAGCATTGCTGTATTCTTTTTGAATTATATATTCATTTTACTAAATCTTTAAAAAAGGTATTCTCAATTGATGAATGCCTTTTTTTTAGCCATTTTTTATTATATTTGTTAAAACTAAAACTGATTTTATGTATAATTTTATTCAAAAATTTCATTCGGGTTGGGCTTATTTAGCACTTTTATTATTGGTAATTGCAGTCATAAATTCATTAATTGGATTGTTTTCGAAAAATGAGTTTTTGCCTAAAGATAGAAAAATTGCTCTCTTTGGGTTGATTGCAATACACATCCAATTAACAATTGGATTTATTTTGTATTTTCAATCGCCATTAGGTTTTTCTTCTTTGGGTCAAATGAAAGATGCAGCACTAAGACTAACTTCATTAGAGCATCCATTAATCAATATAATTGCTGTAATTCTGATTACAATAGGCTGGTCGAAACACAAGAAACTAACAACAAGCGAAACTAAATTTAAAACGTTTTCTATTTATTACAGTTTAGGATTAGCACTCATTTTGAGTAGAATTCCATGGGGATTGTGGCTCTAAGAAACATTTTCTAAAAACATAATCCTTTTTTATGATGTTTCCCCCAACCGATTTTTGCCAAAAAAAACAAGAATGAAAAAAACAATAACGCTTATATTTTTAACAATGCTGGTTGGTTTTGCTGTAAGTCAAACGGTAGTTACCGACAAGCAAAAAACAGGAATTGTAAAAGATACTGTTAAAAAAAGCAAATCCCTTTTTCCGCTACAAGAAAGAGCTTCGGATTCATTATTTATTGAAATACCCAACTTTAAATTGTACAAAAAAGAAGCCCACGCTTCGTATTATGCGGATAAATTCAATGGACGAAAAACGGCCAGCGGCAAACGATTTGACAATAATAAATACACTGCTGCACACAAAAAACTACCGTTTGGGACAAAAGTAAAAGTAAAAAACGAAGTCAATGGAAAATTTGTAATTGTAGAAGTGATAGATCGCGGACCCTTTGTGCGCTCTAGAGAAATAGACTTATCTAAACGAGCTTTTAAGGAAATAGCCTCAAATAAATCGGCAGGAGTTATGTTGGTAACTATTGAAGTCCAAGATAAAAATTAACCCCAATCCACATAAGGGTTTTTACTCAAATAAGAGTTGTAATATTTGCTGTCATTCGTGACTTCTTGTCCAATCCATGTTGGTTTTTCGAAAGATTCATTCTCAGATTTTAGTTCAATTTCTGCGAATATCAGACCTTCATTTTCGCCATAAAATTCATCTACTTCAAAAATGTGATTTCCAAATTTCACTTCATAGCGGCATTTGTCGATTATTCCTTTTTCGCACAACAACAATAAACTTTCAGCTTCTTTTATTGGGATTTCTTTTTCCCATTCAAAACGAGACAAGCCCGATTCATTTGACATGCCTTTTATGGTCAAGTAGCCTTTTTCGCCTTTGATGCGAACTCGAACAGTACGATCAGGAACAGAACTCAAATAGCCTTGAGTAATTCGGGTTTGTTTGAAAGCAACAGCCTTAAACGTATCGGAAGTGGTGAGAAATTTTCTTTCTATTTCTATCATTTTTGCCAAATTAAAGGGTTGCGTAATCTATCAAATAGTATTATTTCAAATGTATAAAAAATCTAGGGGTGTCTTGTAAATTTGTTTTACTTAAATTTGTTTTATGCCCGAACTAAATCCCAATAGAAAAATCATACACATCGATATGGATGCTTTTTTTGCTTCGGTAGAGCAAATGGACAATCCTGATTTGCGAGGAAAACCTATTGCAGTTGGAGGCTCAGAAAATCGAGGTGTTGTGGCAGCAGCAAGTTATGAAGCAAGAAAATTTGGTGTTCGAAGTGCTATCAGTGGTGTTTTGGCCAAAAAGAATTGTCCCGAATTGATTTTTGTTAAACCTCGATTTGAACGGTACAAAGAAATATCAGTAGCCATTCGCAAAATTTTTTACGAATACACCGATTTGGTCGAGCCGCTGTCGCTCGACGAAGCCTATCTTGACGTTACAATAAACAAAAAAGGAAACCCAAGCGCTACTTTATTGGCACAAGAAATACGACTTCGAATTCTGAACGAAGTCGGTCTTACCGCTTCGGCTGGGATTTCGGTAAATAAATTTGTGGCCAAAATTGCTAGTGATTACAATAAACCCAACGGGCAAAAAACAGTTAATCCTGATGAAGTCATTTCATTTTTGGAGGTATTGCCCATTCGTAAATTTTATGGAGTTGGAAAGGTAACCACCGAAAAGATGTATCAACTAGGCATTTTTACGGGTCTAGAATTGAAAAGTAAATCGGTAGAATTTCTAGAGAAACACTTCGGTAAGTCTGGAAATTTCTATTACAATGTGGTGCGGGGCATTCATAACAGTGAAGTGAAATCGGATAGAATCACAAAATCGGTAGCTGCTGAACACACGTTTGAGGTCAATTTATCCTCCGAAATTTTTATGATGGAACAGTTAGAAAATATTGCCAATGCATTAGAAAAACGGCTCGTAAAACATCAATTAGCAGGAAAAACAGTGACTTTGAAAATAAAATATAGTGATTTTACGCAACAAACTCGAAGTAAAACATTGCCCTATTTTATCTCAGCAAAGGTTTTGATACTAGAAACCGTAAAAGAACTTTTGTATCAGGAACGTTTAAAGGATTCGGTTCGATTGTTGGGTATTTCTTTGAGTAATTTAAATACCGAAAGTAAAAAAACTGTTGTGGTTCAATTGAAATTCGCTTTTTAAAGGTAATGTACTGAAAAATAGTTGGTGGCTTTTAAATAAATAAGTTGTAATATTCCAGTGTTAATCAGAAGAGGAAATATGCTCTGGTGGAGACCAACATACTAGCAATATGATTTATGCAATATGGTAAAATAGGCAGTTCAATTTGGACTGCCTTTTTCATTTTACCAGTTTGCTTTATGGCTGAAGAAAACTCACTTCTGATTAGTTAAAAAAATATACCATTTGATGAAGTTCATTCTATTTTTAGTTGTTAATCCGCGATGAATATCTAAATGATTTTTTAGATGACTAAAAAATCCTTCGATACCATTTGTAGTTCTGGGAATGTTTGCATTTTTCAAATAGTGAAACATATTTGGTAAAGCACTTTTAATTGAAGAATAAGATCGTCTAATTAATTTATGAGTGTACCAATATCTGCCTGTTTCCTCATTAATTGTTTTTTCATTGATGTAGAGTTTATTTCTGGTGTACCAATCATTAAACTCTTGAACCCAAAAGGTTTTATCGTTTTGAGTTTGAATTTTTAAAAGCATCAAAACAATACTTCTCAATTCTTGTCCAGCAATATGTTTGGGATATCGAGTCAACCATAGTAAGCACATTCTTTGAATATGAACTAAACAACGTTGTACTTTTGCTTCTGGAATAGTGCTCTTTATTGCTTTTAAAACACTTTTATGACCATCAGTTGTTATGCTTTCAATTTGGATGCCTAGCTTGATTAGATTCTCCAAATCTTCTTTCATTTCCAGATAATTTTCATTGTTGGTAAAGCGAATGAGTTGGGTATAACCATCCAAATTATCTTGATAGCAAATCAAACAGAACTTCTTAAAATAAGTAGCATCCATTCTTAAATTAACATTGTTTCTTTTAATGATTTTTACCTTTGGAGCTTGTTCTAAAATAGCATAAAAAGTGCGTTGTAAAGTATCTTTTGAATAACCACTATCGCGAATAAGAGTTTTGTATGTTTGACGCTCGACAACCCATTTTCTAAACCAAACAAACCGATTTTTTAAACGTTGTTCAGGTCTATTGTCTGTGAATAATAATCCACAGTTTTTACACTTAAATCGTTGTTTGTAGTTTTGTTTTCCCCAGCGAATAACATCGAGACTTTTACAACCCCAACATCGCTTTTTTTTGATGATTTATCCATATTAAAAAAGTTTGATGAAACGAATTTCATCAAACTTTCTTTAAGACCAATAAGAATAAGCTTTCACAAACTATTTACCAACTATTTTTCAGTATTATGCCATTTTTTTAAACTTTAAACTTTAAACTTTTAAACTTTTACTTATATTTGCACACCAATAAATAATTGGCGTCGTGGCCGAGCGGCTAGGCTGGGCTCTGCA
>JAYVIN010000029.1:0-15533 GCA_043770135.1 Flavobacterium sp. | reverse complement strand
TTTATTTTTCTTTTCTTTGCACCCTGATTTTGAATAACGATAAAAATAAGAATAATGTCTAGAGTTTGTGACCTTACAGGTAAAAGAGCGATGGTAGGAAATAACGTTTCTCACGCTATGAATAAAACTAAGAGAAAGTTTTCTGTAAACTTAGTAAAAAAGCGTTTTTATCTTCCTGAGGAAGATAGATGGATTACTCTAAGAGTAGCAGCATCTACGATAAAAACAATTAATAAAAATGGAATAGCTGCGGTTTTGAAAAAAGCACAAGCAGCAGGGTTTATTAAATAATCCTCCCTTACGGGAAACCAAAAAATAATATATATCAAAGATGGCAAAGAAAAGCAAAGGAAATAGAATTCAAGTAATTTTAGAATGTACTGAACACAAAACTACTGGTGTTGCAGGAACTTCAAGATACATAACTACAAAGAACAAAAAAAACACTCCTGACAGAATGGAAATTAAAAAATTCAATCCTGTTTTGAAGCGTGTTACTGTTCACAAAGAAATTAAGTAATAATTATAAATTTTAATAAAAATCTCCGACAAAGTAAAACTAAAAGAGATTCTTTAGAATTTAATAAAATTTAAATCATGGCAAAGAAAACCGTAGCATCGTTACAAACATCTTCTAAGAGATTATCAAAAGCCATTAAAATGGTAAAATCTCCAAAAACTGGTGCATATACATTCGTAGAATCAATTATGACACCTGAGGCTGTTGATGAATTCTTGAAAAAGAAATAATCTGATTCGCACTATATAGAAAAGCTACTTTCATTCGGAAGTAGCTTTTTTATTTTATATATTTACTATTTGAATTTTGTGTATAATGATAGTAGGGTTTAAAGTCTACAACTTCCAACTTCTAACTTCTAACTTCTTAATAAAATGAGTTTTTTTAAAAAATTATTTTCTTCCGATAAAAAGGAACAAAGCATAAGTGATCAGGAAAAGCAAACTTTAGACAAAGGTCTTGAAAAATCTAAAACCTCCTTTTTTTCTAAATTAACCAAAGCCGTTGCTGGAAAATCAAAAGTAGATGCGGATGTTTTAGATAATTTAGAAGAGATATTAGTTTCTTCGGATGTTGGGGTAAACACCACCTTAAAAATTATTACTCGAATTGAAAAACGGGTTTCTGAAGACAAGTATTTAGGAACCGACGAACTTAATAGCATTCTTCGAGAAGAAATTGCAGGATTATTATCGGAGACCAATACAGGAGAAGCTACTGAATTTACAGCTCCAATGGATACGAAACCCTATGTTTTAATGGTTGTTGGTGTGAACGGCGTTGGTAAAACTACTACCATCGGAAAACTAGCCTTTCAATTTAAAAAAGCAGGATATAAAGTGGTACTTGGTGCTGCCGACACGTTTCGTGCTGCAGCAATAGACCAGTTGCAAATTTGGGCTGATAGAGTTGGAGTTCCCATTGTAAGACAAAATATGGGGAGTGATCCTGCTTCAGTTGCTTTCGATACTTTGCAATCTGCAGTAGCACAAGAGGCTGATATTGTGATTATTGACACAGCTGGTCGCTTGCATAATAAAGTTAATTTGATGAACGAATTGAAAAAAGTAAAACGAGTAATGCAAAAAGTGGTTGGAGATGCTCCACATGATGTGTTATTAGTTTTGGATGGTTCTACAGGTCAAAATGCGTTTGAACAAGCGAAACAATTTACTGCAGCTACCGAAGTAACCTCACTAGCTATTACAAAACTGGATGGAACAGCCAAAGGCGGAGTCGTTATTGGAATTTCAGATCAATTTAAAATTCCGGTTAAATATATTGGAGTAGGCGAAGGAATCGAAGATTTACAGGTTTTTAATAAATATGAATTTGTAGATAGTTTCTTTAAATAAAAGTTCAATACAGATTAGATTATTGATACAAAGCACTAATTTTTGTCCATAATTCTTCATCAAAACCAGATAAACCAAAAGTTGTGTTTTCGGGATTTGCGACATCCCCCATTCGTATGACAACCATTTTTTTGCTAGGAACGACATAAATTCTTTGGTCTTTGGCACCCATTGCGGCATACATATCCGAGGGTGCCTTTTTTACCAAAGGACCATTAAAAACAGTTTGGTCATTTGGAATCATATAATTTGATTTTCCATTAAGCCACCACAAGTATCCATAACTCGGATTTATATTTTGTGAGGTTGCTGTACTTTCTTTAAAATAGGTTTCGTTTATTATTTGTTCTTTATTCCATTTTCCGTTGTTTAACGCCAATAATCCAAATCGCGCCATACTTCGAGTGTTGCTATGGTAAATACTGAAAATTGTTCCAAAATTCCAAAAGCCGTCCATCCCAATTTTATTTTTTAATTTTTCGTTAAAATAGGTTTCAAAAGAGGTATCTGTTGATTCTGAAACTACATCAATTAATTTTTGAAAAACATTTCCGTACGCCCATCTTGTGCCAGCATCGGCAACATAGGTTAGATTTGATTTTACCACCAATTGTTTGGTGTCATCAATGCCAGAAGTCATAGTTAACAAATTTTTGACAGTAATTAAATTTTCTTTTTCCAAAGACATATTTGTCCAGCCTGTAGCAAGGTAATCTGAAACTTTGTTGTTTATTTTTAAAAAATTCTCTTGTTGTGCAATTCCTATTGTTGTAGCGCACAAAGTTTTTCCAGCACTATTCCACTCCCAAGTTTCAGTTGCTGTATGACCGTTAAAATAATTTTCCATTGTTATCCTTCCATTAACAAGAATAATAAAACTTTTTGTGTTTTTGAGTTCTAAGAAGTCTAAAAGTGGCTGAACGGCAGTTTGATTCCAATTTAAACTGGATATAGACTTAGTTTCCCACTCGGAAGATGAAATAGGAGGAAAATAGGTTGCTTCTAAATTAGGAGTTGTATTTTGATTTTCTGAACTGCAACAAATCAATAAGAGGAGAAGGACTAAACAATAAATGCTATTTTTCATTTTAATTAATTTTTGTAGGGTATGACCAAAAGTAGAAAAAATAGTTTAATGGCTTTTGCAATTTGTTTTATTTTAATTGGATTAAGAGTATCTTTGAAACACTTGAAAAATTTAAAAAATAGTTTATGAAACAAATACTAAATATACTTTTCATTTGTCTGGTTTTTGTAAGTTGCAAGAAAGACATAAAACTAGAAGAACTTCATCTGTTAAATGGCTATTGGGAAATTGAAAAGGTAGTTTTTGATGACGGAAATGATAAGCTTTATACGATTAACGAAAGCTATGATTATTTTGAAATAAACAAAGAACATCAAGGTTTTAGAAAGAAAGTGACCCCTCAATTAAACGGCACTTTTTTGGTAAATGATACTTATGAAAATATTAAGGTACAATGTATAGAAAATATGTTTTTTATAGTTTATGAAACACCTTATGCAAAGTGGAAAGAAGAAATAGTTTCTATATCCAATGAGAAATTAGTACTTAGAAATGATAAAAAAAACGAGTATTATTATAAAAAAGCATCACCCATAACTATTTTGAACGATGGCAAAAAGATTAAATAATCAAAGTACGGTTGGCGATGTTTTAAAACAAATTATTCAAGCGAACAAATTACAGCCCGGAATGGATCAAATCGATGTGAAAGAAGCATGGAAAAACTTGATGGGAAACGGCGTAAATCATTATACTAAGAATGTAGTTTTGAAAGGCGCTACGCTTTATGTGGAACTTTCTTCGGCAGTTTTGCGGGAAGAATTAAGCCACGGAAAATCAAAAATTGTCGCTATGATTAACGAAGAATTGCGACGTGATGTGGTAAAAGATGTCGTTTTGAGATAATAATTTTAGATTGTAGATTTCTGAGTTTAGATTTTAGATTTCTATGTTTGTAAATAAAAATATCCCGTTCTAATTTTATATATCAGGACGGGATAATTATTTTGTACTATTTTTAAATCTAAACTCAGAAATCTTCAATCTAAAACTGCTCTCTTCCTGCAAAATGAAATGCACTTTCGATGGCTGCATTTTCATCACTATCAGAACCGTGTACTGCATTTTCGCCAATCGAAGTAGCGTAAGCTTTACGAATTGTACCTTCGGCAGCATCGGCAGGATTTGTAGCACCTATCAAAGTTCTAAAATCTTCAACCGCATTGTCTTTTTCTAAAATAGCTGCAACAATTGGCCCTCTTGACATAAATTCTACTAACTCACCATAAAAAGGTCTTGCAGCGTGAACTGCATAAAAAGCTTGTGCATCAGCAACAGTTAATTGTGTTAATTTCAAAGAAACGATTTTAAAACCGCCGTTAGTAATCATTGCCAATATGTTTCCAATATGACCATTTGCAACTGCATCTGGTTTAATCATCGTAAAAGTTCTATTTGTAGCCATTTTTTTTGTTTTATAAAATTTTCTGCAAAAATAGACTTTTTCACCAATAGATTTTATTGAATCATCAATTTATTGTTGATTATTTGATTTTAATAGTATCGAAGTGATTTTCCAAAGGTTTAAGCTCTTTCATAAGTTGTGGAATCAAAAACTCACCACTTTGGAGATAAAATTCCGAAAAATTGGCTTGACGTTCCTGTAAACTCTGATTTGGAAATAATTCGTTTTGCAAATCAGTAATTCGTTCTAAATCATCAGTATGTTTGCGTTTTTGAGCTTTTAACAACCGTTTTTCGAGATTTTCTAATCCTTTTTTTTGCTTCGCTTCTTGGGCTTTTACAGCTCCTAAAAAAGATTTATCTGTTTGATTTGCAATTTCAAAAAGCTGTTCAAATTGTTTTTGTAATTGCTTTTTTAGCTGTGATAATTCAATGGGAAATTCCGAAAATTGATTGATTTTAGCATTTACTAAATCCGTTTGTTTCGAGAACAAATCACTCCAAGTCAATCCTAGTTTGTCTGCTTTTTTTGTTTGTTTTTCAGTAACTAAAACTGCCGAATTTCGCAGTAAAAGTATCGGAAATGTTACATTTAAAGCGTCAAAATATGATTTTAATTCCAACCAATAAGCAATTTCTCCGCCTCCGCCAATGTAGCATAAATTGGGCAAAATGACTTCTTGATACAATGGACGCATTATCACGTTGGGGCTAAATTTTTCGGGATGATTCTCTAGTAATTCTAAAATTTCAGTTTCAGTAATTTCAATTTTAGTATTGTTTACTTTGTATTTTTTCTCCCGATTGCTATTGGGATCGAAAACAATACGTTCCCTCAAATTGGCTTCAATATAAAACAAATTGATCTCTCGTGGATTAACCTGAATGGCGTAATTATTTAGTTTTTCGGTGGTTTTTGAAACTTCTTTGTAAGCAGTTTGCAAAAGTAATTCTTCTTTGAAGTAGGGAGTGAAAGAGCGTTTTAGCTCTTGATTATCGGCATCAAGAATAACCAAGCCGTATTCTCCAAATAGTTCATTTGCTAGAAAACGAGTCGCATCTGCCAAATTAGAATTATTCAAATAGGATTCTTGAAACAGTTTTTTCAGAAATTCGGCATTTTTTCCTGAACCCAATTCTTGAGCGTAAACTTCAAAAAAAGAGTTTAACCCTTCAGTTGATAATCGTCCCACTGGTCCAGAACTTGCTGCGTTCCAGCGAAACTTTCGACCTTTGAAATTAAAGTAATTTATTTCCTCAAAATCGTGATCTTCGGTTGCCATCCAATAGATTGGAACAAAATTATAGTTCGAATATTTTGATTTTAACGCTGCGGTCAAATTGATCGTCGAAATGATTTTGTACAAAAAATACAGAGGACCAGAAAATAAATTGAGCTGATGTCCGGTGGTAACTGTGAAAGTATTGGAATGATTTAAAAGTTTAATGTTGTTTAAAGTTGACGGCGAAGCATTTATTTTAGCATATTGCGATTCTAATACCGAGACTAAAACTGCTCTTTTTCCATTGTCATTAAAATTTTTTGTCTTCTCCTGAATTTGGGCGTCGAAGTTTTCAAGATTTGGAAACCTGTTATAAAGGGACTGTAAGTTCGGTTTTTGCTCTAAATAATCATTTATTAAAGAAGAGAAATAACCAGATTTTTGATAACTTATACAGTCGGTTGGCATATTGGGAGTTTATTTAATGCTAAATTACTAAAAAAATACTGGAACTAAATTACATCATTTTTATAAAAAATAATGACTAGTTCCAAATAATCACTACCGATTATTTAGAACTAGTCATTGAACAAAATAAATTTTGATTGAATTATTTTATCAATTCAAAACTTCTCTTTACAAAAGCGGTAAGTTCTTCGCCTTTCAAAAGGTTTTGAGATAATTTAGCCAAATCTAACGCTTGTTTTACTAGGTTTTCTTGTGCTGATTTGTCTTGAGTGTTTAAGATAGAAGTTGCCAAATCAGAGTTGATATTGACTACTAAATTGTACATTTCAGGCATATTTCCCATTCCGAACATACCGCCACCACCAGATTGACTCATTTCTTTCATTCGTCGCATAAATTCGGGTTGTGTGATAATAAATGGAGAAGCACTACTATCCAAAGCTTCTAGTTGAACCGTATAGGCTTTAGGAACATAAGTTTCTAGTGAAGTTTTTAGACTTTCTTTTTCGTCATCGGATAATTTAGAAATAGAAGTTTCTTCTTTTTTGATTAAGTTATCAATATGGTCAGAATCCACCCGAACAAAAGTGATGTCTTTGTTATCTCCTTCAATTTTTTGGATTAAATGTGATATAATAGGAGAGTCCAACAACAAAACTTCATACCCTTTCTCTTTGGCGATTTCTATGTAAGAATGTTGATTCTCTTTGTTTCCTGCATACAAAACAACCAGTTTCCCGTCCTTATCAGTTTGTTTTTCTTTTAGTTTTTCTTTGATTTCTTCCAAAGTAAAATAGGTGTTATCTACTGTTGGGTATAATACAAAGGCACCTGCTTTCTCGTAGAATTTTTCTTCCGAAAGCATTCCGTATTCCAATACAATTTTAATATCATTCCATTTTGCCTCAAAATCTTCTCGATTTTCTGTAAAAAGACTTTTTAGTTTATCGGCTACTTTTCGGGTAATATAATTCGAGATTTTCTTTACCGCACCATCTGCCTGTAATCCTGAGCGCGAAACATTCAAAGGAATGTCTGGAGAATCAACTACACCTCTTAGCATCATCAAAAATTCTGGAACAATTCCCTCAACATTATCAGTAACATAGACCTGATTTTGATAAAGCTGAATTTTGTCTTTTTGGATTTGCAAGTCAGCTCCTAGTTTAGGAAAGTATAAAATTCCTGTAAGGTTAAAAGGATAATCTACATTTAAGTGAATATGAAATAAAGGCTCTTCGAATTGCATTGGGTAGACTTCGCGATAAAAATCTTTGTAATCCGCATCGGTTAAATCAGTTGGCAATTTTGTCCAAGCTGGATTAGGATTGTTGATTATGTTGTCTACTTCTACTTCAGTAAAAATATTTTCTTTGTCCTCAGACTCTACAAATTCGCCTTTCTTTTGCTCTATTTTTTCTGTTTTTGTTCCAAATTTAATTGGAATCGGCATGAATTTATTGTATTTATTTAACAAACCAGAAATTTTAGAATCTTCTAAAAATTCAAGAGAATCCTCGGCAATATGAAGGATAATTTCAGTACCACGACTTGTCCTATCCGAAGGTTCTAAAGTAAATTCAGGACTTCCATCGCAAGTCCAATGTGCTGCTGGCTCGTCTTTGTATGATTTTGTGATAAGTTCAACTTTTTCGGCAACCATAAATGCAGAGTAGAATCCTAAACCAAAATGCCCGATTATACCTGAATCTTTTGCTGAATCTTTATACTTATCTAAGAACTCTTCCGCTCCAGAAAAAGCGACTTGATTGATGTATTTTTCTACTTCATCTGCTGTCATTCCTAGACCTTGGTCAATGATGTGAATTTTTTTAGCTTCCTTATCGATTTTCACTTCGATAATTGGACTGCCATATTCTACTTTGGCTTCTCCAATGCTGATAAGGTGTTTTAGTTTTGATGTTGCATCAGTTCCATTTGAAATTAATTCACGTAAAAAAATCTCGTGATCACTATAAAGGAACTTTTTGATTAAAGGGAAGATGTTTTCTACTGAAACATTTATTTTTCCTGTTGCCATTTTTAATTTTATTTGGAGTTAAACAATATTATTCTTCCTTGACAAATAGAATACCAATTGTACATGAAGTGACAAAATGGCGTAACTGTTAATTTTAAAAAAAAATATTTAAATTTTAAAACAATTTAGATTTTTAGCTTCGTATATTTGCATGAGTTTAATCTTAACAAATCTTAAAGAATGAAAAAATTACTTTTATTTGGATTACTTGTATTTATAGTTTCCTGTAAGACAAAATCCGTTACCGGTACTAAATTGGATCAAAAAACAGAACGTGCAATGAAAGGAAATTTTACAATTATTTCTGTGACTTATCCAGGTTCTGAATTCATCAAAGTTAACTCTTTTGATATTGCCGATTCAAAGTGTTTTGAAGGAAGTACCTGGAAATTTATTTCGAATAACAACAAAGGCAATATGGCGTTGACCAGTACAAATTGTGCTGCATTTAGTTCGCCAATTACTTGGTTTGTAAACAAAGAAGGGCAGTTTGTTTTGAAAGTTTTGGATGCAGGCGAAAAAGCTAAGAAAGTAAGAAGCGGTTATGTTTTAACTTTAGCAAATCAAACAGAAACTTCTTTTCAATTGGTAGACAAAATAAATGTTGGAAATAAACCAACAGAGGTTGTTTATCAATTTAACAAAACAAGCAAATAATTTTAAAATAGAGAAATATGAAAAATTTTACAATAATTACTTTGGCTCTTATCCTTTCGATGGGATCGTTATTTACAAGTTGTGAATCATTAAAAAACACTAATAATACCCAAAAAGGTGCTGGAATAGGTGCTGTTGCTGGTGCAGTAATTGGAGGTGTTTTAGGGAACAATCTAGGAAAAGGAGGAAAAGGAGCTTTGGGAGCTGTACTTGGTGGTGCTGTTGGCGGTGTTGCTGGTGGTGTTATAGGAAACAAGATGGACAAACAGGCGAGACAAATTGATGAAGCGCTTCCTGGAGCTGAAGTTGAAAGAGTAGGCGAGGGTATTAAATTAGTATTAAACGAGAACGCCGTTCGTTTTGATACCAACAAATCTACTTTGACGACAGCGGCCAAAGCTAACTTAGACAAATTGATTCCTGTTTTTAATGAATATGCCGATACTAACATTACCATTTTTGGATATACGGACAGTACAGGATCTGCTGATTATAATTTGAAATTATCAGGTGAAAGAGCTACATCGGTTAAAAATTATTTAGCTTCTAAAGGACTTTCAAATGCACGATTTAATGTTACTGGATTAGGTATTGCCGATCCTATTGCATCTAATGACACTCCTGACGGTAGAAGTAAAAACCGTCGTGTTGAATTTGCTATTACCGCAAATCAGAAAATGTTGGAGGAAGCTAAAAAGGAAACTGAAAAATAATACGAACTATTTTTAGTTGCGTTATGCCATAAAAAAAGTCTCTATTTCTAGAGACTTTTTTTGTGAGGTATACTTTTATTAATTTTCTTCCATCGTGTGATACACATTCATCACATCGTCATCTTCCTCGATTTTTTCAATTAATTTTTCAACATCAGTCATTTCAGCTTCGCTTAATTTTTTGGTGATTTGTGGAATTCTCTCAAATCCAGAAGAAAGAATCTCCACCTTTCTGTTTTCTAACTCTTTTTGGATAGTCCCAAAACTTCCGAAAGGAGCATAAATCAAAATGCCATCTTCATCCTCGAACACTTCTTCTGCACCAAAATCAATGAGTTCTAATTCTAATTCTTCAGGGTCAATATTGCCTTTTGGAATTCTAAAATTACAAGTATGGTCAAACATAAATTCAACCGAACCTTGCGTTCCCATTGTTCCGTTACATTTATTAAAATAACTTCTAATATTAGCTACCGTTCTGTTGTTATTATCAGTAGCGGTTTCTACTAAAATAGCGATTCCATGAGGTGCATAACCTTCAAACAATACTTCTTTATAGTTGGCAGTATCTTTATCAGTAGCTTTTTTGATAGCGCGTTCTACATTCTCTTTTGGCATATTGGCTGCCTTTGAGTTTTGTATAACGGCTCTTAATCTAGAATTGGCTTCTGGATTTGGTCCGCCTTCTTTAACCGCCATTACGATGTCTTTCCCAATTCTTGTAAACGCTTTTGCCATAGCTGACCAACGTTTCATTTTTCTACCTTTTCTGAACTCAAATGCTCTTCCCATTTCTGATTTTTTATTTTGAACTGCAAAAATACAGTTATTAATTATTTTAACAAATGATTTTATTTCTTGTAAAATGGTAATTTGACCACTTTAGCATGAACGTCATTTTTTCGGATTCGAATATAAATATCGCTTCCAATACTGCTGTTTTCCGTAGTGACATAACCCAATCCAATTCCTATATTCATAGATGGCGACATGGTTCCCGAAGTTACTATTCCAATTTGATTTCCTGATGCATCTACAATTTCGTAATCATGCCTTGGCACGGCTCGTTCTTGCATTTCGAAAGCGATTAATTTTTTAGAAACACCTAATTCTTTTTGTTTTTTTAGATTTTCGGAGTTGGTAAATTCTTTTGTGAATTTGGTAATCCAACCCAAACCAGCTTCGATGGGTGAAGTGGTGTCGTTAATGTCGTTTCCGTACAAACAAAAGCCCATTTCCAATCGCAAGGTATCGCGAGCCGCAAGTCCAATGGGTTTGATTCCAAAAGTAGCACCAGCCTCAAATACTTTGTTCCAAATTTGTTCTACTTCTGAGTTTTTACAATAAATCTCAAAACCTCCAGAACCTGTATATCCTGTAGCGGAAATGATTACATACTCAATTCCTGCAAAATCGCCTACCTCAAAATGATAATATTGAATCGCAGATAAATCAACTTTTGTCAAAGATTGCATTGCTTCAACTGCTTTGGGTCCTTGAATGGCTAGCAAGGAATAGTCATCCGATAGGTTGCGCATATCGACACCCAAATCATTTTGAGCCACAATCCAATCCCAATCTTTATCTATATTTGATGCATTTACTACTAATAAATACTGTTCTTCTTTTAATTTATAAACCAATAAATCATCTACAATTCCGCCTTCATTGTTTGGTAAACACGAATATTGTGCTTTGCCGATGGACAAAGTCGAGGTATCGTTCGAAGTTACTTTTTGAATCAAAGCCAAAGCGTTGACCCCAGATAATAAAAATTCTCCCATGTGGGATACATCAAAAACACCTACGCCATTGCGAACCACTTCGTGTTCTGCATTCACTCCTTCGTATAAAATAGGCATATTATAGCCTGCAAACGGAAGCATTTTAGCTCCCAAACTTTCGTGAATATTTGTTAATGCTGTGTTTTTCATGGTAGAATAGAATAAATTTTAAGTCGCAAATTTATTCTTTTTTTATGGAGTGGCAAAGGATGAAATAAAGCTTAATTGTAAACCAATATCCAGCCTTGTTTTTGTTGAAGCAGTTACAATCACTTCTTTTTAATTATCTTTTTGATTAGGGTAACAATTGCTAAAACTAACATTCCGATAACTAAACCAATTCCAAATTCTTTCACGATAGATGGCAATTGCGGCAATAAATGATGTAGAAAATCAATATTATGTACAAAAATACCGCCAGCCACAAGAATCAAAGCGATTGTACCAATGACTGACAAACTTTTGATTACTTTAGGTAAGGCTTGAACCAATATATTTCCAATAGTTTTTGAAATACTTCGTTCTTTCGTACTCAACCCGATAAGTTTGTAACCCAGTTCGTCCATACGTACAATTAGGGCAACAATGCCATAAACGCCCACTGTTGCTATTATTGCAATTATAGAAACTACGGCAATTTGTGAACTAAGGGATTCCTCGATTACGGTTCCTAAAGCTATAATTACAATCTCGACCGATAGAATAAAATCGGTCACGATGGCCGATTTTATTTTGTCTTTTTCAAGTGCTAAAATTTCAGCTTCCGAAAAATTTTGATTGGCGATTTCGGTTTTGCTGTGTTTGTGAGGGAAGAAGAATTCGTATATTTTTTCGGCGCCTTCGTAAGCTAAAAAAAGTCCACCAAGTACCAATATGATTATAATTGCCAGGGGTAAAAAAGCACTCAGCAAAAAAGCTATCGGTAAAATAATTACTTTATTGATGAAAGAACCTTTAGCAATAGCCCATAAAACGGGGAGTTCTCTAGAGGAAATAAATCCTGAGGCTTTCTCCGCATTTACGGCTAAATCATCGCCCAATATGCCTGCCGTTTTTTTAGCAGCAATTTTACTCATTACGGCAACATCATCCATCATTGCTGCAATATCATCTAATAACACGAAAAAACCTGAAGCCATAATATTGATTTAGAACCTGCCTAATTTTGGGTTTGATTTCCAAAAAATGAATCAGCAAGTTTTGATTTTTTAGAGTTGCAAAAATACTACTTTTCGGGTAAATTTTGTTGATTATCTTAATCGTCATTAGTATCATCCTCGTCCTCAAAATTAAAAAAATCATCAGGATTAAAAGGAATGTCTTCATCGGGGTCTTTATCGTGCGCATTGACTCCTGGGGGGTTGAACAATCCCCAATCATCTTTGATATAATTCCAAACATCAAAACCAGCAACCCAATCAATAAATAAAAGTCGGAACTCATCGATTTCTTTTCTCAATAAATGGATGTAGTCTTTGTCAATAATGTCTTTTTCAAAACGCAAACTACCAGCATAAACACTCAATTCACGGGCTGCTTTTCGAATGATGGTCGCGTTTTCCATTTTTAAATCATACAGCTCAACGGCTTGAGCTCCTGCAATTTTAGCGGGAATAATCATTGCATTTTCCATCATAAATCGGACGGTTGTTTCTTGTAGAAATTCATTTTCAGCGGGAACAATTTCAACTAATCCTTGTGTGATTTTAAAAATTTGCTCTGCTTTTTGATACAATGGAAATTGATGTAGTTCGTCTCGTTTTGACATTGGTTTTTATTTTAAGTCAAATTATAATGGGCACGAAGTCAGGAGACTTCGCACAGCTGGTTTGCAAATGATAATGTTCACGAGCAGGTGTCGGAAGTTATTTTTTTCTTATTTTCAACAACTCTAATTTGTTTTTCAATTCAGCACCTCTCAATTCAGTGGCAATAATTTTTCCATTAGGATCTATTAAATAGGTTGTTGGCCAGGAATTTATATTATAACCTTTGATAATTGTTGCAGGATTTTTTTCGTCAATGTTTGACCACGTAACGTCTTTGTCTTTAAGGAATTTTTTAACATCAATTTTACCTCTAATATCTGCTACTCCAATAATTTCAATATCGTTTTTACTAAATTTGTCATAAACCTCCTTTATTAGAGGGAATTCTTGTATGCAAGGAGCACATGATGTACTCCAAAAATCAACAAATACATATTTTCCTTTATACTTCTCTAAAGAAATTTTTGCCTCATCAAAAATGTTTATACCACTTATATTTGGAGCAATCATACCTACTTGATTTGTTCTAGGGATTATTTTATTGTCAAGGTCATTGGGACTTATTGTTAATTTTATTTTACTATTATTTTGTGAAAGAGGAGAATATTTGACATAATCGTCCTCTATTTTTAAATATTGAGAGGGTTTAATCATATACTTTCGGTCTAATCTATCAAAGTAAGGTTGGTCTTTAACAAAATAAATAGTTGGATTAAAATTTTCAGATTCAGAGATTATTAGATAATTTTCATTTCCTAATTGTACTTTTCCATAGCGATATTGAGGAAATCTGAAAGACAAAGACAAATCCTTATTATGTCGATCTTGTTCAACTGTAATAAGTTGTTTGTCTTTCCTAATGGAGCTACCATCATAATATTCGATGTCAACAGTTTCAGCATTATCAACAATATCATCTTGTTTATTTAAATTTGATAATAAAGTTTTGGGAACTTCGTCTGAATAGTCACCATTATTATTGGTGTCAACTATATAAACAATTGAATTATTTGGAGTATAACCTGCAACTACTGAAATGGTGGCTTTTACTTTTTTATCAGTTATTAAAATAGTGTCATTAATATTCCCATTTCTTTCCATTTTTTTTATGAAAAAAGTTTTGCTGTATATACCTTGTTTGTAATTTTGATAATAAAACTGTAAATTATCCAAAATAAAATGATACTCTTTTGTATTTCTTAAGGAGTCTGGTATATTTTTCATCTGAGGATAGCCTTTTAGTTCTTCCGCACTAATTAAATCTCTAGAAGCTATTGAAGTACTTTTCATTCCAGCAGGTCCAATTCCTTTAATAACCTTATCCAGTTCTACAGTTATAGAAGTTGTTTTTGTGGTATTAATTTTAATATCTTTTGGAATATAATCTTTATCCTTTTTTATTTCTTGCGAATAATTATTGATAGTCATTAAAATAAATAGTATTACTACGATTCTATTTTTCATTGTAAATAGGGTTTAAATGTGTCTTTAAAAGCTGCATTGTAAGGTTTATAAACGCAATGTATAGATTTTTCTTATAAATTATTAAAAAAGTTTTTATAATTATAAGATTATATCAAGTAGTCTTTTAGGAATAAAGGGTTCTTTGGTCCCATAATAAAAAACACCAATCTCTCGAATGGTATTGTTATAGCAAACCCTGTCAGAGTTTTAAACTCTGACAGGGTTTGCTAGTGAGATTGCCACGCTATCGCTCGCAATGACAACTAGTTTACCACCTCAGTCTGATTCCTAAAAACCAATTTCCCATCAAAGCTATCCAACAAAATAATGCTGTCGGTAGCAATTGTTCCAGCCAAAATCTCCTTAGACAATTGGTTGAGAACGTCTCTTTGTATCACACGTTTTACGGGTCGGGCACCAAATTGCGGATCATAGCCTTTCTCGGATAAATAGGAAATAGCTTCTGGCGTGGCGTCCATCGTGATGCCTTGTTGGAGTAACATTTTGGTTACTGACTTCAGTTGCAAGCCTACGATTTGGGCAATATTAGCATTGGTCAAAGGGGTAAACATCACAATTTCGTCAATACGATTGATGAATTCCGGGCGAACAGTTTGCTTCAATAATCCCAAAACTTCCACTTTGGCTGCTTCGGTGGCAGCCTCGACACTTGACTTAAGGTTATCAAATTTCTCTTGAATGATCTGGCTTCCCATATTCGAAGTCATAATGATAATTGTGTTTTTGAAATCGGCCAATCGTCCTTTGTTGTCCGTCAAACGGCCTTCATCCAAGACTTGTAACAAGATGTTGAAGGTATCAGGATGCGCTTTTTCTATTTCGTCCAACAAAATCACAGAATAGGGTTTTCTGCGCACTGCTTCGGTCAATTGTCCGCCCTCGTCATAACCCACATATCCTGGAGGCGCACCCACCAAACGGCTCACGCTATGGCGTTCTTGGTATTCGCTCATATCGATTCGGGTCATTGCGTTTTCATCGTCGAATAAATATTCGGCTAAAGCTTTTGCCAATTCGGTTTTTCCAA
>JAYVIN010000028.1:0-2045 GCA_043770135.1 Flavobacterium sp. | reverse complement strand
TTGCGATGCGCCTTGGTCTATCCATCGGGTAGGCATTTGTGTTTTTCGAGTCACTCCTACTTTTACTTCGCTGGACAAGGCCAAATAGACAATATGGGGTTGCAATTGTACTTTTTCTTCATACACCAAATCACGGTCTTGAATCCCAAGATGCGCCGTACTCAATTCAGGTTTCATAATCCAGTCGCCAACTGCTGGGCTGGAATAAAAACAATCGTAACAAAAACCTTGACGAAAAATCTTCTTCTTTTTACCACAATTCAAACATTGGTAACCCATAAATTTTATTTCTAGGTTCTTATTCAGCAATTGATTAACATTCAAAAAGCTGTTCTCAAAAACCAAATAATATTGAATAGGATTTCCAAATTCGGTTTGCATTTTGGTAAGCGTTCCCTCGTAAGTCATATAAATTAGCCCCTAACCCCCAAAGGGGGAATTAGATTTGTTAATTATTAATTTATTAAAAAAAAATCGTTATTTTTATAACGTTGTAAAACTACAAAATTAGAATCCAATTAAATAATTTTATTATCTCAATCCCGATACCCCCTTTGGGGGCTAGGGGGCTAATCTAAAATAAGAATGCCAATAAATGTCATTAATTCATTTGCTTCTTGGGTTCTCAAGCAAAGAATTCATCAGATTGAACTTTTTCTCAAGTACCCAAACGAAGTACAGGAAGAATTGTTAATGAATTTGATTCGTGCAGCTGAAAATACAGTTATCGGAAAACAGTACGACTATAGTTCCATTCATTCTTATGCCACTTTTGCCGAAAGAGTTCCTGTTTCTACCTATGAAGAAATACAACCATTGATTGAACGCACTCGAAAAGGCGAGCAAAATGTAATCTGGGAAACCCCAATAAAATGGTTTGCCAAATCCAGCGGAACCACCAATGCGAAAAGCAAATTCATCCCTGTAAGTCCCGAATCATTGGAAGATTGCCACTACAAAGCAGGCAAAGATTTACTGTGTATGTATTTGAACAATAACGAAAATTCCGAAATGTTTTTGGGAAAAAGTCTTCGTTTAGGCGGAAGCGCTCAAATATATGAGAATAACAATACCTCGTTTGGTGATTTGTCGGCGATATTAATCGAAAACATGCCTCTTTGGGCTGATTTTAGTAGCACTCCCAATAAGGAAATTTCTTTGATGAGCGATTGGGAAACGAAAATTCCAGCTATAATCAACGAAGTGAAAAACGAAAACGTAACCAGTTTTGCAGGAGTTCCTTCTTGGTTGTTGGTTTTGATGAATAAAATGCTTGAAGAAACTGGTAAAGGAAATTTACTGGAATTATGGCCAAACTTAGAAGTATATTTTCACGGTGGTGTGAATTTTGAACCCTATCGTGAACAATACAAAAAGATATTACCCGAAAAAGATTTCAAATATTACGAAATTTATAATGCATCAGAAGGATTTTTCGCCATTCAGGATTTGAATGATTCCAGCGATTTATTGTTGATGTTGGATTATGGGATTTTCTATGAATTCATCCCAATGGAAACTTTTGGAACATCCAATCAGAAAACCATTCGATTATCAGAGGTTGAACTTTTTAAAAATTATGCCATTGTCATTACCACAAATTCTGGTTTATGGCGCTATATGATTGGAGACACGGTGCGTTTTACCTCTTTGAATCCCTATAAAATTCGAGTTAGTGGAAGAACGAAACACCACATCAATGTCTTTGGCGAAGAACTAATGGTCGAAAATTCAGATCAAGCCATTGCCAAAGCCTGTAAAATTACTGGAACTGAAATGGTCGATTATACTGTTGCCCCTATTTTTATGAAAGAAAAAGAAAAAGGCGCTCACGAATGGATGATTGAGTTCAGGAATAACCCTGAGGATATTGCTCATTTCCAAAAAGTATTAGACGAAACTTTGCAATCCTTAAATTCAGATTACGAAGCCAAACGTTATAATAATATGACCTTAAATCCTTTGAAAATAAACATTGCAAGGCCTAATTTATTTTATGATTGGCTAAAAGAAAAACACAAACTGGGCGGTCAACACAAAATTCC
>JAYVIN010000027.1:0-2058 GCA_043770135.1 Flavobacterium sp. | reverse complement strand
GGAGGGATTCGGTCACAACTCGCTAAATTTTTATAGTCGCTTCGCTCCTTAAAAATTTGCGGTCGCGACCCCGACTCAGAAAAAAGCAGGAGCAGCAGCTTTTTTCTTCCGTCTTTCGAATCCCGATTCACGTGTCGCCAATTTAAAAAACCCGTAAAGGGTCTTTTAAATTGGCGAGCGGGGAGTAGTATACGATGTTAGAACTGAGATAAGCAAGGCAAACATAAGTTACATTCCAAATTTATCCTTATTACATAAGAATTTTTAGGTTTTATAGGGGTATACCCCCAGGACCCCTTTTAGGGGTGGGGTCAAAATATTTGACCGTTGGCGCATAAAAAAATTTATTTTTTTAAAGGTGCAATTTCAAAAGCTTTATACAAAACAGGTTTAATAATTTTTAACACAAATTCAATAAACCCTGTAGTTTGAATAATATTCTTCTTTGTATTTTTAATCCACCTCTCTTTTGCCTTTTCAAATCCTTCATTTTTGTCTTTTGTCAGTTTTGCTATTACTTCTGACAAGTGTGTCTGACCCATCTTTTCTATTACAGACGGATGCTTTAATAGATTTAATGTTCGTTCTGCATCTTCAGCTTTAAGAATATCACTATCTGCAAAAAGATGACTATAATGAACATGGGCATTTCTATGTTTAGAAATCTTGTCAAACACTTCTACGGTTTTTTCTTTACCAGCCTGAAAAAA
The DNA here is from genome assembly GCA_043770135.1 of Flavobacterium sp. GTDB lineage: Bacteria > Bacteroidota > Bacteroidia > Flavobacteriales > Flavobacteriaceae > Flavobacterium. Next base: position 1,348 of record JAYVIN010000027.1, on the reverse strand, counting down.
TTCTACTATTTCTATTTTATTTACCACCAATACTTTTACATCTTTTTTCAAGTTATCAAATAAAGTTTCAATCTTATTTTTTAACGTATCCGTATCTTGCAAGTAGGCATGTACATGGTGTTCTAGTTGAGCAAATTTATCTATGTTTCCATTTTCGTAATAAAATTCACTAAACACATATTGATATTGTAATGTTTTTTGCCAAGCCGAGTTAACGGTGTTAAGTATTTTGTTGTATTTCTCGATAATTTTTTTATTTTTATGTTGGTCCATTTTTCCTTTATTTTCATTCAGCAGAAACTCTGGGTATAATTGCATAGCTAAATCAACAAGTATTTCATCTAAAATATTATTTTTATACTTATTTAACATGTGGTTGTTTTTTATTATTTAAACCAAAAATTGTGAAGTTCTGTTAATATTTCAGTATCTAAATTGTATCCCGAACTGTCTGATAGAACAGAATCAATCGTGCAGTAAGGGCACAACGCAGTTCTTTCTACAGTCAAATAATCGATAACCTCACTTGCATCAAAAACTTTAAGGCAGTAATAGCAACCTGCTTTTTTGCTTTTTTTAATTTCTGTTTCATTTGAAGTTGCATGTTTTATGGCTTCTTTTATCCTTTCTTGTGTAAGCATATCTTTTTCTCAATTATAACAAAAAACCCACATTTCTGTGAGTTGTTCATTTAGTATTTTACGCCACTTCGTAAAAAAGCTCGTATTCCACATTTGAGGATGTGTCTTTGTTGAAATACTCATAGCAAAGTTCCCAAGCCTGTTGTTGTGTAAATCTACTATAATCTCTCCAAAAAGTTTGGTCAGACTGAATACTCCCACTTGGGAAAACACGGTAACCTTCAAAACCACATAATTTAACATTATTTTTTTTGAATAAATCTAAAGATTTAATACAGTCGGCTTTGGTTAGTAACCTCATCCCACTTTCTTCATTTTTTCTTGTCTTATTTTCTTCAATAAATTTTTTAATTTCTTCCATATATTATTTTGTAATTGGCGTATAAGGTAGATATGGATTTACAATATCCAAATCGGGCTTCCAATATTTATTTGCTACATCTACTTTGTCAGTTATTTGTACAACTTGTTTAGTAATATCATCTACAACTACATAGTTTCCTACTATATCATAATAAGCAGTGGCAGGATTAAAAGGTGTTACTGTTCTATTTACTGAAACTCTTGTTGTGTATGGATTCTTCACAAGTGCTTTGATAGAGTCTACTGTGACAGGTACCCCTTTTCCTAGACAAATATTCCTGTAATTATTAAAACCGTGTGTTTGGTATAATTACAAAAATATGAACATAGAAAACAGCCGTGTG
>JAYVIN010000026.1:0-16077 GCA_043770135.1 Flavobacterium sp. | reverse complement strand
ACATATTAGTTTAATTTAGCGTCGCCTAACATTTTTTCCACTAATTTTACTTGAGCTTCTTTGTTAGACAATTCGTCTTTTAATAATTTTTCAGCAATCTCGATTGACAAATTAGAAACTTGCGCTCTTAATTCAGCCATTGCTGCATTTTTTTCGCTTTCGATAGCTGCTTTTGCTTGCTCTATCATTTTCAAACCTTGAGCTTGAGCTTCATTTTTAGCATCGGCAACCATTTTGTCTTTCATTTCACGTGCATCTTTCAATAAAGAATCGCGTTCCATTCTTGCTTCTTGCAAAATACGTTGATTGTCAGCCTGAAGGTTTTGCATTTCTTTTCTAGCGTTATCTGCAGAAAGTAAAGCATTTTTGATTGATTCTTCTCTTTCGCTAACAGCTCCAAGAATTGGTTTCCAAGCGAATTTTTTTAATATAATAAGTAATATTAAGAACGTTATAACTGTCCAAAATACTAATCCTAACCCAGGTGTTATTAAATCCATTTTTAAGTTTTTTTAAATTAAAAATATAGAGATAGCCAACCGCTATCTCCATATTTAATCAATCATAATTAAACGATTAACGCCGCAACAACTCCGAAAAGTGCTACCGCTTCAACGAAAGCTGCTAAAATCAATGCAGAAGCTTGAATTTTTGCGTGCATTTCTGGTTGACGAGCCATAGCGTCCATAGCTGATCCACCGATTTTACCAATTCCGATACCAGCTCCAATAGCTGCTAAACCAGCTCCAATTGCTGCAATTCCAGTAATAGTCATAATAGAAAATTTAAATTAATTAATGATGCTCTTCTTCGGTTGCCATACCAAAATATAAGGCGGACAACACTGTAAAAATATATGCTTGTATTGCGGTTACGACAATTTCTATAACTCCAATAAATAATGAGAATGCTACTGAAACTGGCGAAACCCAAACGGTTTCAAAAATAAAAATTAGTGACATTAATGCTAAAATGATAATGTGTCCTGCTGTAATGTTAGCGAACAAACGTATCATTAATGAAACTGGTTTTGTGAATATACCAATTAATTCTATTGGCATTAGAAATATTTTCATTGGAATTGGAACTCCTGGCATCCAAAAAATGTGTTTCCAGTAATTTTTGTTACCGCTAAATGTAGTAATAAGAAATGTACATAAGGCCAATGTTAGCGTAAATGCAATGTTCCCACTAACGTTTGCACCGTTAAAAATTGGAATCAATCCAAAAATATTATTAATCCAAATAAAGAAAAATACCGTTAATAAATAGGGCATATATTTTTCGTATTTGTGCTCACCAATCATTGGTTTTGCAATTTCATCTCTAACAAAAACTACTAAAGGTTCAACAAAGCCTGCAATTCCTGTTGGAACATTGTCTTTGGAGTTTTTATACTTTCTGGCTGAAATAATAAATAGGAATAATAATAAAATTACAGAAACCCACATCATAAATACATTTCTTGTTATAGAAAAATCTAACAGAAGTGAAGCATTCTCAGGGTGATGTTCTTTATTAAATTCAACAGAATCTGAACCACTATTTAGTTGATAAATTTTTTCGTGAAGTTTAACAAATTTATTTCCGTCTTTTGATACGATTTGATGACCTGAATCATCGTGATGAAATTCACTTGAAGAAAAGGTTGTTAATCCTTTATTAGTCCAAAGTATTATAGGTAATGAGATTGAAATGGGTTCGTTATTCCATTCTACAATATGAAATTCGTGTGCATCTTTAACGTGATGCATAATCATTTCCTTTGCGTTGAACGCTTCCTTTTTTTCGTTTTCTTTGGTTTCTGCTGCACTTAGTAATGCGGTGTTTACTAATAACAACACGGCTAACAATGCAACTTTAAAAGTGTTTAATACCATATTTTATAACTTAAAGTACCTCGTTTAATTTTTTTTGCAAATCTACATACTTTGTTATTAATACGCAAACTATATTTTTCATTAAAACAAAGTCATTTTGAAGCGTTGTTTTGAAGGAATTTAGCTATTGAATATACTTCAAACATAAGAAACAAGAAGTAAATAATAAAAAAATTGAATACATCTGGTTTTTTATCTTTAACCTCTCCCATTAAAAGTGGTAATAAAAAAACAATCGCTAAAAGCATTTTCAATAATGTACTTAACATAAAAGTATTGAAAACAGTAGTTTTGTCTTTTGAATATTTGTAGTTGACAATGGTGTAAAGCAACGCTGTTGTTACAAAATTAAAAAGATAAATATGCCAAATCGGAAAGAAAAAAACATTTTTAGTTGCAAAATAATGCAGCAAATAACTATGAACGAAGAACGCTACAATCACGAGTAAAGAGCCTTGAGTTATATATGAGATTTGCCTAGATTTAAATGTTGAACTCATTTATTTTTTGTCTTTTGAAGATGAAATAACGCTACGAACTACGAATAATATAGATAATATTACTGAAAGTAACGACAGAATTATAGTAAATAAATCATTTTTGTTTTGAAAATACTCGTCAAGTTTTATCCCTACAAAAGTTCCGACACCAATAATTACAAACATTTGAATAGCAATGCTTGAAAAACGTGCATAAGAATTAAGTATGTTATTCTTTTTCTTCGGGTTTTGATTGTCCGTCATTTGCAATCGTAGTTTTTGAATTGGTTTTCATAGCACAGGACGCACTGAAATCTGCTCCAGGTTCTACAGATAATTTTCCGCAAATTACTTCACCGTGAATACTGGCTTTGTGTTTCACGTTTAAAATTTCAAGAACCGTGATTTTGCCATGATATTTGCCTTCAATATCGGCGTTTTTACAGCTAATGTTTCCTGTAACAATTCCTTGAGGACCAATGACTATTTTTCCTTTGGATTGAAAATTACCTATTAATTCGCCATCTAATCTAAAATCGGCTTGAGAGATAATATCGCCTTTAATTATAGTTCCTTCTACAATCCTATTTGTTTTTCCTAAAAGATCAGTATATGATTTTGGCTTTTTGTCAAACATAGGTTACAGCTTTTTTGTTGCTGAATAGCTTTCGATATTTTTCTTGATTTGAATTACATTGTAGTTGATGTCCGAAACCACAATACCTACTTCGGTTACTTTAAATTTTTCTTTTAGTGTGCTTACAATCGCATTGCCATACAACTCTGAATTTACATTATGAATGGTCACAAAACTATCTTTTTCAGAATATTTGTCTAAAGAATACTTCAATATCTTTGGCATTTCAACGTCTAAAAAAGCTTTTATTTTTGTTTCCAACGCTTTCTTATTGTTTTCGTCTAAAGCAGCTATTTTATAAATTATCTTCCATTTTTTAGTGTCAGTATCACTAAATTCCATTCCTTCTAGCAAAGGAACTTGTTTGGTTACTACTTCTTGGGCTTTTTTGCCTTCTTCACTATTTGGATAATTATCCGAAACATATTGCATCGCATTTTTATAGGCTTCAAGTCCTTTGAGTTTTCCTAGTGTGTTGGCTTTTAGCAATTCAAACTTGGGTACAATCTCATTTCCTGTATATTGGGTAATCAACTCTTCTAACTGTTTCAATATTGCCGAAAATTGTTCTTCTTGAAACAATTTGTATACTTTGTTATACACTCTGTCTGAATTTTCGTTTTCAGAAATAGTGTTTTGTGCTGAATTATTAATTATTTGTGCATAACGAGAATTTGGATACAAAGAGGAAATTTTGCGTTTCATATCTTCGGCTTTGTTTGCATCTGTAGTTTGATATATTTTGTACAAATGATACATTGTCGGAAGAATTAGCTTTTCTTCTGGATTTTGTTGTAATAATTGCTCCAGTTTATTACTCGCCAATTGATATTCCTTAAATTTTTCTTTATAAATAACCCCTATTTGATAATATGCAAAATTTAGTTCCTTTTTTATACTGTCAATCTCGACTTGGGTTTTCGGAAGCTGTTTCAAATAGAAATCAGTCGTATATTTCTCTATTTCTTTTTCATCTAAAGTGCCTTTTTCAGTGATGGTTTTATCAGTAGTTTTTATACTGTCATTGGCTGTTTTTTCTTTTACGGCAGTTATTCTCCAATAGCCTTCGGCAGCTCTGCTTCCCCAGTTTTTTTTGAATTCTATCTTCCCGAAAGAAACTTGAGTTGGATTATAGAAATAAAAAGCACTAGCCGTTTGATTTGCTCCAGTGGGTGCGATTGACGGCGGTGCGATTGACACTTTTTTTATGGCGTTCCCTGATGCGTCTTGGAGAGATGCGTCTTGACTTTGCGTATTAGATTTTACATTAGCCGTTAAATTTTCGGCTGTTGCTTTTAGTTTGTCCAAAGCTATTTTCTTAGCCTCATCACTCTTTTTTAAAGTTGCTATGTGTTTCTCAAAATAAGCCAGTTTTTCAGAATCTGAAAGAGAAACAATCGAAAGAATACTGTCATTCACTTTAGCCACGCTTTCTAAGGCTATTATTTCGTCTAAATCTTTTCTGACTTTTTGAATGTGAATTCCCTCTCTTGTTTTAAGATCGAGATGAACTAAAGTACTATCATAATATTTTGCCGCTGAAGAATAGTTTGCATTTTTAAAATACATATTTCCAATATTTCTATAATTAGAAGCTGTCAAATAGGCGTCTTTTGGTGCTTTCCGAAGGGATAAATTATAAAATTCTTCGGCTGATTTTTGTTGCTTTCTTTTATCATAAAAAAGACCTAGTTGATGATAGATCACATCCAAAAACGGGCGGTTTTCTCTATCTTTGATTAGGTCGTTGTAGGTTTTTAAAAACGCAATTGTATCGCCTTTTTGATAATCAAAAAGACCTGCTTTTTTGGCATGAGCCTGAATAGTGTATTCTTTATCTGCCTTTCTTTTCATATCAATAACCGATTGATAACTGGCAATAGCGTTGTCTTTTTGATCTAATTCCTGATATAATTGACCCAAAACAAATCGGTATCTAGCTCTTTCGCCATTAATTTTAGTGAACTTCTCGGCTATTTTCAATTTTGCAACAGCACTGTCTTTTTCTTCCAAATTCAAAAAAGCTTGCGAAAGCAAAGCATTTGCATCGGCAATAACTTGTTTCTTGAGTTTCTTGTTTTTCAGAAGTTTGCTACTATTTTTGACTACTTGTGCGTCATTTCCTAATCGCATATTGGCTTTTTCGCGCCAAATTTTAGCTTGACTAATCTTGCTACTATTAGGATATTTGTATAAAATGTAATTGAACGCATCTAGAGCAGGAACAAATCTTTGGGAAAAATACCTTGATTTCCCAAGCATTAAATAAGCTTCGTCTATTTGGTAGTTTTTTTCTTTACCACCTATGTTCATTGAATGTTTTTGAATCGCCTTGGTCGATTTGGTCTCTGCTAAATCAAAATCAGGATTTTTTGTTTTTTCGTTAGTTGCAGTATCTTCCTCTATAATTTGCATCCTTTCAATAGGCAATAAATTCCAATAATTATCTTTATTAACTGCGTCAATAGCCAATTCTCCTTTATTATAACCAACTTGGCCGTTATAAAGAATGTTATATTTTGTGCTTAAAGCATGTGAATTTCTTGCCAAAAAATTGTCTCTTTTGGTTGAACAAGCAACCAAAAAAAATAAAAACCCTAAAACAAATGTGAATTTAATTATCTTCATTTTCAATGCAACCATTTTTATCATTTAACTTCTAAAAGTATCGTTTAGTATAAAGACTGGTAAAAATACGTTTCTTTTTGAAATATCGAAATTTAAACCGCAAAAAACACTTCGAGTTTAACTTATCTTAATCTGTAAATAATTTTTAACTACGAAAAGTATAGAATTTCACTTTAGAAATAAAAAAATAGGAACTTATAAGTTCAATTTATTTGTCGTTTCCTATTTTTGTAAAAAATACAACTTATGCCATCATTCAAAAAACTCATTATAAAAGAAGTCAAACGTGAAACGGCAGCTGCAGTTTCCATACTTTTTAATGTACCCGAAGAATTTAAACCCAATTTTACTTTAGTTGCTGGGCAATATGTCAATTTGAGATTAACGCTAGACGGCAAAGAAATTCGTCGTGCGTATTCTATTTGTTCTTCGCCAGAAAGTGGGGAATTGCGAATTGCTGTGAAAGCAGTAAAAAATGGCGCTTTTTCTTCATTTGCTAATAGTAAACTAAAAGCAGGTGACGTTCTTGAAGTGGGAAACCCCGAAGGAAAATTTACTTTTGAACCTCAGGCTGAACGTCAAAAAAACTATGCTGCATTTGTAGCTGGAAGCGGAATTACTCCTGTACTATCGATTATTAAATCTATGCTAAAAAGTGAACCTAACAGTACTTTTGTGTTGGTTTATGGCAATAAGAATCCCGAAGAAACTATTTTTTATCAAGAACTACACGATTTACACCTAAAATATACTGGACGCCTTTTTGTGCATTATGTGTACAGTCAAACCAAAGCCGATGGGACACTTTTTGGTAGAATTGATAAATCGGTTGTAAATTTTGTATTGAACAACAAACACGCAGCTTTGGAATTCGATAAATTCTATTTGTGTGGACCAGAAGAAATGATAAACACCGTTACCAAGGTTTTGACGGAACACAACATTAAGAATTCGTCTATTAAATTTGAATTATTTTCCACCTCATCTGCTGAAAGCCCTAGTGAAATATTGGGAGAGAAATCGCCCGAAGGTCATTCTAAAATCACGATTTTAGTAGACGAAGAGGAAACTACTTTCGAAATGTCGCAAAAACAAACCATTCTTGAAGCAGCATTAAAACAGGGTGTTGATGCTCCCTATTCTTGCCAAGGCGGAATTTGTAGTAGTTGTTTAGCACGAGTAAAATCAGGAACAGCTATGATGAAGAAAAACTCCATCTTGTCTGATAGCGAAATCGCCGAAGGTCTAATACTCACCTGCCAAGCGCATCCCACTTCCGAAACAATTGTGGTGGATTATGATGATGTTTAATGTAAATTCACTATTGAAATTACTAGGTTTGTTCATTATTTCTCGAGTCTAAATTCCAATAAATAGTTAAAAGAAACTTCTCTGAAAAAATATTTGTGTACTTTGTGTTTAGTTTTTTAAAAAGTTGTCTTGAAAAAATGAAAAAAACCGCGTTATTCTTTTTGTTTCTAGTTTTGCTTTGCAATTCAGCTTTGTCATTAGCACAAACGGAACCTGAAGAAATTAAACCAGAAACCGATAAATTTCAAGACTATTTTTATGAATCTTTAAAGCAAAAAGGAATCGAAAATTATGATAAAGCAATTGATGCGTTAGAACAATGTTTGAAATTAAAACCCAATGAGGCCACTATTCATTACGAAATGGGAAAGAATTATTTAGCATCAAAAGAGTATGAACAAGCCTATAATTCTTTTGAGAAAGCGACACAAATTGACCCAAAAAACAAATGGTATTGGGTGGGGATGTATGATACAAATTATCAAACCCAGAATTTCAATCAAGCCATAATCACGGTGAATAAATTGATAGAATTTGACGAAGCGTACAAAGAAGATTTGGTTTCGCTCTACATGAATACCCAACAATTGGACAAAGCACTCGTTCTTATTAATGAATTAAACGATAAAGTTGGGAAATCGGACAAAAGAGAGGCCTTCAAAGCCAAGATTTTATCACAGGGTAAATTTCAAAATTCAGAGATAGAAAATCTTATAGCACAAATTAATAAAAATCCAAAAGAGGAATCGAATTATATTGCTTTGATTGAACTCTATTCCAAGAGTAACGACATCAAAAAAGCGATTGAAATCACTAAAAAATTGGAAGTCGAAATTCCAAATTCAGAGTGGGCGCAAGTAGGTTTGTTTAAATTGCATTTGGATAATAATGAAGCTTCAAAAGCGATAAATTCGATGAATATTGTTTTGGCAAATACTAAAATTGATTCTAAAATTAGACATCGAATATTAAATGAATTTTTGGTTTATACGACAAAAAACCCTCAATATTCCTCCGATTTAGAGAAAGCAATAACTTATTTTGATAAAGATCCAGATGTAAATGTAGCGCTGGAAATTGGAAAATTTTACCATAATAAAAAGCAATGGGACAAGGCGGTATTTTATTATGAGAAAAATTTAAAAAACAATACTACAGCCGATGTTAATTCTAATTTACTTTTGATTCAAGTTTATCTCGAAATGAAAAACTTTGAATTAGTCTCAAAAAAAGCTTCCGAAATGGTAGAAACATTTCCTACTCAACCTCAGTTTTACTATTATGTAGGGCTGGCAAATAATCAATTGTTACAATTCAAAAAAGCAAAGGAAATTCTCGAAATGGGAATGGATTATCTTGTAAATGATGTAGCATTAGAAATTAATTTTAACATCCAATTAGGGGAAGCCTTCAACGGATTAGGCGATTTTAAGAAAAAAGAAGCCTATTTTACTAAAGCCAACCAATTATTAAAAAAATAAAAAACATGAATAAATTTTTAGTGAAACTAGTGCTTATTTGTTTCTCTTGTTTGTTTTTGCTCCAGTCCTGTAAATCAAAATCAGCAGTTGTAACACTAGCCAAGAACGATACCCAACAGATGGGAAAAAACACCATAGAAAACTATTATAACAATAAAGTAGACTTTTCTACATTATATATAAAATCAAATGTTCGATACGATAACGGGAAACAGTCTCAAAATGTAACTGCTGAAATTAAGATAAAGAAAGACGAACAAATATTAGTTAGCATTCGATTTCTAGGAATTACCATGGCAAAAGCATTGATTACGCCCAAGTCTGTGAGTTATTATGAAAAAATAAATGGCAGTTATTTTGAAGGAGATTTTAGTCTTTTGAGCCAATGGTTGGGTACGGATTTAAATTATGATAAAGTTCAGAATATGCTATTGGGTCGAGCAATAGATGATTTAAGAATGGGAAAATATACCGAATCCATTGTTGAGCAAACGATTCAATTAGAGGATGAGTTGGATAGTAAAATAAAGAAATCTTTTTTCATTGATGCGAATACCTATTTACTCAAAAATCAAGAAATAGAGCAAACATCGGCATCAAGAAAAATTCAGATTGGATATTCAAATCATACGACTTACAAAGAAGCAATAGTACCTTTATCGATTTTAATTAATTCATTGCAAGTAAAAGGAAATACCGAAATAAATTTAGAATACAACACGGTAACATTCAATGAAGAACTTTCTTTTCCTTATGCAGTTCCAAATGATTACAAAAGAATTATAATTAAGTAAATTTGCACAAACTTATTTTTACTATGCCAAAATTTATCCTAAGCCTAATTTTTATGTGTTTGACTTCTACACTTTGGAGTCAGACTTCTCAACAAGAAAAATTGGAAGAGCGAAAAGCCCAAATTCAAAGAGAGATTAGAGAAAATGAAAAGCTATTGCAAACTGTTAAGAAAAAAGAAAAATCGGCTGTGAATGTAATTATAATTCAAAGCAATAAGATAAAACTTAAGGAAAAACTGATTCAGACTACTGAAAAACAAACTAAGTTATTGAACAATGATATTTATATCAATCAAGTTCAAATAAACAAGTTGAAAAAAGAATTAGCGGAACTTAAGGAGGATTATGCCAAGATGATTTTAAAATCATACAAAAGTCGTTCGGAGCAAAGCAGGGCTATGTTTATTTTGTCGTCCGAGAATTTTCAACAGGCGTATAAAAGAGTGCAATACATGAAGCAATATACGAATTACAGAAAATTGCAAGGCGAAGAAATCCAATCCAAATCGGTTGAACTTATAGATTACAACGGGAAATTAGATAAACAAAAACAAGAAAAACAAAAACTAATTGCCGAGAAAGAAAAAGAGCGATTGTCATTACTTAAAGAAAAACAAGAGCAACAAAAAGTAGTTAATTCTATCAAAAAAGATAAAAATAAAATTACTGCCGAAATCAAGAAAAAACAACAAGAAACCAAAGCTATTGATCGTCAAATTGATCGATTAATTAGAGAGGCTATTGCCGAAGCCAATAGAAAAGCAGCGATGGAACGAGCAATGGAAAAAGCAAAAGCGCAATCCAAAGCAGAATCCAAAGTGGAGACCAAAGAGGAATTAAAAACCCGTGCCAAATCACTAGTTTCTACAGCACCAGTATCGTCATCAAAAATTGAATTAACGCCAGAGGCAAAAATTATAGCTGATAATTTTAAAGCCAATAGAGGACGATTGCCTTTTCCTGTAGAAAAAGGGTTTATTTCCTTGGGTTATGGTGATCAAGCACATCCGGTGTATAAAACATTAACCATTCACAATAGTGGGGTTGAAATCACAACCGAACAAGGAGCCAGTGCTAGAGCCGTATTTGATGGTGTTGTCACGAGTGTAATTGTTTTGTCTCCGGTAAATAAAGCCGTAATGATACAGCATGGGGATTACTTTACCGTTTATCAAAATTTGAGTTCAGTGGGTGTTAGCAAAGGTGATAAAGTAAGCCGAAAAGAAACAATAGGTAGAGTTAGAACTAACGGCGAGACAGGTAAAACGGTAATAAAATTCTTGATTTTACAAAATACAACTTATAACAACCCATCCAGCTGGTTGTCGATGTAAGGCAAAAAATAGTACAAAAGAAAAAGCCTTGTGTAAGTCTAATTTTACAAAAGGCTTTTTTTGATATAGTTTTCTTTATTGTTGCTGCTGATAGATTTGATCTATATAATCCAATTGCACTTTTTCTTCAACAGTAGCTTCCTCAAGTTTTACATTATTAACCTCTTCATATTGGGTTCCGTCTTCATAGCCAATAGAAACACTCACAGAAAGGGTTTGTCTAGAAACTCCTTTGAAAGTACCTTTTACTAGCGTACAATCATTAAAGTTCCTTCCTACCGAAAGTTTCACATGATTGGCCATAGTCCAAATATTATTGGTAGGGTCTAAACCAAGCCATCCTTGATTTGGTGTGAAAATTTCTACCCATGCATGGGTAGCACCCTCTCCTCTGTAGTCGTTTTCATTAGGACAAATATACCCACTTACATAGCGTGAAGGTATTCCTGCTGTTCGTAATAATTGTAACAAGAGATGTGCAAAGTCTTGGCAAACCCCTTTTTTGATTTCCAATACTTCGTCTAAAGTCGTATTAATGGTTGTGATTCCCTTGGTATATATAAAGTTTTTAAATATATATTCGTTGCATTCTTGAGCGATAGCAATTATTGATTTTCCAGGTGCTATACTGTTTTTCAAAATAGCCTCAATTTGATTTTGCTCTTCTATAGCTTCAGGATAACAAAGTCGCTGTAAAAGAATGCTTTTTTTCATTTCCTTTGACAAATCTGCTATTGTAGTCGTGTCAATTTCAGGGATTTTAAGCGAATGATTTATCCGTACTAACATTCGAGATTCAAGAATCATTTCTTTGTGCGTATCAAGTGTATTGAAATTCCCTACTCTATTGCCATAATAATCTCTTGAAATTTCAACATTTGGGTTATTGCTCACTAATAATTGAAATTGCAATACATCTTGGTTGTCAAAATGATGTGGAAACAATCGGATTTCGTTGATACTTTCCTTAATTGGCCAACTGTATTCGTATTTTGTGATGTGTACTATCTTGAAAACTGCCATTTTATTTAGGTATAAGAGAAAAATAATTTTGAAAAATCGGTCGAAAATTGAATCAATTGTTTTTTAGTATCATTAAGAACATTTTCTAATTGTTGGTTCGTCAAGTTATGATAATCTGTAAATTCAATTGCGCTTTTTAATCTTCCAAATTGATTGTGCAAAGTTCTGGCCTCGCTCAAATTATTATCTTTGAAAAGATTGTCCAAATAGACTTCAATCAGGCTTAATGTATGGATTACAGAATGTCCAAAATCAGGATTAAAAATCACTTGTTGCACCACTTTACGATTGTGCGGAATATTGCTATAACTTTTCTGGTACAATTCATAGCCAGAAAGAGACAATAATAGTCTTCTCCAATACAGTAAATCCTCTTTTCCGTCAAGGTTATAATGAATGGGAGCATAATAAGCTTGTGTCAACGTTATAGTTTGAAGGCATCTTTCGATGTGTTTTCCAATTCTAGAAAAGGACCAGCCCAAACCCCGTGGCATCGTAACCTGAAAGATTCCGTTATACAGCAGAAAATCCTTGTTTAGTTTTGCTAAAATTACTGATGCCGCTGATGTTTCAAGCATTGATGGTAAGTTAGGATCGTTCATAAAATGATATAAAGAGTTGATATGTTCCCATAACTCCTTAGTAATTTTATCTTGCGAACCCCTGGCATTTTCTCTAGCTTTAATGATTAGATTTTTTACTGAATTATGATTTAAGTTGTCGCAAATCATATATTTTAGAACAAAATTGGTGTCATACTGCGCTTCCCCTATTTGTTTACTTGGCAAACTAGTATAGTAATCTAACAGTGGTTTGTATCCTTGTTGATCATCGAGTTCCTTATCAAATGACAAGATGTAAAAAGTGTTAAGACCTAATAACATTCCGTCTGTTCTTTCCATGTATCGGTTGAGCCAAAACATACCGTCGGCTACTCGGCTGAGCATATTTACTTTCATTTTTTATTTACTTTTTTCAAGATAGTTGACTTTTGATATGTTATGCTTACTCCAGACCGACCCACCGCATTATTACTTTTAAATCTATACTTTGTGATTGCATCTTAAACCGATTTCTCCAATTAATTTCTCCTAAATATTCAAAAAATTCTTTTTTCATGTTATGTAGATATTTTAATAAATAGTATAGTTATTAAATCCCCAAGGACACTCTTTTATTAATTTTGATTTTTTTATTTTACAATCCAAGTATCTTTACTTCCTCCACCTTGAGAAGAATTTACTATCAGAGAGCCTTCAGTAAGAGCAACTCTTGTCAATCCGCCAGGGACTATTTCTACCCCATTTGGACCACATAACGCATAAGGTCTTAAATCGACATGACGAAGTTTTAATTGACCATCAATCAAACAAGGCACAGTACTCAGTTGTATAATTGGCTGAGCGATGTAATTTCTAGGATTTTCAAGAATGGCTATTTTGGCTTTTTCCAATTCCTCTTGACTGGCTTTGTTTCCCATAACCATTCCGTATCCTCCACTTTGATTGGTTTCTTTGATAACCATATTGCCCATATCAGCAAAAACAAGTTCTCGCTCCTCTTGATTTTCCATTTGGTAAGTCGGAACGTTTTTTAGTATCGGTTCTTCGTTAAGATAATATTTTATCATATCAGGAACATAAGCATAAACGGCTTTATCATCGGCAACGCCATTTCCAACAGCATTTACCAGAGCAACATTTCCCATTTTGTAAGCACTTATTAGTCCGGGAACTCCTAGCGTACTATCTGGTTTAAAAACTAATGGGTCTAGGTATTCATCGTCTAATCTCCTATAAATTACATCTACTTGATGAAGCCCTGAAGTAGTTTTCATATAGACTTTACAGTTATTGACAATCAAGTCTCGTCCTTCTACTAATGGAATTCCCATTTGTCTCGCCAAGAACGTATGTTCGTAATAAGCCGAATTATAAATACCCGGAGTAAGTAATACTACGTTTGGGTTCACAATGCTTCTTGGCGATAAAGAAATCAATATGTTATGAAGAATCATCGGATAATTTGCCACCATACTTACCTCATTAGAAGTAAACATTTCGGGGAAAATCCGTTTGGTGATTTCTCTGTTTTCGAGCATATAACTCACGCCACTCGGACATCTAAGATTATCTTCTAAGACGTAAAATTCCCCTTTTGCACCACGAATCAAATCGATACCTGCAATATGAACATGGATGTTATGAGGCAATTTAATTCCGTGAACTTCCTGAATATAATGCGGACAAGAGGCTATTAATGCAGCAGGAATAATTCCTTCTTTTATGATATGTTGATCGTTATAGATGTCTTCTAGGAATAAATTAAGCGCTTTTAATCGCTGCGCGATTCCTGTTTCGACTTCTAGCCAATCTTTTTGTGTGATGATTCTTGGGATGATATCAAAAGGAAAAATTCTCTCTATACCCTGGTTGTCGTCACTATACACGGTAAAAGTAATCCCCTGATTCATAAAAAAATCAGCAGCTTGTTTTTGTTTTTGGTATAAATTATCGGGATTAAAGCTTTGTAATGTTTGTAAAACTTTCCGGTATGAATTTCGCACACCATTGGAAGAAAACATTTCATCCCAACCATTGGGATTCAATTTTGGTAAAGACTCCATCATAATAATTTGGGTATTAAAAAGCTAATGTTTTAATAGGATTTGTTAAAAAAACAAACCTTTTCTACAAATTTATTGATTTATTTTCACCGAAACATTTATTTTGTTGACTATTTAACAAAAAATGTTATATTCATTATATTAAATAGTGTTTTTTACAATTATTGGATTCAATCCTATTTTTTTTTTTTAATTCTGCAAAGTAAATGCTGAAAAGTGTTGAGAAAGTATAATTGTTTTATTTTACGAAGAGATTATTTGGGTAAAACCTAGAAGTAAATTTTGTGAATTATTAAAATTTAAATTTTTTTATTCCAATAAAAAAAAGGCTATCATTTCTGATAGCCTTTCTGTTTTTGCACTTTCTATTTAACAAGATTTAAATTTTACTCCAACGATTGTTGAATAACAAAATAAAGTCAATAATTTAAAATTTTAACTAAACTAACAACCATTTGAGAATCAGAAATATTAAGGTAACTTTGTAAAAATTTTATTAATCTAAATAGCGGGGCATTGCTTAAAAACAACTTTTCTTTTTTTATTTTATTCTTTGGTATGAATTTCGTTTTTAGCCAAGTAAAAAAAGACACTTTAACATTACCAGAAATAATTCTGGAAGCCTCCCCTATTAAAAATTCCCTTCAAAATGCAGCATCCTCGGTTTCTGTAATTAGCACATCCGACATTAATAAAACAGATGGAATCATTCTTACTCCAGTTTTGAATACAATTCCAGGTGTTTATATGCAACAGGGTAATTTGAACACCAATAGAATTACAATTCGTGGCATTGGTGCTCGAACACAGTTTGGAACAAATAGAGTAAAGGCATATTTTGACGGGATTCCATTGAGTTCGGGAGAAGGAGAAACAGTTATCGAAGATATAGATGTAGCATCAATAGAAAAAATCGAAATCATAAAAGGCCCCAACTCCACTAGTTTTGGTTCTGGTTTAGGCGGCGTGATTCATCTGTTTTCAAGAGAAACACCATCGTTAGAATCTTTCGGAAAAGCCACAACGACTTTTGGCAGGTATGGTTTGCTCCAACAACGACTTTCCGGAGGATACAGCAATGCTAACTCGAATGTATATTCCAGCTATTCTGATTTGCAAAGTGATGGATACAGAGCAAATAGTTCCTATAAGAGAAAATCGTTTAACCTTCACGGTAAACAAAAAATTTCCGAAAAAGGGAATTTGTCTTTCATAGGAATTTTTACCAGACTCAAAGCCTATATTCCTAGTTCTTTGAATGAAAAAGATTTTGTTAACAATCCAGAAAAGGCAGCGCCGACATGGGTAGCAGCGCAAGGGTATGAGTCCTACGACAAATTCTTGATAGGTTTGGGATATGACCATCAATTTTCTAACAAATGGTCTTTGAAATCCAGTGTGTTTTCTAATTTTAAAGAGGGTTATGAAACTAGACCGTTTGATATTTTAGCGGATAAAATAAATTCCGTAGGTCTTCGCTTAAATGTAAATTATAAAGACCGCTTTTTTTCTTTGCCTTTTGAGTTGAGTTTCGGAACTGAAATGGCTGCGGAGAAATACAAATATTCTCTTTATAGAAATTTATACTTGTCACAACCCGGACAAGGGAGTATTGAAGGGGATCAGTTCAGTGCAATTGAACAAAACCGAAACTATAGCAACTATTTTTTACAAATGGAAGTTTGGCTGTTGAAAAACCTGCACTTAGAAACCGGAATCTCTCTTAATTCTACAGCATATTCGTTGGAGGATGTTTTTCAACCCAATTCCGACACTCAAAACAAGGCTTATACTTTTGGCGGTATTTGGTCGCCAAGGATTGGACTTTCCTATAAAGTAGGGAAAGGAAAGAACATTTACACCTCAATAAGCAAAGGATTCTCG
>JAYVIN010000025.1:0-16168 GCA_043770135.1 Flavobacterium sp. | reverse complement strand
TTGCCATCTCCAGCTCCAGCTGCATTGGTATAGACTGTAAATTGTCCAAACATGACAGAGCTAAATAAAAAAGCGAGAATTACATAATTTTTTTTCATAATTTTAAATTTAAAGGTTGTTTTTAGAGTTTATGTTAATTAAAGTAACCAGAATTTTGAACCATTTTTTTATTGATAAATTCATTTATAGGTATAGGATACCAAATATGAAATGGTTGGAAATTCGCTTTTGTAAGAGCCATTCTTGGTTGATTAAAATTGCCTGTTACCAATGCGCTTTCTAGTGTGCTTTTTAGTGTTCCGGTTCGTATTAAATCTATTCTTCTCCAAGTTTCAAAACAAAGTTCTCGAGATCTTTCATCCATCAATTCTTTCATGAAATCAGTCTTAAAATAATTGGTAGTTAGCAGATTTAGTCGAACTACATTTTTTTCAGCTGCTCTTTCTCTCACCAATTTCAAATAATTTCGGGCAGCCACTTCATTTTTTTTATGCTTAAATTCCAATTCAGCTTGCAGTAATAGTATGTCAGCATAACGCAATAATTGAAAATTACAATCACTTGCCCATGCCTCGATAGTGTTAGATCCTGGTTTTGGATACCTCCATTTACCAATACTCATAGCTCTATAAGCCTCTGTAATAGTAGTTGGAAGCGCAAAAGGCACATAGTAGGTTGTACCATCTAAAATTTCTGTTGTTACTAAGGCTGGATTCCCCCCTAAGTTTCCAGTAATGTTATTTCGAAAACGAATATCGTTAACCCGATCGTATTTATTATACAAATCCATTCCCGGTCTCATAAAACCATAACCTCCGCCCACTGTGTTTACATTTCCTTGAGGAATAAACGCTTCAACATAAATCATTACCACGTCTTGATTGTCTGTTGCTTGAACGCTAAATAGTACTTCATCATAGGTTGAGGCATTTTTTTCGCTTCTAAAAAGATGAAAATAGGAGTCAGTTAATGTCTTTTGACCAATAATTGAACTATTCATATCATATGCTTTTTGATACATTTGCTCACTGTCTACCCAATCAAAATGATTTAGTGTAAGTTCTAAATCTTTACCTACATTATTTTCTTTACAGCTTGCCAAATAGGTATACATTTTACTTAAGAAGCCTGCAGCTGAAAACTTATTTGCAGAACCAGGCCTATTGGAAGTTTCGTTTAATGTTTGATGGGCATATAGTAAATCAGCTTCTATCACAGCATAAACTTGTTGCAATGAACTACGCTCAACATCAGCAATTCTGTCATCATCAATAGATAGCTTTATAGGAACACCGCCGTAAATCCACGCTAAATATTGGTAATAAACAGCTCTCAAAAATCGAGCTTCTGCTTTGATTTGATCTTTTCTTGCTGGATTTTTAAAAGTAACACTATCAATGGATTCGAGTAAAAAGTTAGCTCTAGTAATACCAGCATTTAGAAATAACCATGCATCTCTACCAAAATTGCTTGCTGGATCGTATTCGTAGAAGTACAATGGAGTATAATCAATCAATTCAGTCACCCCAACAGCCTCATCCGTGCCAGAATTTAGCATATGCAACATTCCTCTTCTAAAAGAGGAGGCATTACCTCTGCCATTTACAGTAGCTGCATTAAGAATATTGTAAACACCATTCAAAGCTAATTCCGCATTAACCTCATTATTTAAAAAAGTATCAGGTGTTATCGTGGAGTATGGTTCTACAACCAAAAAATCTTCACAACTTGATAACAAGAATATGGAAACTAGAAATAAAACTAAACTATTGTATGATTTTTTTTTAAATATTTGTTGTGCTGTATTTTTAAAAATAGCCTTAGCTTTTAAAAACAAATTGGTTTTAATTTTAATATTTTTCATTTCTTTAGCTTTTTTTATTTATTAAAAATTAACATTTAGACCAATAGTAACTGTTGTTGCTCTTGGATATACTAACCTATCTAACCCAGCAATACTTGGATTATTAAAGTTTACTTCTGGATCAATACCTGAGTATTTCGTCCAAACTTTTAAATTATCAACAACGGCAAACAATTTCATTTGACTGATGTGGTATTTTTTTAGTAAGCCAGATGGTAAAGAATAACTTAGGTTTATATTCTGTAATCGAACATAAGACGCATCTTCAACATAATAAGAAGACACATCTTTTGCTCCATTATTAGCAATCGAACCATACACGTTAGTCGGATTATTTGGCGTCCATCTATTAAACCAATACTCTTTTGTTAGGTTAAACTGTGTTTGATCTCCTGCTTCTGTATTAACGCGCGAACCATTAATAACTTCGTTGCCATAAGACCATCTAAACAAGAAACTAAATTCGAATTTATCATAAGCAAACAAATTCGTGATACCGCCAAAATGTTTTGGATTACTTTGGCTAATAATAGTTCTATCGTTTGCTAGATCAACTTTTCCATCTCCATTTAAGTCTTTGTACTTAAAATCACCTACTCTCACTGTTCGTCCACCAATTGAAGTTACACCAGGTGCCAAGGTAAAAACATAGTTGCCTAAATTATTCACATCAATATTTTTAAGCTCCACAGGATTATTTCTGAGGTCAACAACAGAAGAAAAATCAGATATTTGATAAACTCCATCATATACAAATCCATAACCTGTTCCAATAGATTGACCAACCTGCAGCACCGCAACATCTCTTAAATGACTTCCTCCAACGCTAATAGGAACCTGTTGAACATTACCTAGTGAAAGAATTTTATTTTCATTCATTGTAAAGTTCAAATTTGTTTCCCATCTAAATTTCCCCACTTTGATATTTGTTGAATTTAAAGAAAACTCTATCCCTTTATTTTCCAGTTCCCCAATATTAATCCATCGATTTCCTTGTCCTGAAGATGGTCGAACATCAGCATTAAAAAGTAGATCATTGGTTTTTTTATAGTAAACATCAAAAGTAGCCGAAATTCTATTTTTCAAAAACCCTAAATCTAAACCCATATCGTATTGTGTGGTAGTTTCCCAAGTTAAGTTTTGATCAGCAATGTAAGTTGGTGAAATTCCTTTTATTAAGGAACCACCGCTAGCGTAATCAGTTCCCGTAGCTTGATCATAGGCCACCCCTATGGGTATCCTGTCATTTCCTGTTATACCTGCACTTAATCGAAATTTAGTTTCAGTAATGGCACTAAATTTTTTCATGAATTTTTCATTATTAATTTTCCATGCAAATGCGGCCGATGGGAAATAGCCCCATTTATTATTTTTAAACTTTGAGGTTCCGTCCGCTCTGTAGCTGGCAGTAAATAAATATTTGTTTTTCAAAGTGTAGTTTACCCTTGATAAATAAGACATTCGATTGCTGCCCACAAAAAAACTTTGTGGAGTATCTATTACTAAGGCTTTAGAAATGTCATTTATGCCAGTGGTCTCGTCCAAGTATCCAGAAGTTGAGATAGAAAAGGATTCTTGATTGTATTTTTCGAACTCAAAAGCAGCCACAAAATTTAATCGATGATTATTATTGAAGTTTTTTCTGTAATTTAATATATTTCTAGAAAAAAATAAGTCCGATTTTACATCACTAATAATTCCTTTGCCATTGTCAAGTCTTCCCCAGCTAGTTGCTTTACCATAGAACTCTTTTGATTTTGAACCTGTTATATTTCCACCTACTGTTGCTCTAAAATTCAAATCATTACTGAATTTAAGCTCAGCATAAGTACTGGCTAATATCCTATTGAACCCGCTGTTCTTGTAGGCATCGGTAAGCATAGTATAGGGCGATGTTAGTATTCCGAACTCACCTATATCTTGGTCTTCGGCTGGGATTAAAATTGGATTAAAAAGTATGGCAGATTGAATAATACCATTAAAATCTCCGTTACCTCCGTTTATAGCAGCACCACTATTAGTTGTTTGTGAAAAATTTATGGATGCACCAGTAGAAAGATATTTTTTTACTCTTTGGTTGACGGTTAATGAAGCTGTATAACGGTCAAAACCTGTACCTACAATTATGGCTTCATTATTAAGATAGGAAAAAGAGGCAGAATAATCATATTTTTCTGTTCCTCCAGAAATAGAAAAATTATAATTTTTTGAAATACCAGTTCGTAGTGCTTCATTTTGCCAATTAACAATTTGAGAATCCGGAAAGATTATAGGTTGGTCTAAAATGCCATCACTATTAGTATCGATACCATACAATGGATTTGCAGGATCAAGAGTGAAACGCATTGCGCTATATTGATTTCCATCTAAAACATCTAGTTTTTTTGTGGCATTAGCTATACCAATAGTATGATTAAAAGTGATAAGCGAGACACCTTCTTTTCCTTGTTTTGTTGTAACTACCACAACCCCATTGGCACCTCTTGAACCATATATAGCAGTTGCAGAGGCATCTTTCAAGATTTCTACCGATTCTATATCGTTGGGATTTATTGAAGCCAGCGGGCTTAAAGTTGAGGAATTTGCAAACTGACCGCTTGAAATTTCACTATTTCTTACTTCAATTTGAATTCCATCAATTACATATAAAGGTTGATTATCGCTATTGATTGAATTTCCACCTCTAATTACGATGTTCATTCCTGATCCTGGTTGGCCAGATTCAGAAGTAATTTGTACGCCACTTAAACGTCCTTGCATACCCTCTAAAACTGATAATTTTTGAGCCTGTTCGAAGGCATCTTTTTTTACTGACGAAACAGAGCCCGTTAAATCGCTTTTTTTGACCTTTTGACCATATCCAACAACTACAACTTCATCTAATTGATTTTTCTGCTCTAAAAGCACCACATCGATGTTTTTTTGATTAACCACTACTATTTCTTGAGATTGCATCCCAATATAGGAATATACAAGAACAGCACCATTTTCGGAAACTTTGATAGAATATTTACCATCAAAATCGGCTGTAGCCCCATTTTTGGAATTTTTTACAACAATTGAAGCACCAGGAAGCGGCAAACCATTACTGTCTTTTACTGTTCCGGTAATACTATTTTGTGCAGTACCTTTTTGTACTGAAAACAATAAAATACAAATTAAAAAAAGATAATAGAAATGATTGGTTTTTATTTTCATTTGGTTGTAATTATAAATGGTTAGTTGAATTAAATTTATTTTTTTTCAAACCCAAAGTTTTTAGACATTTTAATATCCGTTGATTTGCTATCAATTTTGACTTCCGCTGGCTTTTCATCGGTTAATCCTATAAAACTATTGTTTTTTATGGAAACATTATTTGAATTTTCAATTGCAATGGTTTCAATAGTTGTATCAAAAGCGGGATAAGTATTAGTTTGTTGGATTTTATTATTATCAAAAATCAATCCGTCAACACTTAAAGAATATAAAATAGATGTTTGAAAGGCTTTAAATGTGTTATTTTTGATAGTAATGTTTTTACTAAATTTGGATACAATATTATTTTTATTAGAATATTCTGGGTCAATCATAATAATGTAATGCCCCTTGTAGCCCGCGTATAAACAATCAACAAAAGTATTGTTTTCAATTAAAAGATTTTCACAAGGTCCTGCTTCATTCCATAAATTCAAATCTCCTGTTATTCTTAAGGCTGACATTTGAGATGAAAAATAATTATTCCTTACTATAACCTCTTTAGATGTAGATATCAAAAAACTTCTTGCACGATTGTTACGCACAATATTATTCTCTAAAAGTGCTGAGGATTCCCAAGAAACGTTCTGAATACCATCATAAAGATTTACCTTTCCTTTGATAGATTCACTAAAAGTAAGTAACGTAATCTTCTCATTAATTTCTTCTGTCTTTTTTATTACCATTGTAGCGGTTTTAGAGTCTAATGTGTTTTGATCAATAATTTTGACCAAATCTCCTGCTTCAGCAAAAAGGTATCCTTTCTGGTGTGGATGATACGTTTCTACCGCCAAAGTGTAATCATCTAGTATTTTATTGACGCGAACATAAGTTCCGTGGATATTGGTTGCATCATCCAGCATATTTTCGAAGATGCAATTTTTTATTATTACTTTACCTTTAGTATTACAAAAATGTGTTGCATCTGCTGTCGTTGTTACCATTCTACCTGATCCTTCTTTTAAAACAACATTAAAGCTGTCTAAGGTAATATTCTCGCATCGTTCTGCTATCAAACCCATAGCACCGGCGTGATGCACATTTATTTTATTAAACAACATATCTTTACACTTAAATACTCTAATCGCAGGACAAAGTCGGTTAGAAAGATGCTCTCCTTCAGAAACAAAAATAGATCCTATAGGAGGCATCATTTCGGCTTTAACCTTTAATCTTATTAATCCTGGTTTAAGT
This sequence comes from Flavobacterium sp., assembly GCA_043770135.1. Classification (GTDB taxonomy): domain Bacteria; phylum Bacteroidota; class Bacteroidia; order Flavobacteriales; family Flavobacteriaceae; genus Flavobacterium. The sequence continues at coordinate 9,873 of JAYVIN010000025.1, read as the reverse complement.
TCTTCTGCTATGATTCCGTGCTCTTGCGCAGCATATTGTTTTGTATTATAATAAGGCGTCATGGTTTTTGGATTCCAAATAATATTTTGCCCCACCTCTACATCGTTCTTTTCACCTATCGCAAAACCTTCCCCGAATTTTTTGTCAAAAGGAGTATTCTCTCGCTCTAAAGACAAGTATAATCTGCCGTATTTAACCTTATAAGGAGTATTAACTTTTATATCAAATGTTTTATCCTTTTCGTTGTTCTGAACCACTAACCCCTCTAGAGCAAATGGAATTTGCCAATCTATGCTTAGATTTTTAACCGTTATAGAACTACTTTCTTCAATAATAAATGGAACCATCCTTCCATGAAAAACAAATTCTGAACCATTACCGTCAATTTCAAAATTATGAAAATCAATTATTGGGAATGGGGTTCTTTTTAAACCATTATCGTTATTGGTTATAGCGCAATATCTATCTGGTGCAAATGTGGGATAAAAATGATAAACACCTTTAGGGAAAGAAAGTTTTTTAATTTTTTTTTCTTTACAAACTTTCAATGCATTAACTACTATAGGTGTTGCGTCACTTGATATTGAAATTGACAGTTCATTAAGAGACAACTCTGATTCTTGTGAAAATAAATCTTGAAACAAGAAACTAGTAATTAAAATAAGTAATGACTTATTGAATAAAATGATATTATTTTTTTTTTTTTTCATTGGTTATGGTGTTAAAAATTGATTTCAACAAATTTATATTCTCAATTGAGAATCTATTTAGGGCTATGTAACATAAATATATAATATTGTAACATTATCAATATTTTATCTTTTGAACAATAATTTTTATTTTAAATTAGCAATCAATTTATTTTATACTGCAGTACAAAATCAAATTTAAAACAACTCCATAATAATTATATTTTCAATCTTTTAAATCATAATTTTAGTGAATTACTTCAAAGTATTTATAATTTTTATTAGTCTTATCTTTTTAGAAGCCTTCTGTTTACAAGCACAGCAGTTGCATTTTAATGCCATAACAGTCAACAATGGCTTATCACAGCCCGATGCTAGTAGCATTATTCAGGATAGCTACGGATTTATTTGGATTGGAACTTATGATGGATTAAATAAATTTGATGGGTATACTGTTAAAAATTACTATAGCATATATGATAATGATAATAGTTTATCTAGCAATCGAATAAAGTGTTTGTTTCAAGATTCAAAAAAGAGAATTTGGATTGGCACAGATGGGAGTGGATTAAATTACTACTCCCTTAAAGAAAATAAATTTTTTAGAATAAGAACCAGTGAAAGGTATAGCACAATCAATTGTATCGTAGAAAATAAATTAGGAGAAATATTAATTGGTACTCAAAATGGTATTCTCAAAATTAAAGAAGGTAAAACAATCACTTTGGATTTATTACAAATACCATTAACTGGTGTTATTATTAACAAAATGGCTGTTTCATCAGATGGTATTTTGCACATAGCAACTAGCAATGGGGTATGGAAAATAAAGGGTAATGTATGCGAACAACTGAGCGCTTTTGACAATAAAAACTTCTCATCAATTATTTTAGACAATTATAACAAGTTATGGGCATCAAGTGAGAATTCCATCATTGTTATGGATAGAAACAAAAAAAATAATAACATCACTAAAATTAACATTCCTGAGATTACAGACATAAGATCCTTATGTTTATCCAAAAACAATATCGTTTGGGTTGGAACATACAACAATGGTTTATTTGGAATAGACGCCTCAAATTATGCTATAATAAGTAAAGCAAAAAATGATAGAAATAAAAAAAGAGGTCTTTTAAGCAATACGATTCTAAATGTTTTTTGCGACAAAACCAACACACTTTGGATAGCCAACAGAAAAGGGGTATGCTACGCTAACTTAGAAGAAAAAAAATTTAAAGAAATAGATATAGATATAGACAAGATTTCCGACTCTCATATTAGAGGACTTTGTATTCAAGATGATTATGCATATTTCGGAATACATTCTGATGGTTTATATCGATTTTCAAGAAAAACAAAAAGCATCGAAACAATTAAAACAGATAGTCCCATTGATAATCCTTTAACTATTGATAAAATTAACGATGCAATATACATTGGCGCTACTAATGGTTTATACAAGCAAATCAACAAAAGCCTTTATTTTACTAAAAAAAGCATACAAACTGTACATGAAAACACAAAAAATATAGCTATTTATAGTATTTGCAATGATTCTTATGGTAACACTTATTATGGAACAGGAAATGGTTTGATTGTTGAAAATGTAAACAAAACAGATTGGATTCATAGTTTAAAACCTCAAACCGAATTATTAAGAGGTAAAAGAATATTTAGTCTTTTTTATGATTCAAATGAAAATTGCATCTGGATTGGAACTATTTCGGAAGGTTTATTTAAAATGAATTTAAGACCAGATGGGCAGTTTTTTTCATTACAAATTTATAATAACACCATGAGCAATGACTACTTCATCCTTAACAATAGTATTTGGTCATTTTACAAAGATTCTAAAGATAACCTCTGGATTGGAACTGATTCTGGGTTACTTTTAAAAAATAAATCCTCAAATAAATTTAATCCTATAACTGTAGAAGGTATCAAAGGAAAAAAAATAATGGGAATTCAAGAAGACAATGATGGCAATTTATGGCTTAACAATTCTTTAGGCCTTCTTTCCTATAATATAAAAAATAAAAAAATCATAAAGTATTCTGTTAAAGATGGTTTGAGGACAAACACACTTACTGAAGCTACTAGAAAAGCGAATGATGGAACCATATTTATAGGTACAATTGATGGAATTAATTTTTTCAAACCTAATGAAATTCGCCCTAATCCATACAAATCAGATGTTATTCTGACAGATTTTAGAGTTCACGGCACGAGTATTTTTCCTAAAATCAACTATTTTGACAGTAAAATCCTTGAGAATTCAATAAATTCTACATCAGAAATCGTTCTTAATTACAAGCAAAATAATTTTCTTTTTGAATTTTCAAGTACCAATTATTCAAATCCAGAAAAAAATAAATTTAAATATCGACTTGAAGGCTATGATAAAAAGTGGATTAATACCACGAGTGATCATCGTTTTGCGGCTTATTCAAATTTAAAAAGAGGCACTTATGAATTCTGGATAGATGCTGCAAATGAAGACGGCAATTGGAGTAATGCCCCTAAAATAATTCGTATTGAGATTAAGTCTGCTCCTTGGCTAAGTATTTATGCTTACATCTTATATGTGCTTATTATAGTTGGTTTAATTTGCGCTTTTATTTATTTTTGGAATAATAAAAAGGAATTAAACCATCAAATCGAATTGGATCAAATTGAAATTAAAAAAGAACAAGAAATTAATGAATTTAAACTAACTTTCTTTACAGATATTGCTCACGAATTTAAAACGCCATTATCTTTAATTATAGGCCCTCTAAATGATTTAATTGAAAACAAACATAGTAAAGAAAGCATCGATTTTTGTCATCAGATTTTGACACGAAACACCCAACGAATGATGCACTTAGTAAATCAACTATTAGATTTCCGTAAAGTTAACGCCAATATAAACATATTGAAGGTCTCAAAAAACAATCTTTCGGATTTAGTCAGTCAGACAACTAAAGCCTTTTTATGGCAAGCCGAGAGCGAAAATATAAAATTCAATATCACTGTTCCTGAAGACTTTACTTGCTATTTTGATGGTGATCTTATTGAAAAAGTTTTATACAATGCGCTTTCAAATGCTTTCAAATACACACCGAAAAAAGGTACAATAGAAATTTATCTCAAACCTATTTGGAACGGTAATAAACAATTAGCAAATATTATAATTAAGGATAGTGGAAAAGGAATTTCAAACAAAGACAAATCAAAGATTTTTGATCGCTTTTTTCACGGAAAAGAAAGGACATCATCCGGAATTGGTCTACACCTTTCTCATAAATTAATTACAGAGCATAAGGGACAAATTAATGTTTCTGATAGTATGTATGGTGGTACAGAATTTATTATTTCCTTTCCAGTTTCAAAGGAAGACTTTAGCAATAAAGAAATTTTTAAAATTAAAGATGAGACTATAATTAACAAAGAACAGTATTTCCAGGAAAAAGTAAGAGATAACGAAAAATTGGAAAATAACGAAAAATTAGAAACTATTTTAATTGTTGAAGACGATCACGACCTTAGAGCTTATTTAAGAAATAGTTTGCAAAATGATTTTCAAATTTTTGAGGCCGTAAATGGTTTAGAAGGATTAAAGCAAGCTCAAACAAAACTTCCGGATATTATAATATCAGATGTTATGATGCCTGAAATGGATGGTGTGGAAATGTGTGCAATTTTAAAAGACGACATACGAACTTCCCACATCCCTCTTTTGATGTTAACTGCAAAAACCGATTTAGATTTTAGAATAAATGGCTTAAGTTCAGGCGCTTGGGACTATATCGCAAAACCATTTAACACTAGAGATTTGTTGCAAAAGATTAAAAATATAATTAAAACTAGAAATAATTTTAAAACATATTTGATTGACCAAAACTTAACTATCGAAGTGAAAAAGCATTATAATTCATTTGATCAAAAATTGATTTCTAAAGTCACAACTATCATAAATGATAAAATGCAGAATTCAGATTTTACGGTTGAAGAATTAGCTACAGAAGTTGGGTTGAGTAGAATGCAGTTACATCGTAAATTAAAATCCTTGGTAGGTCAATCTACAACAAAGTTCATAAACTCAATAAAGATAAACTTTGCCAGAAAAATGATTGATGAAGGTTGTGACCGTGTACAAGAGGTTATGGATGCTGTTGGCTTCAACAGCTACTCTCATTTTAATACTGTTTTTAAAGAAATAATAGGGAAATCCCCGTCAAATTATATCAAAGATAAAAATCAATCTAAATAATTATAACAATAAAGCCAATTATAAAACTACTTTTTTTACTTGGTAATGTGGTTAAAAATAGTTGGTGATTTTTCAATTTAGATTAATTAACTTATTGCATCAAATTGAAGAGGACGTTGGCTCTGCTGAGGAGCAACCAACTAGCAATAGATTTGATGTACATACGAAAAATGAGGACAGTTTATTTCTGCCCTTTTTTATACGTTTTTTGGTGTACCCTATGGCTAAAGAAAACCTAGTTATTATTTTGATTTTTATAATACAAATACCATTTCAAAAAGTTCTTTCGATTGGCTAAACTTAATCCTCTATGAACATTCAAATTTCCTTTTAAATGCCCAAAAAACGACTCCAAAGAATTTGTTGAGTTAGGTATTTTGTCATCTTTTAAATAGAGAAACATATTGGGCAATGCTTTTTTAATTACACTAAATGATCTTCGAACCATTTTATGAGTATACCAATATCTTCAAGATTCCATATTATATGATTTTTGATTAATAAAAATCCCGATACTCTTCTTCCCATTGAATAAGTTCAATAAGCCATAATTGTCTTTTATATTCAGAATCAATATGATGACCCGTGAGCTTTGCTCGAACTGGAGAAGCAATTTTAATAGCTATTTGTTTGAGCTCAAAACCAGATTTATGCTTTGGATGCTTAGTAAGCCATATGCTACACATCCTTGATATATGTACCAAACATCTTTGAAAAGGTACTTTTGGACATACTTTTTTAATAGCTTTTATTGAGGATTTATCTCCATATGATGTGATGCTTTTTATTTTAATTCTTAGATTCAATAAATTTTGTAAGTATTCTGCAATCTCTTCAAAATGTTCTCCATTGGTCATTCTATAAAGCTGTGTTTTCCTTAAATGAAAGTTCCTATAAACAACCAAACAAATATCATTTAGAAAATAAGTTTCATTCAGGACTAAATAAATATCATCCGTATGACTAAATTCCAAAACAGGAGCTTTGCATAACATTTTAGAAAAATAACGCTGTAAAGTGCTTTTACTATAACCAGATTCTAAAGCGATTTTATCAAAAGTATCTTTGCCAATTATCCAATTCTTGAACCAAATTATTTTGTTAGAATATGAAACAGATTTATTACTTGAGGTAAATAATTGACCACAATCCTTACACCTAAAACGTTGCTTATTTTGTTGGATTCCCCATTTAATAGTTTGAAGACTTTTACACGTTGGACAACGCTTTTTTTTGAGTTTTTCATAAATAAAAAAAATTTATTGACTCGAGGCAAAGCCGAACTGGCGAAGCAAACGAATTTCAATAAACTTTTGGGAACATGATATTTTATAAGGCTTTGAAGCTTTTTTACCAACTATTTTTGACTATTAAACCTCAATATTTGTCGTTGTTTATTAAAAACAAAAGAGGCTGTCTTTTCAGACAGCCTCTTTTTAAAAAAAAAATTAACTATGAAATTATTATTTTTTTATCACACGAACTGATTTGGTGTTAGCGCCTTGGTTTACAATTACATTATAAGCACCAGCAGCTAATTTAGAACCTACTTTATCCGTATTTGCTTTTTCAACCAAACGACCTTGCATATCATATACTTTCACGCTCATCGCTCCTTTAGCTGAAGTTTCGATTGTGAACTCAGACGATGATGGGTTTGGATACGCTTTTGCACTGAATTCGTTTGAGATAGCAGATGAAGCCTCTCTACATGAACCAGCCACTCTTTTTACAGTAAGTGACTTTGCAGGACTACTACCAACTCCATTAGTTGCAATACAAGTAACAGCAGCACTTCCACCAACTGGAACAGATACTCCAGCATAGTTTACAACTAATACGTTTCCATTTGTAGCACCAACTGTAGTTGCTCCCGCAGGGATTGTCCAAGCATAAGTAGCTCCTTGGAATGAAGTAGCAGTATAGGTTGTGTTAACACAAGAACTATATGTTGTACCTGTACTTCCTACAATTGCAGGAGCAGTAGGTGCAGCAGCAGTAGTAGTCAAGGTTCTTGAAGTAGCAGAATCTCCTGCACCGTTTACTGCTTTAACACTCAATGGTAAAGAGAGTACATTTTGAGGAACACCATTAAAATTAACTGTCAATACAGTACCAGTACTTGTCCAAGTTGTAGGAGTTGAAATAGTACCATTTACCAATGTAGCTCCTGCAGTAACATTCACGCCAGCAGGTAGTGTCCAAGTAAATGAAGTAGCCTCAGCTCCTTGAGTAGCAAATGGAGTCGCTGTCAAAGTCAACGGAGTTGTTTTTGCTATATATGGTCCTACTTTGGTAACTACTGTAGCTCCGTCTCTAAGTACTAATACCGTTGGTGCCGTTGGCAATGCTCTTGCTAAAACTAATTTTCTAGCCACAGAGTTTCCTGCTCCATTTACTCCAAATACAAGAAGATCTAAGTTTCCTGTTCCTGTAGAAGTAGAGAAGTTAACTGTAATGATATTACTAATAGTTTTAATTGCATTTAATGTAATTATCGTTGGAGTACCTCCAATTTCTACTGGAGGAACTGTTACAGATACCGTTGTTGGGGTATTTGAAGAAGTACAGACAACACCAGTAGGAAGTACCCATGCATACGAAGTAGCTGTTGCTCCTTGAACTCTAAACGGAGTCGCAGTTAAGGTAAATGGAATGGTAGTTCCTGTATAAGGACCTACTTTGGTGATTTTTGATAAACCACTTAAATTAGGTTGAGTAGTGTTGGTAAGTGTTAAAGCTTTTGGAGCCGATGGCAAAGCTCTAGCTAAAGATAAGGTTCTAGCAGATGATAATCCACAACCACCTACAGATTTCACCACGATTGGTAAAGAACCAATTCCAGGAGCAACACCTGCAAAGTTAACTGTAATTACGTTTGAAGTACCACCTGACAACTGTGTACCACCGTTTAATGTCCACTGGTAGCTAGCAGCAGTAGGAGCTACTGGCGCAGTCAAGGTAAACACGGTTGAAGTTCCCATATAAGGTCCTACTTTTGTAATTTTTGATAAAGTATTTAATCCTACTGTATTGAAAGTTGCAGGAAGAGTTGCAGGAACTACAGCTACATCAAAATGAGGTGTTGAATCCGCACTTGTCATTGTTAATGAAGTTGGAGCAGTTGGAGCTTTTGTAGTTATAGTCAATGATTTTGCTAAAGAAGCACATCCATTAGCATCTACTGATTTAACTGTAACAGCACCAATTGCACCTGCAACGGTACTTGCACCTGCAAAGCTAACACCAACTGAGCTTGTTGTATCGCCTGATACAACTTGAGCACCAGCTGGAACAGTCCAAATGTAAGAAACAGCACCAGAAGCAGTAACATTAAAAGTAACTGGAGTTGTTGAACCGATGTATTTACAAATTAATTTAGACTCATCAAGTGGACTAGAAACCAATAACGATGGTGTGGCTGGTAAATTGTTTACGGTAATCAATCGAGAAACTCTAGCGGATTCTACAGTGTTTATCACTTCACTTACAAAGTATGTTTTTGCGTTAGATAAAGCAATTGTTCCTCCCAAAGCACTTCCACCAGTTGCAGCAGCATAGAAATTCATTGTAGTTCCTGCTGTTGCAGTTGCCACAGTAGCGCCTTTACAGAATGCTGGGAAAGTGCTTGGGATTTGAGAAGGGATAATTGTCAAATTTAAAGTAGCAGTATTACATCCTGTTACAACTGTTGCAGTGGCACTAGCCGTGTAGGTTAAGCCATTACCCCCGTCAAGTGTAGCCCAGGTATAAGAACCTCCATTTTGTGATCTAGTTACACTACCCGTAGTTGTTGCTGGATTAATAGTCAAGTTTAATGTAGCTGTATTACATCCTACAATATGAGTAAGTCCGGTTTGAGCTGTAGTATATGATGCTCCATTTGCTGGCCAAACATAAGTAGCTCCATCACAAATTGAAGTAGTTACATTTCCATTTGTTGTTGGAGCAGTAATGGTTAAGTCTAATGTAGCGGTGTTACACCCTACAAAATGGGCATAGCTTCCTGAAGCATTGAAAGTTTGACCGTTTAATGCCCAAGTGTATGTAGTTCCTCCACAAACCGATGCTGACTCTGAAATGTTTGGTGTCAATATTAAGGCTAATGTAGCCGTATTACATCCTACAACATAAGTATAGTTTCCTGAAGCATTGTAGGTTTGACCGTTTAATGCCCAAGTATATGAAGTTCCACAACCTGATACTGACTCACTGCCTGTTGTAGTTATTGCATTTACCGTAATAGTCATTGTAGCTGCAGTAGCACACTGACCGGCTGTTGGCGTAAAAGTATATAAGGTTGTAGCAGTATTATTAATCGCTGGTGACCAAGTTCCTGTAATACTATTGTTTGAAGTTGTAGGCAAAGCAGAGAAACTTCCTCCTGAGCAAATAGACGCAGCTTGCGTAAACGTTGGTGTAACAACTGAATTCACTGCAAAGTTTCCACCAGTTGTTGAAGGCACACCACCGCTTGTTACAACTACTGCACCAGAGGCGATAGGACTAGCTGGAAGAACGGCAGTTATTTGAGTATTACTATTCACTATAAAACTAGAAACGGCAATACCGTTAACGGTTACTGCTGTAGCACCTGTAAAACCAGTTCCAGTGATTACTAAGTTAGAACCAACACAACCTTGGGCAATGACGGTAGTACCATTGCTGGTTAACTGGGTAATTGTTGGAACAACAACAACCAAATAACCATTAGTATCTAGAGCTAAAGCTTGTCCAGCTCCAGCACCATCTGCAGTTATTTTAGCTAATTGTGTTGCAGTCAAAGCCGTATTGTTTGTACCAAAACGGATTTCACCAGATTGAAATCCGGTAATAGCAACTGTTCCTGTTCCCCATGCAAAAGCTGAGCTACTGGCAAAAGACAAATTAGTTACTGAAGGGTTAACATTAATTGCAAATGTGAGATTT
>JAYVIN010000024.1:0-5547 GCA_043770135.1 Flavobacterium sp. | reverse complement strand
CAATTCCCAGTCATAAGAAGTGGCGGTTAAAGATGGTTTTGCTGTCAATGTTAATTCAGTACTTGTACCCATGTATGGAGCAAAAGTAGTAATTGCAGGTCGTACTCCACTCAATGGCAAAGGCAATGCAGCGTTTGTCATTTTGATTGAACTAGGTGCAACAGGTAACACTTTTGAAACCGTTATTGATTTTGCAGTTCCTGCACAACCATTTGCGTTGACTGCTTGAACTTTAATTGCTCCTATTGAACCTGCTCCTGACGCTACTAGATTATAGTGAACCGTTAAAACATTGGCATTAGAAGCACCTACAATTGTAACACCCTCAGGCACTGTCCAAAGGTAAGTTAAACCACCACCTATAAAGGCTGGGATTCTATACGAAATTGGAGTAGTTGTACCTACATATTGTCCCACTTTTGTAGTAGCAGCAACAAAAGATCCTGGAGTTGCAGTTGGAGCAGTATTAAGAGTATTGCTTGTCATTGCTCCAAGAACTTCTGTTGGTAATGGGTTTACTGTTACTGTTGAAATAGCTCTTGGGCTAATTGTACCAGTACCTAATCTTTGAGCTACATAATATGTTTTAGTAGCAGTTGCAACTGCAACTGGAGCAACGGTTAAAGGTTTAGTAGCAGGAAGATTATTAATATACCATACTAGAGTATAACCAGGAAGTGCAGTTGCTGGAGGTAAAACACCAGCTGCTCCTTTACAGATTTGGATATTTCCACCAATCGGGGCTACAAGTGTAGTACCTTCATCAATAGAACCATCACAGTCATTATCGATAGTGTCAAAAACTTCAGTAGCACCTGGATTAGCCGCTGCTTTAGTATCATCACAATCAGTGTTATTTACTGAATATCCTGTTGGAGCTGTAGGTGAAGCTACTGCAACAAGAGAACCTGCACCATAACCATCCCCATCAGCATCTACATAATAATTTGCTTTGTAGAAATAAAAGTTATCTATAAATATTTCTGCTGGATCTGTAGGATCTATTAGGATTTGTGTGATTTTTGATAAATTTAATGATTCATAAGCCGAAAGTGGAATATCAATGCTTCTCCAAGTACCTGTTACCGTTGGATTTTCTAAAGCAGTAAACGCTGATCCACCATCTATAGTATTAACAAGTTTAAGTTCAATTCTAAAAGGATTGCGAGTAAAATAATCAATATGCACCATATTCATATTTGTCAAATCTACTCCAGTGTCATAATTAGTAACCATACCTAAAAATTGCCCTTTGAAATTCCATGTATCGTTTCCTTCAATAGGAACAACCGCAAATGGAGCTGTAAGTTGAGACCAATCTGTAGGAAGTTCACTTAGGGTAACATTAGAGTAAGCTCCACTGAAAATTGACACAACATCTAGTGGATTTCTTGTAGGTGTAGGAGCAGCTGTAGCAGGAGGGAATCCTTCATCAATTGAACCATCACAATCATTATCTACACCATCTCCAGCTTCTGCTGCACCTGGATTAATAGCTGCATTATTAGGAGCACAATCACCCGTAATGGCAGAAAAACCTGGATCAGCTGTTGGTGATGTAGTTTGAACTGCTGCACCTGCGCCATAACCGTCTCCGTCAGCATCTGCGTAATAGTTATATAAACCTGAAGGTGTTTTCCAAAAATATAAATTGTCTAAGTATAGAGTTGTTGTACCTCCACCATTGTCATATTTAAGTTCTACAAGGGCCGATTTGTTTAAACCAGGATAAGAAGATAAAGGAATGTCAAAGCTATTCCATCCATTCAAGGTAGGTGTTAAAGTAACACTATTCTCAGGTCCTCCATCAAGTACAAATACTCTAAAAGAAGTACAATCTGGTGTCCAAATATCAAGGTGTAATTGCTCCATTGCTGATGCATTTACTCCTCCTGCTCCAAAAGTGTTTCCTACATAATCAAAATTTGTATATCTATTAGTAGGATTTCCTGCAATATTAACTTGAGCATAAGCTGTATTTCCATGAAATGAATAATAAGAAACACCCACAACATCAGTGTAGGTATTACTAAATAAAGATATTACATCTTCGGCAGCTCTTGTAGGAGCTGTAGCAGCTACAGTTGGTCCCGGAGGAGGGCAAACAGCACAAGAACCACCGCAATCAATACCAGTTTCCGTTCCATCTTGAACCCCATTGTTACATGTAGTAAAAGGAACTTCTGGACCACTTATATTGTCGACATAAAAAGTGATTGCTGGTTTTTCAAGCGGTACAGCAGGAAAGAAACTTGTTTCACCTGCTCTCCAATAAGGGTGTATCACAAATTGAGTATAAACACCATTCGCGGTAGCAGCCTGACCATCCAATGAAGATTGGAATGTAAAAGAAAGTGTTTGCCATAGTCCATTACCGTTGTGGGTAACTTCAGCTGCAGCTGTAGGAGCCCCAGCCAGTCCTCCAGATGCCTTTACTAAAAAAGTAACTGGAACTGAAGAAAGAACATCAATGGACATTGTTTTAGTAGTTGTCAATTGAACTGATGTTGTTAAATTGAAATTTGAACCTTGCCAAGGTTCTCCGCCAGAATTTGTTATTACACTTAGAACGTTAGAGGTATTAGTACCCGTTCCAGTTACAACTGTTGGAAGAGCAATACCTCCAAATTCTCCGAAAGCGTTTCCAGATTCTCCAGATTCAAAACCCAATCTAAGGGTTTGCGATTGTCCTAATGAAATAGTCATCAGGAATAAAAACATAAGTAATTTTTTCATAGTATTTTGATTTAATTAATATTAGGATTGCAAGATAGAAATGTATTGCAATCAAATTACTTTTTACGGATGTAAGGCTACTATACAAAAACTATACATTCTAAATAGGGTTTTGTTTTTTGGTTTAAAACAGTTGAAAGCCTAATAAATATAGGGGTTTTTATTTTTATGGATAAAATGAAATAAGTTATATTTTTCGACTATTTTCAAGCATGATGTGTTATTGTAGTGTTTTTTTGGGTGTTAATAGGTCATTTTCTCATCCTTTTCGAAAGGATAATTCGCATTAAAAAGGATAAAAAAAGTGAATTATTGAAAAAATAAGTATTAAAATGTAAATTTAATAGTTTTTAAATGTAGTATATTTTACGAAAAATAATAAGGTATTCCCATTATTTTACTTTTATTATTAGATTATGTGAATTTTTGATTTGTTGTTTTTAATCTCTTTTAGGTTTAATTCCTTGAAGCTCTGCTTCGGTTTTTTTGCCACAGATTCACAGATTCATAAAGATTTTTGAAAATCTGTGAATCTGTGGCTGTTATTTTTCTAATACCTCTGGGGCACTGCCCCGGGGTGGTTTATTCTGTTTATGTAAGCGTGTTTTTTTGTTTGTGTATATTTTCCTTTACCTTTGCTCGACTACAATAATATGAACAGTACTTAATTACACTTCTTTCCTGATGAGAATTTTCCTTTTCCTCTGTATTTGTGCTTTGCCCACAGTATTGTTTTCTCAAAAAAAAGACAGAGAAAATAGTGCCAATTCCAACAGCATTAAAAGTAAATATCTAAGAATTCCAGATTCTTTAGGAACTTCTAAAAAACAAAAAGTAGCCACTCTAGATCTGTATCGTTTTGTTAGTTTGGAGCGAGATACTACTTATATAGATACTTCGCTAACGATACAAAAAGAATACAGTCACAATTATCTACGAAAAGACACTTTTGGCTTATTGGCTTTTCCCAACGAAGGTCAAACGTATAATACGTTACAATTCAGCCTTAGTGCTATTTCCCTTTATCCTGAATTTGGTTTCAAGGCAAAACATTTCAATTTTTTGGAAGCTCAAGACATTCGCTATTCTTCGGTGGCTACTCCCGTAACGGAATTGTATTTTAAATCGGTTATGAAGCAAGGTCAGTCTGTAGATTCTTTTATCGCGTTGAATATTTCTCCAGGACTTAATTTTTCTATTGCTTATAAAGGCTTACGCTCTGAGGGAAAATACATCAATCAGTTATCGAGTACTGGGAATTTTAGATTTACTAGCAGTTACAATACTAAAAATCAACGGTATGTTGCCAATGCTCATTTTACCTCTCAGGATATTTTGAATGAAGAAAATGGCGGTATTACTACTATTGAAGATTTTGAAAGCGAGAATATTAATTTTAATAATAGAGAGCGATTAGAAGTCTATTTGACAAATGCTAAATCATTCTTGAAAGGGAAACGGATTTTTGTGGATCACTATTTCAGAATCAATGCTTTGAAGGAAACTAGTAATTGGTACGTAGTGCATCAATTCAATTACGAAAATAAATTTTTCGAATACAATCAGCGCACAGTGGCATCGACTGTTGGTGGGACGAGATTCAATAGGTTTGGCGATTCCTATCTAAGTAGTGGTATAAACGACCAAACGAATTACAACAAAATGCATAATAGTTTAGGGCTGGTTTATGAAAATGCAGTTTTGGGTAAATTCAAGTTTTTTGCCGAAGATTTTAGGTCTAATTTCTATTATCGTCAAATATTAATTCTCAATAGCCAATCCATTCCTGCTGCATTAAACCAAAATATCAACAGCCTCGGAGGGCAATATGAATATCAAAAAAACAAATGGAATGGCAAGTTCTTATATTATAAATCAGTAACCAAAGAGTCTTTGTCTAATTTGGATGCGAAAATGAGTTATTCGCTAAGCGAGGATATTAAATTTAATTTTGGGTACCAAAATCAGAGTAAATTACCCAATAATAATTATGAATTGTATCAAAGCAGTTATGTGAATTACAATTGGTACAATAGCTTTAAAAATGAAAAGATAAATACGATTACTATCAAGGCGACAAACCCTTGGATCAATGCCGATGTTCACATTTCGACTTTGAATGACCATTTGTATTTTAAGGATACATCAACTGATGCATCTATTCAACTTGTCGCACCATCACAATATAAAGGGACTATAAATTATGTTTCGTTAAAGCTAAATAAAGAATTTAAGTTCGGGAAATTTGCTTTAGACAACACACTTCTTTATCAAAAAGTAGAGCAGCAAGATGCTGTTTTAAATGTACCTCAATTGGTTACCAGAAATAGTTTGTATTATTCGGGTTATATGTTTAAAAAAGCATTGTATTTGCAAACCGGTTTTGTTTTTAACTATTTTACCAATTATTATGCGAATGATTATAACCCAGTAATTGGAGAGTTTTTTGTTCAAAACAGAAAAGAGATTGGCAATTATCCTAACCTTGATTTTTTTGTGAATGCTCGTATTCAAAGGACTCGTATTTATTTCAAGGCGGAGCATTTTAATTCCTCACTAACAGGAAATTCTTTTTACGCATCTCCCAATAATCCGTATCGTGATTTTATGATTCGCTTTGGTTTGGTTTGGAATTTCTTTCAATAAAATAAATACCACATCAATAATAATTCACCTGCAAGTTTTAGGACTATGCAGGTTTTTTATTTTATGTAGCCAACCCTTAAAAACACATCAACATATTGATTGTTAATAACTTGTGATTAATTACTACCTAAAAAGGCACTGTTAAATCGCCAAAAAGTGTATATT
>JAYVIN010000023.1:0-5604 GCA_043770135.1 Flavobacterium sp. | reverse complement strand
CCATTACACAAGCTGATATAAACACAGGAAGTGTTACCAATCAGGCTACTGCAACAGGTAATCCTCCGACTGGTGCTGAAGTAACAGACAAATCTGATAATAATAGCAATTTAGAGAATGATCCAACGGTAACACCTTTTACACAGACTCCTGCTATTGCAATCATCAAGACATCAAATTTCGCTAGCACGGGTGTTGTAGGTAATAAGATTAATTACACTTTCACAGTAACCAACACGGGCAACGTGACCCTTACTGGTGTTAAAGTAACCGATCCATTAGTTGGCTTATCCGCTATCACACCTGCTTCAATAACCTCGATGTTGCCAGGTGCTGTTGCAACATTTACAGCTACTTATACCATTACACAAACTGATATAAACACAGGAAGTGTTACCAATCAGGCTACGGCTATAGGTACTCCTCCGACTGGTCTTAATGTAACAGACCTGTCTGACAACAATAGCAATTTAGAGAATGATCCAACGGTAACTAATCTACCTCAAAATCCAGCTTTAGAAGTTATAAAAACAGCTAATGTAACTGAATATACTTCTGTTGGTGAGGAAATTATTTATACAATAACAGTCAAAAATACTGGTAATGTGGTACTTTATAACATTAAAGTTACGGATCCATTAACAGGTTTAGATACAACTATTATTGAGTTGCAACCTAGTGAGGATAGTCAATTTGTAGAAAAATATTTGACAACTCAAATTGATGTTGAAAGTCCAGATGATGAAGTAATTAATATTGCTTATGCAAAAGGGTACACATTAAATCTAACTGAGGTTAATGCTTCAGACGAAGTAACTGTTGAAAGAGCTGTTGTATTAGCTTGTCGTGATTTGTTAGTACACAATGCTTTCTCACCAAATGGAGATGGTACAAATGAATTATTTAATATTGAGAATATTACTGACCAATGTTACATTAATAATACTGTAGAGATATACAATCGTTGGGGAGTATTGGTTTTTGAAACCAAGAACTATAATAATGAAACCAATGCTTTTGACGGTACTTCTAGTGGTAGAACAACAGTTAAGCAATCTGAAGGATTGCCTACGGGAACCTATTTCTACATATTAAATTATACGCAATCAACTAGTAGCGGTACACAAACCTTTACAAAAAACGGGTATTTATACCTAACTCGATAAACCCAAACTCAAACCTAACTCTTGGGAGTTATATACTCCCAAGAAACTTAAAAACTAAATAAATGAAGACAAGAATACTAATTTTCGTTTTGATGTTTACAGCAGTAGTAAGCCATGCACAACAAGATGCACAATTTACGCAATACATGTATAACACAATCAATGTGAATCCGGCTTACGCGGGATCTAGAGGAGCTCTGAGTATATTTGCTTTGCATCGAACACAATGGGTAGGATTAGACGGTGCTCCAGTCACTAATGCCGTTTCTATAAATACACCTTTAAATGGGAGTAATCTAGGATTAGGTGTTTCTGTAATTAATGATCGAATTGGGCCAACTGATGAGAATACTATTTCGGCTGATTTATCTTACACTATTCCAACATCTGAGACTTTTAAACTTTCTTTTGGTTTGAAAGGTACAGCTAATTTATTTGATTTAGATTCCTCTTTATTAACCCCTGAAGAAGCAGGTGATCCAACATTACAAAATTATAGTAAATTTTCTCCAAATATTGGTGCGGGCCTTTACTTGCATTCAGACAAAGCATACGTTGGGTTTTCGGTACCAAATTTTATAGAAACGAATAGGTTTAGTGATAATGATGTTAAAATCTTCAAGGAAAAAGTTAATTATTATCTTATTGGAGGATATGTTTTTGATATAACTAGTAACGTAAAATTCAAACCTGCTTTTATCTCTAAGGTAGTTGAAGGTTCGCCTCTTCAAATAGACGTTTCAGGAAATTTCATGTTTAACAATAAATTTGTTGTAGGTGCTGCATATAGATGGAGTGCTGCTTTGAGTGCTATGGTTGGCTTTCAAGTTTCGGATGCACTTTTTATTGGATATGGATTTGATAACGAAACAACAAATTTAAAAAATTATAATTCAGGATCTCATGAGATATTTTTGAGATATGAAATATTCAAAAATGTTGACAAGATAACAACTCCAAGATTTTTCTAAAGGCAATATGAGAAACTATATATTGCTATGCATTGTATTAAATGTCTTTTTGTTTAATGCACATGCCCAAAAATCGAAAGTTGTTAAAGCTAACGAAATTCAAAAAAAATATGTTTTTATTGATACAATGAAAACATATGAAAGAGTTGCTGAAAAGGGATATAAATCTGTTGACATGTTTAAAAAAATGGGGGATAGTTATTTTATGAACTCCCAATTAGACAGAGCTGTTAGATGGTATTGCGAATTATTTACAATGACATACAAATTAGAATCAGAATACTATTTTCGTTACGCAGAGTCCTTAAAGTCGGTAGGTGAAAATGAAGAAGCTGATAAAATAATGGAATTATTCAATCGAAAATCAAAAGATATCAAAGAGAAAATTTAAAAAAAACAATAAAAAAAATCATCATGAAAAAGTATATATTCCTTTATATAATATTTGTAAGCGTTTTTTCATACAATAGTTTTGCCCAGAAAAACAAGGCTGTTACTGCTGATAAAAAATACGATAATTATGCCTATATTGATGCCATTAAAACATACGAAAGAGTAGCAGAAAAAGGATACAAATCTGTAGATATGTTTCAAAAATTGGGTAATGCCTATTACTTTAATTCTGAGTTTGAACAAGCAGCAAAATGGTATTCTGAGTTATTTACAATGAATTCTGACTTAAATGCTGAATATTATTATCGTTTCGGACAATCTTTAAAATCAATTGGAGAAAATGATAAGGCAAATGAAATGCTTGAAAAGTTTAGTCAAAAGTCTTCAAATGACAATAGAGGATTGTTGCTTGAAAAAAACAGAAACTATTTAGAAGAAATAAAAGCAAATTCAGGGAGATACAAAATTGAAGATGCTGGAATCAACTCAAAATATTCTGATTATGGTAGTTCCTACTTTCAAAATAAACTTGTTTTTGCATCTGCAAGAGATACTGGAAGCTTAGGTCAAAAGAAACACAAATGGACCAACCAATACTTTACTAATTTGTATACTGCTGATTTAGATGAAAATAAAACTCCTAGTCCAACCTCTATTGCTAAATTTTCTAAAACGATAAATTCTAAATTTCATGAATCAACTCCAATTTTCACCAAAGATGGAAAAACCATGTATTTTACTAGAAACAATTACATTGATGGTAAAAAAGGAAAAGATGGGAACAAAGTTACCCTTATAAAAATTTACAAAGCGAGTTTAGAAAATGATAAATGGGGAAATGTAACTGAATTGCCATTTGATAGCGATTCGTATAGTACAGCACATCCTACTTTAAGTGTTGATGAAAAAACATTGTTTTTTGCTTCGGATATGCCTGGTACTTTAGGACAATCTGATATTTTTAAAGTTAAAATTAATGAAGATGGAACTTATGGAACACCTGAAAATATTGGAACACCTATCAATACAGAAGGAAAAGAAACATTTCCAAATATAACTGATGACAATGAAATATATTTTGCTTCTGATGGTCATCCTGGTCTTGGTGGTTTGGATATTTTTGTTTCTAAAATCAATACAGATGGAACTTTCGATAAAGTTCAAAATGTGGGATCTGAAGCCAATTCTCCCAAAGATGATTTTGCATATTTAATCGACACCAAATCCAGAAGAGGTTTTTTGACTTCAAATAGAAATGGTGGACAAGGGTATGATGATATCTACAAGTTTATAGAAACAAAAAAATTAATTTGCGAACAAAAATTGTCGGGAATAATTACAGATAAAGAAGACGGTCAAGTATTACCAGAAACAAGTTTAACTCTTTTTGATAGTCAATTAAAAAAAATAGCTACAACACTATCTGACAAAGAAGGACATTATTCTTTTGAAGTAGAATGTGGCAAAATGTATAGTGTTAGAGCAGAAAAAACGGATTATACAACCATTGAAAAAAACATTGTAATTCCTAGTGAAAACGGAGTTACTGATTTGCCTTTTGTACTTGAGAAAACAGGTTGTAAAGTAACAATAGGGGATGACCTAGGAAAATGTTTTGGAATTAAAATGATTTATTTTGATTTAGACAAACACTTTATTCGTAGCGAAGCTGCAATTGATTTAGAAAAAATATTGGACGTGATGATACAACATCCAACAATGAAAATAGATGTTCGTTCTCATACTGATTGTAGACAAACAATCAAATACAACGAAGCTTTATCCGACAGAAGAGCCAAATCTACAATAGCATGGTTGGTTACAAAAGGAATTGATAAATCAAGACTTACAGGCAAAGGATATGGTGAAAGCCAATTGGTTAACGATTGTGGTTGTGAACCAACAAACAAATCAGATTGTACCGAAGATCAACATCAGGCTAATAGACGAAGTGAATTTATAATTACTGCTTTGTAATTTTAATACTATGTTTTAATAAAAAAACCTAAATGTTTAAATTTAAACATTTAGGTTTTTTTTATAGTTTTGACTAGTCAAAAACAGAGATAATAACATTTAGATTTATATAACAGTCTGATTTAAGTAAAAAAATAGTCAAAACTACATAGGTTTTTTATAAACTTTTCAGTGATTAATTCTTTAACTATTTCATCTATTTTAAGTTTAATTTCCTCCATTTTTTTATAGATTTTGTTTGTAGTTTTCCTTTTCATATTAAGTCAAACAAGTTCAGCTGGATTGAGTTCTGGGGAATATGGTGGAAGAAAAATCAGGGATATGTTTTGGGGAATAATTAAAGATTTTCCTTTGTAAAAAGCACCATTATCTAAAATAATTACTTTAAATTCTGTGGTGATTTTATTTGACAATTCGTTTATGAATAGTTGAAAATTATCGCCATTACAATTTGGAAATTCCATCACTAGAGTAGTATCCCGTAAAAACGGGACAGGCTTTAGAAGCGTGAGAAGTTAAAGCTTTTGCAAGAGAAACTCGCAGAAAAGTATTGGAAAAGCGAGAAAAGAAGCCTTTTTTACCCAAGTGTCCTTGTTGTAAAACTGGCAATTTACACCGGATAGCGGTTTTCGACCAGCGTGGTCCGCCTGCTTGGTATCTTGGCGGTAGCCAAAACTCAAATCCCCATCAAAGTTAAAATATGGTAGGGCATTTTATGCTCTAAAGTGACCGAAAACACTATAAAACGACCTTGAAATCGCTCCAAAAAAAGAGGCTCACTTGCCTCTTGATATTCTCTCTAAAGATTTTACGATAAGTGCATAGTGTTGACGGCAGGTACTTCGATTCCTGCCTGTCGGCTGGGGAGGATTCAACACGGTTTTCATTGTTGGCTCTGCGAGCCCAACGAAACCCTAGCTGTTGAACGAAGTTAACACTTTGAACCTACACGTCACCCCTCCATTGCGCAAACATTTTGTCGGCGGTTGTTGCATTCGCTACAGTCATTTATTTAATGTCCACTTTTAAACTTAGTATGAAATGTAGACCCTTTGCCCAAACTGCTTTCGATGTCAATCTGTCCTCCGTTTAGTTTC
>JAYVIN010000022.1:0-2143 GCA_043770135.1 Flavobacterium sp. | reverse complement strand
TCAAAAAGAGCAATTATTATTCAATCTAAAAACGGATTTGGTGTTAACGTTGTTAGTAGAACTCTTAATTTGACTAACGTTGGTGCAGTTTGTCCTGCTCCTAAAGTTGCTGCTTCATCTGTTTCAGTTGCAAACGGATTCAAGGTTATCGCTTATCCAAACCCATCATCCTCTGAGTTCACTATTGAAACTTCTGCTAAAGGAGCTATCAATGTAAAAGTGTATGATATGCAAGGTCGTTTGGTTGAAAGTACTACTTCAACTCAAGTTGGTTCAAGATTAGCTAAAGGTGTTTACAATGTAATTGTAAACCAAGGTGCAAATACAAAAACACTTCGAGTGATTAAGAAATAACACAAGCAAAAATTTCTTTAAATAGAAAGCCTCTTCAGCAATGAAGAGGTTTTTTTTGCAATAGTTTTTCAAAAATGAAGGCTATTTAAAAGGTTTGATTCCTCTTTTTTGTTGTTTTAACGAGTTTTATGGTGCTTCAACGAAAATATTTTCAGGTAACGAATGCTTGAATTAGTTTTGACCTCAGATAAGAGATATACTATTTGTATCTCTAAAATAAAACAAACCATGAAACAATTTTCAAAACAAAACGACAACAAAAAAACAGCTAACATTTTAGTTTTGTTTGTTTTACTTATATTGTCTAATGTTTCGGTTTTTGGTCAAACAGTTGCTGAAAAAAATACTGATTCAAATACTACAATCGAAAATAATCTTGTTGAAAAAGAAGCTACTACAAACACTTCCAATATGAATTTTGTAATTTGGTTCATGGGATCAAAACAAAATCCTAGCACGACAATTATTCCAGCAGGCGAAAATACAAGAAAACAATTTATGACTTCTGGATTAGCTCCAAACCGTTTGTTAATCAAAGCTTTTTTGAAAAAAGCAGTTAACTTCGAAGTCGCTTCAGCTTAATTTAAAATTATAATATCAAATAAAAAAAATCAACAAATTGAAATTCAATTTGTTGATTTTTTTGTGGAATTGGAAAGAGTCGAACTCTATCCTAAATAGCAAGGTTATTTTGAGTGAGATTCAGTTCATTTGAAACTTCTTTTTTATTTCAATCTTTTCGTTGTTTCTCTTTCAATGAGGCTAGTTTTGATAATTTTAGTAGAAAACGCCATTTCTTGCTTACTTTCTAATCGGTCCACCAGCATTTTTGTAGCAGTTTCGCCAATGTATTTTCCGTGCTGACTTATTGTGGTAATTGTTGGACTCACATATTGGGGTAATTTTCCGTTAGTAAAACAAATGATGGACATTTCTTGCGGAATTTTATAATGCATTGATTTTATAAGTTTCAATGATTCTAAAGCAGAACTTTCCTCTAAGCATAATAAACCATCAATAGATTTGTCCGAAAGTATGATTTTCATTGAAGTTTCTAAATCTTCTTTTTTATTGAGTTTAACAATAATCTTTTCGTCAATTGAAACACAATGATCAGATAATGCTTTTTTATAGCCTTCAACCCTAAGTTTTCCAACACTTAAATTGTCGATTATAGAAACTAAAGCTATCTTTTTACAACCTGTTTTAATAAGGTGCTCAGTGGCGTGGCGTGCGCCTTCAAAATCATTTACAATTACTTTGTCGCATTTAATTTCATCAGTTACTCTATCGAAAAGAACAATGGGCACACCTTCGTTGATAGCATCGATAAAATGACTAAAATCTTTGTTAATTTGAGTTTCTTCGGCTATGGATATAATAAAACCATCTATAGTACCGCTTTTTAATAAGTCAACTGTATTTACTTCTTTCTCGTAGGATTCATTCGAAATACACGAAATCAAATTATATCCTAATGCAGAAGCTTTTTCTTCAATTCCCACAAAAACTTCCGTAAAAAAACTATTCATTATATTAGGAATAATTACACCTAAGGTTTTTGTTTTTTTATTTAACAGGCTTAGCGCTACTTTATTAGGTTTGTAATGGTGTTTTTTAGCAAATTCCTGTATTTTTTCCTTCGTTTTAGTGCTGATTTCGTGACTATCATTCAATGCTTTAGAAACGGTAGCGATAGATACATTAAATTCCGCAGCGATTTTTTTTAATGTAATTTTAGGTATCATTTCGATTGGCTTTAAATTTTAAAACGTTGGCTAATTTAAGT
>JAYVIN010000021.1:0-5658 GCA_043770135.1 Flavobacterium sp. | reverse complement strand
TAAAGATACAAAGCAATGAGCAAAAGAACGTTTCAACCATCGAAAAGAAAGAGAAGAAATAAGCACGGATTTATGGACAGAATGGCTTCTGCAAATGGTAGAAAAGTCCTTGCACGTCGTAGAGCTAAAGGAAGACACAAATTGACTGTTTCTTGCGAACCAAGACACAAAAAATAATGTTTATATAACATACATAAAGCCGTTGCTATTTTTTAGTAACGGCTTTTTTTAAACCTTATCATTAAAATGGTTTAAAGTTTCAGGTTTAAAGTTAGTTGAGCAACTTTAAACCTGAAACTTTAAACTAAAAAAAACAAAAAAATGCCAAAAGACAATTCTATAAAATCGGTTTTAATAATAGGTTCAGGACCAATCGTAATTGGTCAAGCTTGTGAGTTTGATTATGCAGGTTCACAATCGGCACGTTCTATTCGTGAGGAAGGAATCGAAGTAATCCTGATTAACTCGAATCCCGCAACGATTATGACAGATCCATCGATGGCAGATCATATTTATTTATTGCCATTGACGACTAAATCTATTATTCAAATCTTAAAGGAACATCCCCAAATCGATGCTGTTTTACCCACTATGGGAGGACAAACTGCTTTGAACTTGTGTCTAGAAGCTGATGAAAAAGGAATTTGGAAAGATTTTAACGTAAAAATGATTGGAGTCGATGTAAATGCTATCAACATAACCGAGGATAGAGAGCAGTTCAAACAATTACTTAATAAAATTGGGGTTCCTGCAGCTCCAGCAGAGATATGCACTTCCTATCTTCGAGGGAAAGAAATCGCTCAAGAATTTGGCTTTCCATTGGTTATTCGTCCATCCTTTACTCTTGGCGGAACTGGAGCGGCTGTTGTTTATAAAAAAGAAGATTTTGATGAGCTTTTAACTAGAGGATTAGAAGCTTCGCCTATTCACGAAGTTTTGATTGACAAGGCTTTGATGGGTTGGAAAGAATATGAATTGGAATTATTGAGAGATAAAAATGATAATGTCGTAATTATTTGTTCTATCGAAAATATGGATCCAATGGGAATTCATACCGGTGATTCTATTACGGTTGCACCAGCAATGACTTTGTCGGACACGACTTTTCAAAAAATGCGTGATTATGCTATCTTGATGATGCGCTCTATCGGAAATTTTGCTGGAGGTTGTAATGTGCAATTCGCCGTTTCACCTGATGAAAAAGAAGATATCGTGGCAATTGAAATCAATCCTAGAGTGTCTCGTTCTTCGGCTTTAGCCTCAAAAGCAACAGGTTATCCAATAGCAAAAGTAGCTTCAAAATTGGCGCTAGGATACAATTTAGATGAATTATCCAATCAAATTACTAAATCAACTTCGGCTCTATTTGAACCAACATTAGATTATGTGATTGTAAAAATACCACGTTGGAATTTCGATAAATTTGAAGGAGCTGACCGTACATTAGGAATCCAAATGAAATCGGTTGGTGAAGTGATGGGAATTGGACGTTCGTTTCAAGAAGCTTTGCACAAAGCCACCCAATCTCTTGAAATAAAAAGAAATGGGCTAGGAGCAGACGGAAAAGGATATACAAATTACGAACAAATTATCGAGAAGCTTACATTTGCTAGTTGGGATCGTGTTTTTGTAATTTATGATGCGATTGCTCTGGGAATTCCATTGAGCCGCATTCACGAAATTACTAAAATTGATATGTGGTTCTTGAAACAATACGAGGAATTATATACATTAGAAAAGCAAATATCAAGTTTCAAATTAGATACTTTGCCAAGAGAATTATTGTTAGAAGCAAAACAAAAAGGTTTTGCCGACAGACAAATTGCACACATGTTGGGTTGTTTAGAAAGTCAAATACATACTTTGCGTATGTCAATGAACATCAACCGCGTGTTCAAATTAGTAGATACATGTGCTGCAGAGTTCAAGGCCTTAACACCTTATTATTACTCGACTTTTGAGGCTGAGATTGAAAAAGCAAACGGAGAACGCTACGTTCACAACGAAAGTATTGTTACCCAAAAGAAAAAAATAATCGTTTTAGGTTCAGGACCCAATAGAATTGGACAAGGAATCGAGTTTGATTATTCTTGTGTTCACGGCGTTTTGGCAGCCAAAGAATGTGGGTACGAAACCATCATGATTAACTGTAACCCAGAAACGGTTTCTACCGATTTTGATACCGCAGACAAATTGTATTTCGAACCTGTTTTTTGGGAGCATATTTACGATATTATCCAACACGAAAAACCCGAAGGTGTTATCGTACAATTGGGCGGACAAACCGCTTTGAAAATTGCCGAAAAATTAGCCAAATACGGAATAAAAATCATTGGAACGAGTTTCGATGCCTTGGATTTAGCCGAAGATAGAGGACGTTTCTCCGAACTTTTATCTGAATTAAAAATTCCTTTTCCGCAATTCGGAATTGCCGAAACAGCAGACGAAGCATCTGCTTTGGCGGATACTTTAGACTTTCCTTTATTGATTCGTCCTTCTTATGTATTGGGTGGTCAGGGAATGAAAATTGTCATCAACAAACAAGAATTAGAGGAACATGTCATCAATTTATTGAAAACGATTCCTGGAAATAAATTACTGCTAGATCATTATTTAGATGGTGCTATTGAAGCCGAAGCCGATGCGATTTGCGACGGTGAAAACGTGTACATCATTGGAATAATGGAACACATCGAGCCTTGTGGGGTGCACTCTGGCGATAGTAACGCGACTTTGCCACCATTCAATTTGGGTGAATTTGTAATGACTCAGATAAAAGATCATACTAAGAAAATTGCCTTGGCATTGCGAACCGTTGGTTTAATTAACATACAATTTGCTGTAAAAGATGATATTGTTTACATCATCGAAGCCAATCCTAGAGCTTCTAGAACAGTGCCGTTTATTGCGAAAGCCTATGGCGAACCGTATGTAAACTATGCAACGAAAGTGATGCTGGGACACAGCAAAGTAACTGATTTTGATTTCAATCCCCAGTTAAAAGGCTACGCCATCAAGCAACCCGTTTTCTCTTTCAGCAAGTTTCATAATGTAAACAAAGCATTAGGACCAGAAATGAAATCTACAGGTGAAAGTATCTTGTTTATTGATGATTTAAAAGACGATCAGTTTTATGAATTGTACTCCAGAAGAAAAATGTATTTGAGTAAATAATCTTGAATTTTGTATATTGAAAAAGCCCCGTTTGGGGCTTTTTTGTTTGTAGATAACAAGCGTGATGCTTGCATCAGCGTGGGGTATATAATATTCACCAATTTGATAACAATTTATATTTTGTTTTTCAGATAATGCTATTTATTCTTTTAGTTCATATTTATTTGTAAAATGTCTATATTCTTCTCCTTTGTGATTAAATAAAATTTCTTCGATTAATCTATCCATTTTATCGTATTTATAAATTGTTGAATTATTTTTAACGCCGAATGGTACATTTTCGTTTAGTATTTCTTCATTTTTAATACTTTGTTTTATGTGTCTTTTATTGATATCATATTTAAATAATTTCATTTTTTGGTTGATTTTTTCGTTTGATTGAAACTAAATTATTGTTTACATCATATTCATAAATTCCAGTCCAAATAATTTTATCATTTTGTTTTTCAATTTCCTTTGCTATTTTGCCGTTTTAATAGTAATAAAATTTCCTTTTTTCCCAACCATTACCTTTCATATTAGTAAATCGCAATCTGTTAAACTGATAAAATATATAATAATCAATTGGATGAAACTGCTATCTTTGAATTGATTAAAAAAGTATAATTCTAAGTATTTAAATACTATCGTAAATTAAAGCCTATGAAAACTTTAAAATTAGCATTCGTTTTGTGTATTATTTTAAACCATTTTTCTTTTGCACAAACTTGGGATGATTTAAAGTATAATAACAAGTTATCTGGTTTACATACCAATCCAGTTCGTGGTTTAATACCAGGTTTTGATGGTACTAGAAATTTTCCCTACAGTATGGAGTTTATTTATATTCCATTACGAAATACAATGAACAACCTAAATAGTTTCAACTGGAAAGAATTTGAAACTAAACTAGAAAAAGTTGCCAACAAAGGAAATACTGCAATACCTCGTTTTTATTTAGACTATCCTGGAAGCCCAATCGCAACTCCACAATTTTTAATTGACGCAGGAGTTACCATGAATGATTATTCCGTTTATGGTAATGATCCAGGTGAAAGTAAATCGCCCGATTATAACAATCCTCTTACTATGAATGCACTTTTAAATTTTATAGAAAATTTTGGGGCAACGTATGATGGAGATCCCCGAATAAGTATTGTGCAGGCTGGCTTAGTAGGTTTTTGGGGCGAATGGCATACCTATCCTTTAACAACCGAACTCGGAATGACCGAAGACAATAAAAGAATCATCTTTGAAAAATTTATAGAAGAATTTCTAAATACACAGCTTAATTTTAGACAGCCTCAAGATAATGTTTCTAAAAATGTTGAACTTCAAGCAGGTTATCATGACGATTCTTTTTTACAATCGACACTTGGTCCACAAGGTTGGCACTTTTGGCCAAGAATTAGTAGTTCTGGCGTTAATACGATATGGCAAAATCATCCTATAGGAGGCGAAATTTTCCCCGACTTACAAAGTACCGTGTGGCAAACAATACCTAATGCAATAGGACAAGATTTTGAAACTTGCGTTAACACAACGCACGCAACTTATTTGTTAAATCATGGTGTTTTTGATGATGCAATTGGCTCTACAACCTACAATAATGCACTACTACAAAACAATAAATTAGGATATAAATTTTATGTAAATGGAGTTAAGTTAAACGAATACCAAAATGGAATAATTAATTTTGATGTTCGAATTGAAAATAAAGGTGTTGCACCTTTTTATTATAATTGGCAAGTAGAACTAGCATTATTTAAAGATAATATACTAACATCTTTAGGCACAACTAATTGGAATATAAATACGATCCAACCTAATGATATTGTGATTAAAAACTTCACAACAAATCAAATTTTACAACTAGGTACATATACCATTTTAATGCGATTTGTAAATCCGTTAACTGCATTAAAACCCAATGCAAAACAATTACGTTTTGCAAATAATGAGCAAGATAATCATCAAAATGGTTGGTTATCATTAAAAACATTCCAAATTAACACTTTAAGTAATAGTAATTTTGAAAATGGGTCGGATATTGTTTTGCATCCAAATCCAACTACAAATTATGTAAATTTCAATCTTTCTGAAAAAATAGAAACCATATCATTATTTAATTTATTAGGACTAGAAGTATTCTCTAAAGAAGTTAATACAAATAAATTTTCAATAAATATTAGCAATCTATCAAGTGGAACTTATATTGGTAAATTGAATACAATTAGAAAATCGCAAACCTTTAGGTTAATTAAACTTTAAATTTTTACAAAAATACCTCAACGGCAACAACTTTAATAAATTAGAGTTTTATCGTTTCGAGTAAAATCGAACGAATATTTTATACCAATCACAGGAAATATTGATGTTGCAGCCGAAATAGAAAAACTAACAACTGAGTTGACGTACATCCAAGGATTCTTGAAATCGGTTCAGATAAAATTATCTAACGAGAAATTTGTTGCCAATGCCAAACCTGAAATTATCGCTAACGAG
>JAYVIN010000020.1:0-100616 GCA_043770135.1 Flavobacterium sp. | reverse complement strand
TTTTAGATGACACGAATAGAATAGCCATTTTGAAATCCAAGAATAAAATAAAAATAGAATTTGCGATGGTAGAATTAGCCAAAGAATACAATGAAATTATTTTGTGTGAAAAGTGAAACATTAATTATTTTCAAATTACACTATTTTCTAACTGCACAACTTTGTAACTTTGTCTCTTTAAATAACATATTATGTTTGGAATAGGCGGAGGCGAATTAATTTTTATTTTATTTATTATTCTAATGCTTTTTGGGTCTGATAAAGTTCCTGAAATGGCAAGAACAATGGGTAAAGCGATGGCACAGTTAAAGAATGCTACCAACGATATTAAAAGTGAAATTCAAAAAGGAGCTGAAGCAAGTGGTTTTGATCCCAAAAGTCTGACCGATTTTACGCGAAATTTTACTTCAGAAATCGATGAAACAAAAAAATCTATCGCGGGCAATTACTCCAAATTTACCGAAGATATTGACGTAGCTACTAATACAATAGTACAAGAAACAACAACTGAAATCAACGAAGTTGCCGAAGATATTGTAGATAGTTTAGGTGCTATAAAACGAAAAAAATAATGCTTGAAAAAATAATAGCTCTAGATACCCAATTATTCATTTATTTAAACAGTCTAGGTTCTCCAGCCTTTGACGGTCTTT
Source organism: Flavobacterium sp. (assembly GCA_043770135.1). Lineage (GTDB taxonomy): Bacteria > Bacteroidota > Bacteroidia > Flavobacteriales > Flavobacteriaceae > Flavobacterium. Next base: position 99,963 of record JAYVIN010000020.1, on the reverse strand, counting down.
GGTTAATCATTACAAAACAAGCATACTGGGCTCCATTTTTCATATTCCTAGGTTACTTAATTTTCAAAAAAATAGGTTTAAAAAATCTCGGAATCGTTATCTTTTTTATAGCCTTATTGTTATTGGTTTGTAACGAGTCGGTAGAGTTCTGTAAAATTACTTTTGAGCGTCTTAGGCCTTGTAATAATCCAGAAATTAAAGATATAATTCGTATTGTTCATCAATCTAAAACATTTAGTTTTTTTTCAGGTCATGCTGCAAATTCAATGGCATCTATGACTTTTTTGTTTTTAGTATTGAAAAAACAGTACAAGTATATTTTTTTGATTTTTTTATATCCCTTGATTTTTGCTTACAGCCGAATTTATCTTGGAGTTCATTATCCAAGTGATATTGTAACAGGCTATCTATTTGGAATCTTTACAGGAATTTTTTTTTATAAAATGTATTCCTATTTTCTTACTCGAATACAAATTAAATAACTCTCGAAACCGAAATTCCATCTCGGATAGGCAATAAAACAGTTTCTACTCTTGGGTCGTTTTTTAATAAAAGGTTGTACTCTAATACTATTTTGGTACTGATGTCATTTTTTTGAAGAGGTTCTAAGACCTTGCCGCTCCACAACACATTGTCCGAAAGAATAATTCCTCCTTTGTTCATTTTAGGGATAATTAGTTCAAAATAATTGATGTAATTTTCTTTGTCGGCATCGATAAAAACCAAATCAAATTTCAAATCAAGCGTTGGAATAATGTTTATAGCCTCGCCAAGATGTTGCGTAATTTGGTTTCCCCAAGGCGATTTGTCAAAATATTTTCTCTGAAAATCGACTAATTCTTCTTTGATGTCAATGGTATGAAGCACTCCATTTTCTTGCATTCCTTCACACAAGCACAATGCCGAATAGCCCGTATAAGTGCCGATTTCAAGGATGTTTTGAGGACGAATTAGTTTGGAGAGCATACTCAAAACCCTTCCTTGAAAATGCCCGCTCAACATTCGTGGCAACAAAATTTTCTGGTAGGTTTCCTTATCTAATGCTTTGAGTAATTCGGGTTCGTTTTGGGAATGATTGGCGATGTAATCTTCTAATTCTTGGGAAATGAAATGCATTTACTATTATTTTTGTCAAAGTTATCAAATTATCAAATCAACTCACGAGCATTTATCTGAATTGATAAAATAAATCAACAAATAGTCCTTAAATTTGCGACATGCAAATGGAGAAAAAAGACATTAGAGCCTTATCTAAAGAAGAATTACGGGAGTTTTTTGTTGCCAATGGAGAGCAATCTTTTCGTGGCAATCAAGTATACGAATGGTTGTGGAGTAAAGGCGCACATCATTTTGAAGACATGACCAATGTTTCAAAAGAAACACGAGCCATGCTCGAAAATCATTTTGTCATCAATCATATTAATGTAGATACCATCCAACGCTCCGAAGATGGAACCGTAAAAAACGCCGTTCGTTTGCACGATGGGTTAGTCGTAGAAAGTGTTTTAATACCCACAAATACCAGAACAACAGCTTGTGTTTCTAGCCAAGTGGGTTGTAGTTTAGATTGTAATTTTTGTGCAACGGCACGACTAAAAAGAATGCGAAATCTAGAGCCCGCCGAAATTTACGATCAGGTAATTGCAATCGATAAAGAAAGCCGTTTGTACTACAACCATCCTTTGTCGAATATTGTTTTTATGGGCATGGGCGAACCACTCATGAATTATAATAATGTGATGAAAGCTATTGAAATGATTACCTCCAACGAAGGTTTGGGAATGTCTCCAAAACGTATTATGCTTTCTACATCGGGAATTCCCAAAATGATAAAAAAGTTAGCAGATGACGAAGTAAAATTCAAATTGGCGGTTTCATTGCACTCTGCGATAGACGAAATTCGGTCTAAAATTATGCCTTTCAGCTCCAATTTCCCTTTGGTTGAGTTGAGAGAATCTCTTGAATATTGGTACCGAAAAACCAAATGTAAAATATCCTACGAATATGTCGTTTGGAAAGGAATTAACGATGACCAAGCCTCAATTGATGCTTTAGTAAAGTTTTGTAAATATGTGCCTTGCAAAGTCAATTTGATAGAATACAATCCTATCGATGATGGAGAGTTTCAACAAGCGTCCGAAGAATCTATAAATACCTACATCAAAGCACTAGAAGCTACAGGAATTGTAGTTAAAGTACGTCGAAGTCGTGGAAAAGATATTGATGCTGCTTGTGGGCAATTAGCCAATAAAGAAGCATAAAAAAACGTCCCGATTTGGGACGTTTTTTTGTAAAAACACTTCTATTCATTATTTATTATTTCTCTTCAATTCTATTTCTTTGGTCACTCCTCCTGTGGTCATAGTAGCTAAATTATCACACTCACCATTTCCATAATCTAATGTAGCTATTCCACCGTTTTTATTAATTTCAACCACTCCTTGTACTGGAAAAGGTTTTCTGCAAATCGATTTAAAAACCAGTGGCGTTTGAATGGTTGTAGTAAATATAGAACCATTTGGAAAATTTGTGATATGGTTTCCAGTTGCCATAAAAACATTATCTTCCCAATTACCCAAAGTAGCAAATCCTTCGGTCATTTCACGAACATGAGTACCTTTTCTTGTGTAAATTTTTCCGTCTGCAAAAGTAACTGTAACATCAATTAAATGAGTAGTTACAGGATGAACAGTCTCTAATAAATCCGTACTTTTCTTTTCGTGAGTAATGGTTTTATTTCCTTCAATCAATTTGTCATTATGATAAAACCCTTCTAAGGTGTAAGAAATAGATCTTGAAGGTGTAGTAGCATTTTTAGAAAAAATAATAATAATTTTTCCTTTCAACATATTTCCATTTGGCATAGTACAACCAACTGTTCCAAAATCGATTGTTTTGGTATAAGAATCGGTACCGGCAACAGTAGTAACTGTAGCACAAAGCGGTAAGATACTCTTTGGAGGTTCAGCAGTTCGGGTTAAACTACTTTGTTGCACAGAAAACTGGTCTTCAACAATTAGGGAAACATCATCCACAGAAGCATCAATTTCTGAATTGATAATGGCATCATCCGTTGTAATTATTTTTGAAACAGCTTCGGTTTCGGTTGTCTCGTCTGAAGAACAACTCATAAAAAAAGCAAATAAAACTAAGGACGCAACTAATAAAAATTTGGTTTTCATAATATATAAATTTAAAGGTTCAAGTATTTGATTCTAAAAAAAACAAAAGGTTTAAAAGTGAAAAAAAAATAATTCAAAAAAATATTATTTTTATAAACCTAAAAACAGCATCTAATAAACTCATAACGAAATACATAATCGTTTAGTATTTAAAAAAAATAATCCTGAGTTGAAAATCCAAAAAAACAATAAACTTTAAAAAAAACAAACCTGAATTAGAATTCTTTGATTATTTATAGGAACTTTGTAGGCAATTCTTAAAAAAGCATAAACTCATACAGTTATACTAATTTAGACCATCAAGTGATAAAAAAGAAAATAGAAATACTCGCTCCCGCTAAAGATTTAATTCACGGAATGGCAGCCATCAATAGTGGTGCCGATGCAGTTTATATTGGCGCACCACAATTTGGCGCACGATCCAACGCCACGAATTCTATTGAAGATGTAGCTGCTTTGGTAAAATATGCGCACTTATTTTACGCTCAAGTTTTTGTGGTAATCAATACTATTTTGTACGACAACGAGCTCGAAACCTGTCGTAAAATGATTTGGGAATTGTACAACATTGGTGTCGATGCCCTAATTGTACAAGATATGGCGATTATGGAAATGGACTTACCTCCTATAGTTTTGCACGCCAGCACCCAAGCTAATAATCGGGATGCGGATAAAATCAAATTTCTGAAAGATGCGGGAATGAAACGAGTGGTTTTGGCTCGGGAATTAAACCTACACCAGATTAAAGAAATCAGTACTGCAAGCGATGTCGAATTGGAATTTTTTGTGACTGGAGCACTTTGCGTTTCTTTTAGCGGCAATTGTTATATGAGTGTTGCCAATGGCGAACGCTCTGCCAATCGAGGTTCTTGTGCTCAAAACTGCCGTTTACCCTATAACCTCATCGACGGTCACGGCGAAACTTTAATCAAAAACAGCCACTTGCTTTCGATCAAAGATTTTGATGTTTCGGATGAAATTCCAAATCTAATTGAAGCTGGAGTTTGTTCCTTTAAAATCGAAGGTCGATTGAAAGATATTGTCTATGTAAAAAACAATGTTTCTTATTTAAGACAAAAACTTGACGCATTTCTTGAAGGAAATGGAAAAGACAAATACACCAAAGCCTCTTCTGGAAGCTGTACTTTCACTTTCGATTCGGCTTTGAACAAAAGTTTCAATCGAGGATATACCGATTATTTTGTCAACGAAAGACACCAAGCTATTGGCTCTTGGGAAAGTCCAAAATCGAAAGGGCAATTTATTGGAAAACTCATCAAAACCATTGGAAATGCTTACCAAATTGAAAATGGCGAACTACTAAATAATGGTGACGGACTTTGCTTTATAAACGAAAATAACGAAGCCGACGGAATATATGTTAACAAAGCCGAAAATGGTTTGGCGTATCCTAATGTTCTCAAAGAAATAAAACCCGATACCTTTATCTATCGAAATAACGATACAGCTTTTATCAAAATTGTAGAAAGAGAAGATAGCGCCGTGCGAAAAATAAGTACTACTTTGTTACTAACCGAAAACGAAAACGGTTTTGTACTTACTGCCACCGATGAAGATGGAAATGCAAGTACAATCCATTTGGTTCATCCAAAAGAAAGGACAAAAAACAATGAATCTATCGAAGATAATTTCAAAATAAATCTGGCTAAAACTGGATTTACTCCTTATACCAATACTGAAATAAGAATTAATTTTTCGGAAAATTGGTTTATTCCTATTTCTAAAATCAACGAAATGCGAAGAACAGTTTACGAAAAATTATCCGAAATTCGTCTCGAAAATTACTATCGTGAAGAACATCAAATGGTCAAAACCTCGCATCCTTATCCAGAAGAAAAATTAGATTTCATGTACAATGTTTCGAATAAACTAGCCCGTAAATTTTATGAGCGTCATGGTGTAACCGAAATAGAAAAGGCATTCGAATTGCAATGGGATCCAGGAAAATCGCGGGTAATGACCACCAAATATTGCATTAAATACGAACTGGAAAAATGCCCAAAATACCACAAAGACACGATGGAAACCAAACTCAAAGAACCTTTAGTATTAAAACAAGGGGAATTAGAATACAAACTCAAATTCAATTGTAAACCTTGTGAAATGGAAATTTGGGAAAAAGATGCCGAATTTGAAATCGAAGAGGATCACTTTCATTAAAACACAAAAAACAGTAACGCATGAAAAATATAAAAATAAAAACACTCTTATCTTTACTATTCATTTTTTCATTAAGTTTTGTGCACGCTCAAGACAAAAAAAAGCAAACTAAACCTCAAATAGTGGAAGTGTCTTGTGGTCAATGCCAATTTGGAATGACCAAAAAAAAAGGTTGTGACTTAGCTGTTCGCATTGACGGAAAATGCTATTTTGTTGATGGTACAGCTATCGATTCTCATGGCGATGCACACAAAGAGGATGGTTTTTGCAATGCCATTAGAAACGCAGAAGTAACAGGAAAAATTATAAAAAATCGTTTCAAAGTAACTGCTTTTAGATTATTGCCCGAAGAAAAATAACCCAAAAATCATGTCGTTACTTTTAGACAATCTAGCAAAACACATACAACTTTCTCCTGAGGAACAAGTCCTTTTTTTGTCTAAAACAACAACCCAAACCTTTAAATCAAAAACTATTTTACTCCACTCGGGTCAAGTGTGTAAAAACTCTTATTTTGTTAATTCGGGAGTACTTAGAAGTTTCAATATCAATGACAATATTGTAGAACATGTTTTGAGTTTTGCCTGCAGCGGTTGGTGGATTGGCGATATGTACAGCTTGCTCTCTCAAAAACCAGGTAATTTATTTATTGAGGTTTTAGAAGATGCCGAAGTTGTAATTTTATCCAAAGAAAACCAAGAAATACTCTACCAAGAAATACCAAAATTGGAACGTTTCTTCAGGATTTTAGCCGAAAATTCTTTGGTAGCTTACCAAGAAAGATTGATGGACAATTTGAGTTTAGCCGCTGAAGAACGCTTTGAAAAAATGTGCAAAAAATACCCCGATTTAATTCAAAAAGTTGCTCAAAAACAGTTGGCTTCTTATATAGGGGTTACGCCAGAGTTTTTTAGTAAGATGAAAAGTAAACTTTTGAGGAAGTAATCAGTGGTCAGTTAGATTTTTTTTAGAGCACTATATAACTGAATACTAATTTTCTGAACACTGAACACTATTTTCTTAATCTACATTAAGTTACTTTTATTTTCATTGTACATAAATTTGTATCATATTAATTATTAAATTTATTTAAGATGAAAAATTCAATATTACATAAAGCCGATTCAAGAGGTCATGCAGATCACGGATGGTTAAACGCTTATCATAGTTTTAGTTTTGGCAGTTGGTACAATCCTGACCGAGTACAATTCGGAACTTTAAGAGTTTTAAATGACGATACCATTGCCGCTGGAATGGGTTTTGGTGAACACGGACACGACAATATGGAAATCATTACCATTCCTCTTGAGGGCGATTTGGCGCACAAAGACAGTATGGGCAATGCCGAAACCATAAAAACTGGCGACGTACAGGTGATGAGTGCTGGAACTGGAATTAGACATAGCGAATTCAACCCGAATGCCGACCAACAAACCAAATTATTCCAGATTTGGTTGTTCCCAAGAACAAAAAATGTGGAACCTCGCTACCAACAAATTACTTTGGATGCTGTTGAACAAAAAAACAATTTTGCTCAAATTCTTTCTCCAAATGCAGATGATGCTGGCGTTTGGATTCATCAAGATGCTTGGTTTTATCTGAGTGATTTTGACAAAGACTTTTCTAAAAATATTGCTCTAAAAAAAGAAGGAAACGGATTTTACATCATCAATATTGATGGTGAAATTGAAGTAAGTGGTACAACACTCGAAAAAAGAGATGCAATTGGGATTTGGGAAACCAATGAAATTGAAATCAAAGCCACTACCGATTCTAAATTTTTGATAATGGAAATTCCTATGAACTAATTCTATTTTAAATAATGAAAAAAATACTCGCTTTTGGAGCTTCGTCAAGCAAGACTTCCATCAACAAACAATTAGCTACTTATGTGGCCAATCAATTCGAAAATTCCCAAATTGAAATTTTGGATTTAAACGATTACGAAATGCCAATTTTCTCGGTTGATAAAGAATCAACGACTGGAATTCCGCAACTAGCTCAGGATTTTTATGCTAAAATTGGAAATTCAGACTTAATCATCATTTCATTTGCCGAACATAATGGAGCTTATTCTGCTGCTTTCAAGAATATTTTTGATTGGAGTTCTAGAATTAATAGCAAAACGTTTCAAGAAAAACCAATGTTATTATTATCAACTTCTCCCGGACCAAGAGGCGGCGCAACCGTCTTAGAAATTGCCAAAAGTCGTTTTCCTTTTCAAGGCGGAGTTATGAAAGGGAGTTTTTCATTACCTAGTTTCGGGGCTAATTTTGATTCTGAGAAAGGAATTATCGATGTCGATTTAAAAAGTCAATTACTAGAAATCGTAAATTCAGTCGATTTATAATTAAAATACTATTTTTGCTTTTCAACAAAAACCAATTATTTTAAACTTTAAATCAAATAAATGAAAGCATACGTATTTCCAGGGCAAGGAGCGCAATTTACAGGAATGGGCAAAGACTTATATGAAAACTCCGAATTGGCAAAATCACTTTTCGAAAAAGCCAATGAAATATTAGGTTTTCGAATTACAGATATTATGTTTGAGGGCGCCGCCGAAGAATTGAAAGAAACCAAAGTGACCCAACCAGCGGTTTTTTTACATTCGGTAATTTTAGCCAAAACTCTAGAAGATTTTAAGCCAGAAATGGTGGCGGGACATTCGTTAGGTGAATTTTCGGCTTTAGTTGCCAATGGTGTTTTGTCGTTTGAAGACGGATTAAAATTAGTATCGCAACGAGCATTAGCGATGCAAAAAGCTTGTGAAATAAAACCATCAACAATGGCTGCCGTTTTAGGACTTGCAGACAACATCGTTGAAGAAGTTTGCGCTTCAATTGACGGTGTTGTGGTAGCTGCCAATTATAATTGTCCCGGTCAATTAGTGATTTCAGGAGAGACTTCGGCGGTTGAAAAAGCCTGTGAAGCAATGAAAGAAGCCGGTGCAAAAAGAGCTTTGCTTTTACCTGTTGGAGGCGCTTTCCACTCCCCGATGATGGAGCCAGCAAGAGAAGAACTCGCCGCAGCCATTGAAGCAACAACTTTCTCTACTCCTATTTGTCCGGTATACCAAAATGTAACCGCTAGTGCAGTCTCTGACGCCACCGAAATAAAGAAAAACTTAATTATCCAATTGACAGCTCCTGTAAAATGGACACAATCCGTACAACAAATGATTGCCGATGGCGCCACTTTATTTACCGAAGTGGGTCCAGGAAAAGTGTTGTCAGGATTGATTGGTAAAATTGATAGAGAAGCCGTAACTACTAACTTTTAAAAAAAATACTATGAAAAAAATAATCTTCACAATAACACTAGCTGTAATTTTAATTTCTTGTAAAGAAACAACACAAGAACACTTAGATAATGCAAAAGAGGCTGTTAAGCTAGAGCTGACAGCAGCAATTGATTCGGCTAAAGTCAAAGCCGAAGCGAAATTGGATAGTGTAAAATCTAAAACTTTATCAAGAGTAGATAGCTTAAAGTTAAGTGGTGCTACAAAAATGGAAGAAACAGCAAAAAAACTAAAAGAATCTATAAAAAAATAAACTGCTTTGAACTTTGAAGTTCATCGATTTTGTTTTGTAGACTGAAAGTCTGCTTTCTGAAAACCGATATTAAACACAAATTTTCACCAAATGATTGGTTTAAATTTGTGTAATTCGTGTTTTCTTTTTAAGAACCGAAAGTCATTTTCTTTGAAATATATTTTAGACTACCAGCAAGCAGAAATTTAATCGCTATATAATAATAAAGGACTTAAACTTTATAAATTAAAAATGCCCCTAAAAAATAATTAATTTTTTAGGGGCATTTTATTTAGTATATTAAAGGTTTTCTGTAATCATTCTTAATTTAAGAATTCTAAAACAGAATCTGTAATAAACTGGATTTGATCGTCATCTAATTCAGTGTGCATTGGCAAAGAAATTACCTCTTTCACTAACAGATTAGTCACTGGAAAATCTTCTTCTTTGTAACGAGGGTCCAAATAGGCTTTTTGTAAATGAAGCGGAATTGGGTAATAAATAGCACAAGGAATTCCTTTATCAAGCAAATGTTGCATTAGTCCGTTTCTATCGGCATCAATAATTCTAAGTGTGTATTGATGAAAAATGTGGCAATCACAAATGTCACAAATACTTGGCGCAATAATATTTTTGTGCCCTTCAAAAGCCAATGAATATTTTCTGGCTGCATTTTGACGAGCCGAATTGTATTGGTCTAAGAACGGTAATTTTGCATTCAAAACTGCCGCTTGAATACTGTCTAATCTTGAATTTACTCCCACTACATCATGATGATATCGCTCATACATTCCGTGGTTAACTATTCCTCTAATTTTATGGGCTAATGCATCATCATTGGTAAAAATAGCACCACCATCTCCATAACAACCTAAATTTTTAGACGGAAAAAAAGAAGTAGAACCTACATGACCAATTGTTCCAGCTTTCTTTTTAGTCCCATCAGAAAACCTACAATTGGCACCTATAGCCTGTGCATTATCTTCAATCACGTATAAATCATGTTCCTTTGCGATAGCCATAATCGCTTCCATATTAGCAGCACGCCCAAATAAATGAACAGGTACAATGGCTTTTGTTTTTGGTGTAATTGCTTTTTTTATCGCCTCAATCGAAATATTCATATTGACCAAATCCACGTCTACTAAAACAGGTGTGAGTTGTAACAATGCAATAACTTCGACAGTGGCTGCAAAAGTAAAATCGGCAGTAATAACTTCATCTCCAGGCTTCAGATCTAAACCCATCATAGCAATTTGCAAAGCATCGGTTCCGTTGGCACATGGAATTACGTGTTTAGCCCCAAGGTATTCTTCAAGATTTTTTTGAAATTGATGAACTAAAGGTCCGTTTATATAGGCGTTGGTATCTAAAACTTCTTGAATTGAAGTATTTACAGTGTCTTTTATTTTTTCGTATTGACCTTTTAAGTCAACCATTTGAATTTTTTTCATTTAACTTTATTTAACCACAAGGCACACTAAGCAAATCACAAAGCACACAAAGTTTTACGTTCAAGGCAAAAATAAGGATTTTAGCAGAATGATTTTATAGATATTTAAAAGAAAACGTATTTTAGCCTCAGAAAAATTTCGATATGTTTTTTTTATATAATCTAATAGTTCAGATTGCGGATTTTTTATTGAAAATCTTCGCCGTATTCAGTCCAAAAATCAAGCTTTTTGTTGAAGGAAGAAAAACTGTATTTGAAATTTTGCAAGATAAAATAAAACCAAATGATAAAGTTATTTGGTTTCATGCTGCTTCACTAGGCGAATATGAACAAGGATTACCCGTAATTGAAAAAATAAAAGAAAAATTCACAGACCACAAAATCCTTATTAGTTTTTTCTCACCCTCGGGCTATGAAGTCAGAAAAAACAATTTGATGGCCGACATCACTATCTATTTACCTTCAGATACTACAAAAAATGTTTCTCGGTTTTTGAAATTGGTTCAGCCAGAAATGGCATTTTTTATTAAATATGAATTTTGGCCCAATTACTTGAACGCACTAAAAAAACGCAAGACCCCTACTTATCTAATTTCTGGGATATTTAGAGAAAACCAGATGTTTTTTAAATGGTATGGCGGATTCTACAGAAAAGCATTGGATGCTTTCACCCATTTTTTTGTTCAAAATGAAAGATCAAAAACGCTATTATTGAAACTCCATAAAACCAATGTAGCCATTTCTGGCGATACGCGTTTTGATAGAGTGGCATCTATTTTAGAAAAAGACAACTCATTAGATTTTATTGAAAACTTTAAAAACAATACTTTAACGATTGTGGTAGGAAGTTCATGGCCTAAAGATGAGTGTTTACTGGTTGATTACATCAATAAAACCACCGAAAAAGTAAAGTTTATCATTGCACCGCATACTATCAAAGACTCTCAAATTGATGAATTGAAAAATTCTATTACTAAAAAAGTAGTTTTATTTTCGGAAAAGGAAATAAAAAATTTAGCTGATTACGATGTTTTCATTATCGACACCATAGGGATTTTGACTAAAATTTATAGTTATGCCGAAATTGCTTATGTTGGAGGCGGTTTTGGTAATCCAGGTGTTCATAACCTATTAGAACCCGCTACTTTTGGCATACCAATCGTAATAGGTTCAAACTTTTCTCACTTTGCCGAAGCTATAGCATTAATAAACCTTGATGGCTGTGTTTCCGTTTCTAATCTTAATGAACTTAAAGACGCTTTCTCCAATTTAATTTCAAATGATGCTATCCGAAATGAAAAAGGGCATATTTGTAGCACTTTTGTCCAAATGAATCAGGGAGCGACGGCAATTATTGTAAATCATATTTCAAAGAATTTAACGTAATAATTCAATTTTTAGCAGAACTTTGACTAATTCTGTTGAAGATATATTAATATTATAACGTTATAGTCGCATTTTCAAACAAAACATCAATAAAAAAGAGTGATTTTATTTAAAAAAAAAGTAAAAAAATATTTTAACTATTAAAAAATTTATATCTTTGCCACGAATTAATAATTAACCTTTTATAATTAATAAGATGAAAAAAGTACTTTTAAGTTTAGCTGTTGTTGCCGTTTTGACTGTTGTATCTTGTAAAAAAGCTGAAGCTCCTGCTGAAGAAGTAGCTGTTGACACTACTGCTGTAATTGTTGATACTACTGCTGTAGTTGTTGATACTACAACTACTGACACAACTGCTGTTGCTGCACCTGCTGCTGAGTAATTTTTAAAAATTACAGAAAAAACAAAGCTACGCATTGCGTAGCTTTTTTTTTGATCTATCCTGAAAATTTATATTTTTATAATTATTAGGATTCATTCTAAGAGTGATTCATTTTAGAAACAAGACATAAAAAAACCGCAAAGAATTAACAATTAAATCTTTACGGTTTTCAAGAGTACTCAGAGCGGGACTTGAACCCGCACGAACATTGCTGTTCACTGGATTTTAAGTCCAGCGTGTCTACCAATTTCACCATCCGAGCATTTTGCTTTTCGTTTTTAAACTTAATTGAAAATCAATTTAAAGCCTACTAAGCAGTATGGTTTTGAGCGAAAAACGGGGCTCGAACCCGCGACCTCGACCTTGGCAAGGTCGCGCTCTACCAACTGAGCTATTTTCGCAATTCAATATTTTAGGCATGCCAATACTATTTTGTATTGCGAGTGCAAATGTAAGATATTAATTTAACGACACAAGGGTTTTGTTTAAAAAAAATCGATAAATTATATAAGATTATGATTTCTAAAGATTTGGATTAAAATTCAAAAATACATTTTAAAATATTCAGTTAAAACAGTAAACCATTTTAGATTTTTCGTATTCTTACGCTATTATATTTCTTAGATGATTAGCTCGCAAAACTTTATAACCTTGTACAAAAACTACAACGCCTTAGTTTATAACGTTGCACTCCATTATTTGCAAAACATAGAAGATGCCGAAGAAATTACACAAGATGTATTTGTCCAGTTACACGAATCCATATCAAAATTTAAAGAAAAATCGACTCTCAAAACTTGGATTTATCGCATTACAATCAATAAATGCTTGGATTTTATCAAACATAAAAATAGTCAAAAACGTTTTTTTGTTTTTGGAAAAAAGTCTCGAAATGAATTCGAAATTTTAAATACATCCAATTTTGAACATCCAGGTATTATATTAGAAAATAAAGAAAACGCAGCCGTTTTGTTTAAGGTTATCAATGAATTGAATGAAAATCAGAAAACGGCTTTTATACTTTCGAAAATCGATGGCTTGAGTAATCCTGAAATTGCGGAAATTATGCAAGTCAGTATTTCAGCAGTAGAATCGCTTGTATTTAGAGCAAAATCAACTTTAAGAGAAAAACTTTCAAATAAATTTCAAGAATATCACAAGAAAAAATAATTTAAAACGTCTAACTAATTATGAACCAAGAGAATTTTATTTTCGAGATTTTGAGTAGCACCAACGGAATTACAAAAGTGGAACCGAATGATTTGTTATTTTCAAGAATTCAAAGATCAATAAATAATAAAAACACGATAGCAACGAAATGGATTTGGGTTGCAGCAGCTTCAATCGCACTTCTAGTATCTTTGAATGTTGCTTTTGTGATTTCGAATTCCAATAAAAAAATCTCTGATTCAGAATTATTAGCGAATTCTATTATAAACAATAACCAACTTTATAATTAGCAAAATGAACAAAATTAAGCTCTTAACTTTTTTGATAGTAAGTCTAGTATTGTTGAATATCGGCTTGGTCTGTTTTTTTATCTTTTCAAATAAAGGTTTCGAAAAGAGAATGCCAGAAGAAATAATTATCGAAAAACTACATTTTGACAAGCAACAAATAGCTCTTTACGAAACTAAAATTGATGACCATCGACATGAAATTAGAACTTTGAATGATGCAATAAACAGTACTAAAAACGAATTGTATCAGTTGTTGAATACCAATACAATCAACGAAGCAAAAAAAGACAGTTTGATTCATTTGATTTCAAAGCAACAAAACCAAATAGAAAACGTACACTTTAATCATTATTTAGACATTAAAAGTATTTGTAAAGACGAGCAGATTGCTGATTTTAATATTCTTACTACAGAACTGTCTCAAATATTTTCAAAAAAACAAAGGCCTAGAAATGACTAAATCTATCATTTTTAGTTTTTTAATTGGAATGTTATTTTTCCAGAGTTCGTTGGCACAAGCTCAAAAGGATTCTGTGTATTTAAAAATTAATTTGAAATTTAAAGACCAAATTTTAGAATTAAATAAAAGTTATATTTCAAGAAACGACACTTTACAAATCAACGTATTTAAGTTTTACCTTTCTGAAATCGAAATTCAATATAATGACAAAACAACTTTTTCCCTTCAAAAAAAACATCATTTAATTGATATTGAAAAACTGGAATCCTTGCAAATTCCAATTGGCAAAAAAACCAATAAAAATATATCTAAAATACAATTTAACATCGGAATTGATAGTTTATCGAGTGTTTCAGGAGCATTATCCGAAGATTTAGATTTACAAAACGGCATGTATTGGGCATGGCAAAGTGGGTACATCAACATGAAAATTGAAGGCAGAAGTACAAGTTGCAAAACCCGAAAAAATGGGTTTCAGTTTCATATTGGTGGTTATCAAAAACCAAATTACGCCATGCGAGCCATTGAATTAAATTATAATGAAAACGTAAATCGAAATGACAACTTGAATTTAGCTGTTGATTTGGCGAATTTATTTGAAAATATTGATTTAAAACAAAAACACACCATAATGATTCCCGGAGTAGAAGGCATGCAAATGGCAGCCTTTTCTAAAAATATGTTTCGATTAGAATGAAAGACCAATTCAAATATCTTTTTTTGTTTTTAGGAATCGTAATTTCAATAGGTTTTTATTGGATAGAAACAACTCCACTTTATTTCGATATTCCAAGAGGTTTTCCAAAACCAACCTACGATTTCAAGAAAAATCCATTAACTGAAGAAGGTTTTCAATTGGGGCGACAGTTATTTTATGATCCCATTTTATCCAAAGACAACACCATTTCGTGCGCGAGTTGTCATTTGCAACAAACCGGTTTTACACACGTTGACCACGATTTGAGCCACGGAATCGAAGGTAAAATTGGCACTCGAAACACATTGACCCTACAAAACTTGGCTTGGAACAAGACGTTTATGTGGGACGGAGGGGTGAATCATCTTGATGTTCAGGCGATCGCGCCAATAACCAGCGAAGTTGAAATGAATGAAACTTTAGAAAATGTGGTTTCTAAACTTCAAAAAAACGCAAAATACCAAGCCTTATTTGAAAAAACATTTGGAACCCAAAAAATCACAGGACAACTATTGTTAAAAGCAATTTCGCAATTTGTTCTAATGCTAACAACAGCTAATTCGAAATACGATAAAGTAATGCGAAAAGAACTAAAGTTTACCGAAATAGAACAAAAGGGATATAATTTGTTTAAGGCAAATTGCGCTTCTTGCCACATCGAGCCTTTACTTACCAGTACTAAATTTGAAAATAATGGTTTGGCTGTAGATACGACATTGAATGATTTTGGACGAATGAAAATTACTCAAAACCCGAACGATTCCTTAAAATTTAAAGTACCTAGCTTGCGAAATATAGAATTTACCTTTCCGTATATGCACGATGGACGATTCAAAACCTTGACAGCAGTTGTCAAACATTACAATTCAGGAATTCAAAAAAGCAAAACTTTATCCAAGCAATTGCAAAAGCCAATGCGTCTTTCTGATAATGAAAGAACAGAGATTGTTGCTTTTTTAAAGACTTTAACCGACACTGAATTTCTATTTAATCCAAGATTTTCGTATCCGAAAGAAAATAATTAATTTTTTTCGCACGAATAAAGAAAGGATTTCGTCTAAAAAATAACCTAAAACCACATTCAAATGAAAAAATCAATTGTATTCTTTAGTTTATTTGTAGCATTTATATCAAATGCTCAAACCAATCCAGCCATTACAGCTTGGCTACAAAACACAACCGGAATAACGGGTCGTCATTATGTGACCGGAAATTCAACCCCCATTGTTGATGCGGTTCAGGCCAATGTACAATCCGTAAAATATAATACCACAGATGTTTATATCGCAGCAACTGGAATTCCAGCATACATTACGGGTCCTTTTCAAGACGGAAATCCATCGATAGCGACCGCTCAAAACAAGATTTTCAAGGTCACACTAAATCCAACTCAAAATACAGGAACGCCTACAGCAACAACGGGAGGGAATATTGGGGTTTTTATTAACGGCGTGGCATTATACGATTATCGAGACGGCGTAGCGTGGAATAATACAACAGGTGCTCTTTGTGGTGGACCAGGAAACCCAACCTGTCCGGGCGGAATGGGAACAACACAAGCTTGGAATCGAGATGCAATTCCAGCCGAGAGAGCTGGTTTTGATTGTGCCAAAGCACATCCGGCTATGGGAAATTACCACCATCACCAAAATCCGAGTGCTTTTAAATTAGATTTGACCGTTTTGTCAAACGTTTGCGACACTTACCCTTCTGACGGCTTGTATGTTATCAATACTTCACAACACTCCCCTTTGTTAGGATATGCTTACGATGATTTTCCTATTTATGGTGCTTATGGGTACGCTAATACCAACGGAACAGGTGCAATTACAAGAATGAAATCGAGTTTTCAATTGAAAAACCAAACTACGAGAATTAATGGACCCGCTGTTGGGCAAGTTGTTGGCACTCAAACTTTCTTTAATGGCTATTTCAGAGAAGATTATGAATATGTTTCGCATACTGGCGACGCTGCTTTTTTAGATGTTCATAATGGTAGAGTTTGCAATACGCCAGAGTATCCGGCATCTTTATACCCAAATGGAATCTATTGTTACTTTACTACTGTAGATGCCAATCATAATTCTGCTTATCCGTATGTTGTTGGACCTACATTTTATGGCAATAAAGTAGTTACAGCAGTTACAACAGTTCCAACCGGAACAACTACTTATTTATCTAATGACTCTTTTGATTTAGAGAATGCTAAAGTGGTTATTTATCCAAATCCAACACAAGATTTTATAGCTATCCAAACCGAAATGGCTAAAAATGATAGAAAAGTCGAATTGATTAATGAGCTAGGACAAATTGTAAAAACCTCAAAAATTTTGCAAGGAAGTACTTTGTCAATTATCGAAACAGACACCGTTTATAATGGTGTGTATTTTGTAAAAATTTCAGATCGTGGACAAAGCAAAAGCTACAAAGTTGTACTTAAAAAATAAATGGAATAATATAAAAAATGAAAAAAACAACAACTCTTCTTTTTGCTATAGTTTGTTTTCAGCTCAGTGCTCAACGGAACGTAGTTTTGATAATTGCAGATGATTTAGGCAAAGAATATTGCGATATTTATCCAGATCATTCTCCGCTAACTGTAAACTTAACTAATGTAAAACGACTTTTGCCCCGAGGAATTGTGTTTAATAATGCGTGGTCAAATCCGCTTTGTTCACCTACCCGCGCTGGGATATTGACAGGTCGTTACAGTTTCAGAACTGGTGTGGGCGATGTGGTAGGAGGCACAAATCCTCAATTAAGTTTAACAGAAAATACGATTCCAAAAGTCTTGAATATCTTTTCTCCAAACGGAATTGCAAAAGCCTGTATCGGAAAATGGCACGTAACCGCCTCTGGACCCGTTGGATATAGCTATCCAAACACCTTGGGTTTTGACCACTACGAGGGTAATTTATCCGGTGGATTAGGCGCCGCAATAACAGGGTATAGCAATTGGACAAAAATAACTAATGGCGTAAGTTCGACTTCCACTAATTATGCCACCACAGAAGTTGTGAATAATTCAATCGCTTATCTTTCAAATCTTGCATCAACAAATCCTACGAAACCATTTTACTTACAAATGGCTTTCAATGCTCCGCACACACCCTATCACTTACCCCCAACAAATTTGTTGACAAACAATACCTTGTCAGGAACTTCTGTTGATGTCGCTGCTAATCCCAAAGCCTATTTTCAAGCAATGACCGAAGCAATGGATACCGAAATTGGTCGCTTTTTTGACTATTTGGTTAGTTCTGGAAAATGGGATAATACCGATATTGTTTTTATTGGAGATAACGGCAATGAAAATTCTGTTGCGCAAACTTCTCCTTCCAAAGGAACAATTTATCAAGGCGGTGTGAATGTTCCATTTATTATTTCCGGTCCAGATGTAGTCAGTCCAAACCGAGGGAGCAACGCAGTTGTAAATACGACCGATTTATTTGCTACTATTTTAGAATTGTTTGGGAATACCAATTGGCAAACTCAAATTCCGACTACAACAGTTGACAGTAAAAGTTTGTTACCGATAATTTTGAATACACAAACAACGGCCAGACCCTGGGCATTTACCGAACTTTTTAAAGTAACACCTTCCACAAATGATGGTAAGGCAATAAGAAACGATACTTATAAATTGATAAAATTTGCAAACGGAAACGAAAGATTTTTCAATTTGACAACAAATCCTAGCGAAACAACCAATTTATTGACTGGCATAATGACGGAAACAGATAGTTCGAATTATAATTATTTGTGTTCACAAATGGTAACTTTGGTCGGAACGGGAATAAGCTGTTCTACATTAGCAACTGATTCATTTCTGAAAAATAATGATGAAATTTATGTTGTTGAAAATCCTTTTCAATCAAAAATTATTTTGAGTACAAATGTAAATGAGGATAGTTTTGAATTATATTCTAGCTCAGGAAATAAGATATTTGAAGGGAAAAACATTTCAAACAATGATTTTTCTTATCTATCAAATGGAATTTATTTTGTGAAAATTGCCCATCAAAATAAAGTTTTTAAAGTCATAAAAGAATAAATTCTTCTTTTATGACTTTAAAAACTTTATTTATTTCTAATTTCAAAAACATACTTTCCTGATGGGGCAAATAAACGCAATTGATTCGCCTCTTTTGAAATTATCTTTATATCTGAATTAGTATTGATATTCTTGCCAGATTCAGATACCACTTGATTCTCAGAAACCGGCAAAATAATATCCGCTTTTGAGTTAGTCGGAATTTCAATTTCCATTTGCAAAGTGTCATTCCCTTTGTGTGTCCACGATACAGCCACTTTCCCATAGGGAGAATTGAATTTAGTGTTTTGTTCTTTAATAAGATCTGTTAATTGAGGAGCTATAAGTAAATGTTCAAAAGCCACCGATTTTTCCATTTGACGGATACCAGCTACTCCAGTAAAAAACCAACCTCCGCCAGATGTAAAACAAGAATGAATATTAGACCAGTAGCCGTTCCATTGTTCCCAACTGGTATTTGCTCCTTGCGCAATCATATAACCCCAACCAGGATAAGTCTTTTGTTTCATCATTAAATAAACAAGATCAGAGCGGCCTATTTCAACAAGATATTGAAGCATAAAATAGGTTCCGAGCATACCTGTATTGAGATGCCCATCATTGGTGATTTTTATATCGTTCACAAGATTTGTCAAAACACGGTCTCTTTCGGCTTTTGCAGGTACGTCCATTAACAATGGAAATACGAGATACGATTGTTCGCCGTTTGCATAAATTCCTTTTTCGTTGTTATAATAGCGTTCGTGGATTTTATTTTTCAAAGTTTCAGATAGGTTTTTGTACTTTTCACTATCATTGGTTTTTCCCAATACACCGGCAGATTCTGCTAAAATTTCGTATAAGTAAAGCTTGTAACAATTGTTAAATACTTCTTTTTCAGTTTTTCCCACTTTATCTTTCGAATCCATTCCCTTGCCCGGAGGTACCCAATCGCCAATAAACCCCCAAGTTTCATCGCCGTAATGCATTAGAATTCCATCTTTACTTTTTGTTTCCAAAAAATCGACATAGCCCACCATCGCATCATAAGACGAACTCAAAAACGTGGTGTCGCCATAATATTTATATATTTTCCAAGGTAGAACAACTCCAGTACCACCCCAGCCTGGTCCTCCGCCTGCTCCGTAGGGAGAAGGAGCTGTATTTGGAATTTTTCCATTTGGAGTTTGTTCAGAAATCCAATTTTGAGCCCATTTTTTATAAAAATTCCCCAATTCGAAATTATATATTCCCGTTTCGATTGCCACTTGACCGTCTCCGTAACCCAAACGCTCTCGATGTGGACAATCCACAAAGTATCCACCAATATCCAAACATCGAAAGGTGTAATGGTTTAGCTCATAAATAGCATTCAAATCCTTGTCAGAAGAGGTAAAGCTGCCAACTTCATCAAGATTAGATTCTATCATATACCCTGTAATATCGCTAAGTTTAGGTTTGTGGTTTACCCCTGAATAATCACATAACGAAAAGCGTGCACGTTAAATTTCGGACAAAACACACCCTTTTTTGAAGACGACGAGATGTAGCCATCTCTTTGATTTATGTATTCATTCCCAAAATCCCATTTGTATTTAGATTTTTTTTCAGGCTTTTTGTTACAGAAATCGGAATAAATAAAGTCAATTGTATCGCCAAGTTTCTGATTTTCAATGTCCATCTTCATCCAACCGGTAAAATTTTTACCAAAATCAATCAGCCAAACATCTTTGTCTATTTGCGAAATATTCTTAACCGCGATACTTTCAGAAATAAAGTTTGGTCTACAAATTTGCGATTTTGTAGTAGCGGTTGGTTTTGCAATACGAATGGCATTTTTTCTGTTATTATTGTTCTTATCGGTTGCCCAATCATTCATAGAAATTCGATTGTCGACTAGTTCTCCACCCAAATTATTCCATCTCATGTTCCCAATCTGACTAATATTGCTGTTGGATGTTGTCCAAGTAGTATCTGAAACTATTATTAGATCAATTTGCTTTGATAATAAATGAGCTTGAAGACGAAAAACAGGTGATTGATGGATAACTCCGGGCAATCCTGCGGAATACCAGCCACGTCCTGTCCATAAACCTATAGTGTTTTCTCCAATCCTTAGAAAATCCTTGACATCATAAGCGAGATAGTAATTTTCAGTTTTAAAGTTACTAACTGCTGGTGAAAGAACATCGTTTCCAACTTTATTTCCGTTTATATAAAGCTCAAAATATCCCTGACAATTCACAAAAACATTTGCTAAATCGGGGATTTTATCAATCCTGAATTTTTTTGTAAAAACGGGAGCGTAAATAGAATCAGGAGTACTTATCCAGTCTGCTTTCCAATCTTTTTCCGCTAATAAACCGGTCGAAAAATCATTTTCGGTTGACCAAGAACTTATTTTTCCATTGTTGTCCCAAATCCGTATTCTCCATTTATAAGCTGTAACAGATTCTAAAGGTTTTCCTAGATATTTTCGCAGGATAGTACTGTTTGAAATTACTTTTCCACTATTCCAACACGTGTCTTTTGTCTTTTTTGACCAAACTACAATTTGATAGGCTTTCTGATATCGGTTCCTTTTATCTGATTTCAATTTCCAGGAAAACTCGGGACTTTCATTGTCAACGCCAATAGGATTTTTTTCTTGGTCTAATTTGGTTTCATAAATAGAAACATCCGACGAATTTTGGGAATAACAGGCTGCGAAATAAGTATTAACTAAAAGGCATACAACAATTAATGCTTTTAAAAATGGTGTTGTTTTTTTTTCTGATTTGCTCATAGTATTGCGATTAAAGGTGACTCGGTAATTGAATTCATTTTTATATAAATCACTTCTTCGTAATCATTTTTTTTAACTCATTCAACTTCATCAGCGCTTCCATTGGAGTAATGGTATTGATGTCAAGACTTAAAATTTCGTCTTTAATTTCCTCTAACAAAGGATCATCGAGATTAAAAAAACTCATTTGCATATCATCCTTCTCGGCTTTTATGCCTACCAAAGCATCGCTAGAATGATTTTTTTCTAGTTTTTTGAGTAATTTCTGCGCTTTCAAAATAACAATTTGAGGCATTCCGGCCATTTTCGCCACGTGTATTCCAAAACTATGTGCACTTCCGCCTTTTACTAACTTTCGAATAAAAAGCACAGTATCTTTCAGTTCCTTTACTGATACATTATAATTCTGTATTCTAGGCAAAGATTCACTCATTTCGTTCAACTCATGATAATGTGTGGCAAATAAGGTTTTGGGTTTTGCTGGATGTTCATGAAGAAATTCCGCAATTGCCCAAGCGATGGAAATCCCGTCATAGGTACTGGTTCCTCGACCTATTTCGTCTAATAACACCAAACTCCTGTCCGAAATATTATTCAAGATAGAAGCTGTTTCGTTCATTTCGACCATAAAAGTGGACTCGCCCATCGAAATATTATCACTTGCTCCAACTCTAGTAAATATTTTGTCTACCACTCCCATTCGCACACCGTCCGCAGGGACAAAACTTCCCATTTGAGCCAACAGGACAATCAAAGCGGTTTGGCGCAAAATAGCCGATTTACCGGACATATTTGGCCCAGTAATCATTATCAATTGTTGGGTTTCTCGGTCTAGAAAAACATCATTGGCAATATAAGGCGTTCCAACTGCCAATTGCTTTTCGATTACAGGATGCCTTCCGTTTTTAATTTCGAGTTCGAAAGTTTCGTCAAGCTCTGGGCAAACATATTTGTTTTCGATTGCCAATTGCGTAAACGAACACAAACAATCCAATTGCGCTACCAAATTCGCATTCATTTGAACGGGCTTGATATAGGTCGCAATCCAAGCCACCAATTGTTCGAACAACTCGGCTTCTATTTTATGAATTTTTTCTTCGGCACCCAAAATTTTGGTTTCATATTCTTTTAATTCTTCGGTGATGTAGCGTTCTGCGTTGACCAAAGTTTGCTTTCGAATCCATTCGGGAGGCACTTTATCTTTGTGCATATTTCGCACTTCGATATAATACCCAAAAACATTATTAAAGGAAATTTTCAAAGAAGATATTCCAGTTGCCTGCGATTCTCGTTTTTCGATTCCTTCCAAGAATTCTTTTCCAGAGGTCGAAATGGCTCGCAATTCGTCCAATTCGGCGTTGATTCCTTTGGCAATTGCATTTCCTTTGGCAACAGCCACAGGGGCATCTTGATTTAAAACCGTTTTAATTTTTTCGCGCAATAAATCGCAACTGTGCAGGCTGTCGCCAATAACTTTGACGGCTTCTTGTGGACTTTCTAAAGCCAAAGTTTTTATTGGAATAATGGCATCTAAGGATTCTTTGAGATAAACGACTTCACGCGGAGAAACTTTAGCGGCAGCAATTTTCGAAATCAATCGTTCTAAATCCGAAATTTGCTTGATTTGCTTTTGAATGTTTTTCAGCACATTTTGATTTTCTTTCAAATAGGAAACTACTTGATGACGGCTTCGAATTTTATTGGCATCTTTCAACGGCAAAGCCAACCAACGTTTCAATAATCGTCCTCCCATTGGCGAAAGCGTTTTATCAATAACATCGAGAAGTGTAACCGCATTGGGATTGTAACTGTGGTACAATTCGAGATTCCGAATCGTAAAACGATCCATCCAAACATAAGCATCTTCGGCAATGCGCTGAATGGAAGTAATGTGTTGGACTTTATTATGCTGGGTTTCGGACAGATAATACAAAATCGCTCCCGAAGCAATAATTCCCTCTTTCAACTCTTCGATTCCAAAACCTTTGAGCGAGACGGTTTCAAAATGCTTGGTCAAGGTCTCGAAAGCGTAATCTTCTTTGTAAATCCAATCTTCGAGATAAAAACTATGGTAATCTTCTCCGAAAGTTTCTCGGAAATCATTTTTGTTGTTTTTTGGAATCAAAACCTCGCTTGGATTGAAGTTTTGCAACAATTTATCAATATATTCGGCATTCCCTTGTGAGGTTAGAAATTCGCCCGTAGAAACATCTAAAAATGAAACTCCTATTGATTTATTGGCAAAATAAATAGCTGCCAAAAAATTGTTAGTCTTCGACTGCAAAACCTCATCATTCATCGAAACACCCGGAGTTACAAGCTCTGTAACTCCACGTTTCACGATGGTTTTAGTCATTTTTGGATCTTCGAGCTGGTCACAAATCGCCACTCGAAGTCCAGCTTTTACTAGTTTTGGCAAATACGTATTGATTGAATGATGCGGAAACCCCGCCAGCGCCGTTTCAGTTTCGGAACCTGCGCCTCTTTTGGTCAATGTTATCCCCAAAATTTTGGATGCACGAACAGCATCATCGCCAAAAGTTTCATAAAAATCGCCTACCCGAAACAACAAACAAGCATCAGGATACTTCCTCTTGATTTCGTTGTATTGCTTCATTAACGGGGTTTCCTTGACCAATTTTTCTTTTGAAGACACTATTTGATGTTTAGTTTTATAGAAAGCGAATTTAAATATTTTAAAATGAAAATACGTTAATCAAAAATTTAAAATATTTTTAAGGAAAAATTAAGAGGCACATTCAATTTTTTATATAAATTTGCTATTAATTATTAATTTTAAATAAATACAAAAATGAAAAAAATACTTTTGCTATCAGTAGCTTTTTTAGCTATATCTTTTACTGACGCTCAAGAAACAGCAAAGATCAAAAAAACCGTAAAAAAAACAACTACAGCCGTTAAAGCTACAAAACCAGCTGCTGCTTCAAAAGTAATTGGTGCTGGAATGGTTTTCGAAAACGAAACAATCGATTATGGTACTATCGAACACAATGCTGATGGAAACCGTAAGTTTACGTTTACTAACAATGGTAACAAACCATTAATTATTACAAACACACAAGGTTCTTGTGGTTGTACTGTTCCTACCACTCCAAAAGAGCCTATCGCTCCAGGTGCAAAAGGTAGTATTGGTGTAAAATATGACACCAATAGAGAAGGTGCTTTTACAAAAACAGTAACAGTAACTTCGAATGCCGAAGGTCAAGCAACTAAAACACTTACCATTAAAGGTACAGTTTTACCTGATCCAAATAAAAAACCAGCTGAACCAGCTACTCCAACTACAAAAAGCTAAATTTTTTTCATACAAATTAAGTAAGGCTTCCTAGTATTAGGAAGCCTTTTTTGTAAATAAACCACTATGGACTGAAAGTCCACAGTTTGGTTTTGTAGACTGAAAGTCTGCCAGGTACAATAAGTTCAACACGAATTTTACTAATTTTCACAAATTAATTCGTGAGAATTTGTGAAATTCGTGTTTAAATTTTTAGAACCTGAAAGGGAGATGCACTAAAAGTGCATAGTTTTAAACTCTTTTTGAGACCAATAAACGGAACTAAATATGCGAAAATTAGAAAATAGCGAACTCGATAGAAAATCTATTACTGACTTTAAAAAATCCGAAAAGACACCTTTAATATTAATATTGGACGACATCAGGAGTTTACACAATATTGGCTCTGTTTTTAGAACAGCCGATGCTTTTTTAGTCGAAAAAATATATTTGTGTGGCATTACAGCCACACCTCCCAATAAAGAAATTCACAAAACAGCTCTTGGCGCAACTGAAACCGTGACATGGGAACACCATGACAATGTGCTAGAAGTTATTGAGAATCTAAAAAACGAAGGCACATTAGTTCTTGCGATAGAACAAGTAGAAAGCGCGGTTTTCCTTCAAGATTTTGAAGTTGAAAAAGACACAAAATATGCACTAGTTTTTGGAAATGAAGTGTATGGTGTTTCGCAAGAAGCCATTGCCATTTGTGATGGTTGTATCGAAATTCCGCAATTGGGGACTAAACATTCCTTGAATATTGCTGTCAGTGCTGGAATTGTAGTTTGGGATTTGTTTAAAAAAATGACAGCCCCTCCCCAGCCCTCCCCAATGGGAAGGGAGTTTGGCACAAAATAACTCATTAACACTTCTTTATACTCAAATGCTTCACTAATTTTACGTAATCTTTTAAGAAACTAAACTGGTCATGAAAAAGTTGTTTTTTCTTGTTTTACTACTCTCTAATTGTATTGGACTGGCTCAGGACACCTTAATTCCAGATGTGAATTTTGAGAAAGCATTGATTGACAAAGGGATTGATAGTGGTGCTATTGATGGAAAAGTACTTACATCTAATATTAGTAATATAAGTGTATTAAGTGTTCATGATTTAAATATTAAAGACTTAACAGGAATAGAAGATTTTATAAGCTTGACATATCTCTCATGTGGTGGTAATTTTTTTACTTCTTTAGATATTACTAGAAATACTGCTTTGACTGAATTTGGAGCTGTTGGATGTCAATTAAAAAGTGTAGATTTTTCTAAGAATATTTCTTTAATTAAAATTTCGATTTACAACAATAAATTAAAAGACATTGATATTTCCAAAAACATTAAATTACAAATTTTGCTTTGTGAAAACAATAACTTGACTACTGCTAATCTAAAAAATGGCAATAACATAAACCTCACAACTGTTTATTTAACAAACAACCCAAACCTAAAATGCATACAAGTAGATAACAAATCGTATTCTGACACTAATTGGTCAAACAAAAAAGACGCCACAGCCAGTTATTCTGATAATTGCAATAAAGTAGCTGCAACTCCCCCAAAAATTACCGCATCAGGAAACCAGATTTATTGTGTGAAATCATCGCTGAATATAATTCCTCCACCAGCTCCCAAAGAAAATATAACTATTACTTATGACCCTTCGGAACCTGCCACAGAGGAAATGTATGTGCAAATTTCTTCGGGTTATGTTTCTGGAAGTGATTTGTTATCACTTGCGAATCCTACTTTTCATCAAAGTAAAAATATATTCCGCAGTTGGGATCCTGATACAGGAAAACTAAAATTATCCAGTCCTACAGGCTTAAAAATTTTATACACCGATTTTGAAGCTGCCTTAAAAGATGTCATTTTTTCCAATTCTGAAACAGCACCATCAGGAACAAGAACCTTTTCGATTACTATTGGTCAAGCCAATTATCTTCCCTCCACCCAGCATTATTATGAATATGTTTCGAGTCCTGGGATCAGTTGGACGGATGCAAAATTAGCCGCAGAAGGCAGAAACTACTACGGATTAAAAGGGTATTTGGCTACCATTTTAGCGGCTGACGAAGCTCAACTGACTGGTGCGCAATCAACTGATACTGGTTGGATTGGTGGTAGCGATGCGCAAACAGAAGGGGTTTGGAAATGGGTTACTGGTCCTGAAGGACTTGCTAATGGAGGTTCAGGAATTGTTTTTTGGAACGGACTTGTAAATGGATCTAGCCCCAATTTTGCTTTTTGGAATACTAACGAACCAAACCAATTTATGGGTCGCGAAGAAGATTATGCTCATATCACCGCTCCTGGAGTCGGAATCACAGGGTCTTGGAATGACCTGAGACTCAACGGTGATCCAACAGGAGCCAATCAATCTAGAGGCTATATCGTAGAATATGGCGGAATGCCTGTAGATCCTATACTTCAAATTGCTGCCAGTACTAGCATTACTATTCCCACAAAAATTGAGTTTGAACCTGCTTCTCGTTGTTTTACGGGTAATCTTACACTTAAACCCAAAAATTTTACTGGTAATATAAGATGGTATACTGCACTAACTGGCGGGACTTTACTAACCATAGCAAATACCTATTCTCCCAGTATCTCTTCAACAACTTCCTATTTCACAGATCCATCAAATGGAGCTTGTCCTTTAAATCCAAGAATAGAAGTGGTTGCTAAGGTTATTTCTCCAAGTATTACTTCCTCGCTAACGCCAACACCCATTTGCGGAAGCGGAAAGGCGATCTTAAATGCAACAGCCTCAGCAACTAGTACTATAAAGTGGTATAACTCACTCACTGGCGGAACTTCATTAGGGACAGGAACTTCCTACACCACTCCAGATATAACCACGGACACCCCTTTTTATGTAGATGCTACTGAATCCAGTTGTGTGACAACTCCTCGAACTCCAATTACGGCTACTGTTTTAACAGTTCCAACAATAACTTCAACAACTCCTGCTACTCGATGTGATACTGGAACAGTTTCGCTAGAAGCAGTTGCCTCTTCAGGAACTTTAAATTGGTATGATAGTGATAAAGGCGGAACTCAAGTAGGCACTGGCAATATGATAACAACTCCAAGTATTTCAATTACCACTCCTTTTTATGTTGATGCGACAGATGCAAATTGTACAAGTTTAAGAACTGCAGTAGTAGCAAAAATAACCAAAATAGATCCTAATGATGAAACGGTTGTTCTTTGTCCAACTAAAACTGTAACAATCGAAGCTCCTATTTCGGGGCTAGATTATTTATGGTCTCCGGGCGGGGAAATAACTCAAAGCATTCCCGTTTCTACGATTGGAAATTATGTTGTGAATATTAGCTCACCTATTGCTACTTCTTGTGGTTCCAAAAAAACTTTTAACGTTATCGAACGTCCAGCACCTATAATTAGTACTATTGATATAAATGGAAATTCAATAAGTATAAAACTTACCGACCCTCAAGAATATTACGAATTTTCAATTGATGGAGTTTTATTTCAAAAATCGAATGAATTCAATTATATCTCTACTGGTACAAAAACAGCCTATGTTAGAGATAATAATTCTTGTCATTTAGATAGTTTGCCCTTTACCATTTTTAGTATTGCTAAATATTTTACGCCAAATAATGACGGAATTAATGACACTTGGCTGATTCCTGAAATGAAAGAGTATTCCGGTTCGAATGTTAAAATCTTTGACCGTTACGGAAAACTTTTGAAACAAATGAATGCTGGAATTATTGGATGGAACGGCAAATTCAATTCCCTAGACTTACCCGCAGATGATTATTGGTATGTTTTAAAATTAGACCCAACACAACCTGAAATAAAAGGTCATTTTACTCTAAAAAGATAATCCTCACCCCAACCCAATCCAAAGGAAAGGAAGCAAAAGAAGTTTGGCTTTATTGGCTAATCTTATTTCTGATTTCGTCCAAAATGTAAAGATAATCTTCTTGATTTTTTACAAAATCACGATTCGAAACATCGATAATCAAAACATTCAATTCGGTTTGTGAATCAATATAATCCAGATAACCCGCATTTATTTTATCTAAATATTCAGCCGTTATTTTCTGCTCATAATTCCTACCTCGCTCTTTGATATTAACCAATAATCGTTCGGTGTTTTGATATAAATAAACGTACAATTTGGGTTTTGGCATTTGTTTATAAACAATATCAAACAGCGTTCGATACAGTTGATATTCCTCTTCAGTAAGAGTGATTTTGGCAAAAATCAAGGATTTAAAAATATGATAATCGGCAACTACAAATTCTTTTAGAAAATCAAACTGCTCCATATCATTGGAAAGCTGCTTGTATCTGTCAGCAAGAAAAGCCATTTCGAGCGGAAAAGCATATCGAAATTGATCTTCATAGAATTTAGGCAAAAACGGATTTTCGGCAAAGCGTTCCAAAATAGTTTTGGCATTAAAATCTTGAGCGATTTTTGTTGTCAAAGTAGTTTTTCCAGCACCAATATTTCCTTCAAAAGCAATATAATTCAAGTGTTGCAAAGGAATTACATCTAATGGATTTTGTAGCTCTTTCACTAGAATACAATCACTTTGATCTGTTGTTTTTTCTAGTAATTCACTCGTATTTTTATGTAAAACAGGATGAATCCAATCTAAATTTAAATCCAACATTGGCAACAAAACAAACTTTCTGATTTGCAGTAACGGATGTGGAATTTGAAGATTTTCCGAATGGATAATTTCCGAATCAAAAGTAATCAAGTCAATGTCAATAATTCGAGATTGATAGCCAGGCGTATCTCCCCGAAAACGTCCCATTTGAGTTTCGATACTCAAAACCTGCTCTAAAACTTGATGAGCAGACGAAAAGGTATGAATCAAAATAGCACAATTATAGAAGGCATCACTCTCAAAACCCCAAGACGGAGATTCGTACAATTTCGAAACTTTGACTATTGTACCCACTTGCTCGTGTATCTTTTTCAAGCAAAAAGTAACGTTCTCAGAACGATTTCCTTGATTACTACCTATAGCCAAAACGACCTGATGCTGTGTTTTCATATCAACCACAAATAAACAAAACAATTTTAGAATTAGAATACTATTTATAGGCTGATTTAAAAACTAAATATGAAATTTTAAACTTAAATTTGTAACATTCAAAGCCGTTTGACTACTTATAAAAAAAAGTAATTATGAAATTTTTAGGAAATGTTTTGGCTACCATTGTGGGTTTGTTTGTCTTTATTATGTTATTCTTATTTGGAATTGTTTTCATTGCAGCAATTTTCGGAGGTGATTCTGAAGTAGTGCAAGTAAAAACCAATTCGGTTATCGAATTAAATTTAGAAGATATCAAAAACGATTATGCAGGAAAATACAAAGATCCCTTTGTAAGTTTACTCGAAGATGGCGAAAAAGTAGGACTTGTAGATATTATTCATGCTATTGAAACCGCAAAAACCGACGACGATATTCAAGGAATTTCTATATTAAATTCGAATTCAGAATTGGGAATGGCGCAAAGAAAAGCCTTGCGAGACGCACTAGAAAGCTTCAAAAAATCGGGTAAGTTTATTATGGCTTATGCCAATTCGTATTCGCAAAAAGAATATTATTTAAATTCTGTCGCCAATACCATTTATATAAATCCTGTAGGCGATTTGGATTTTAAAGGTCTTGCTGCCGAAATCATGTTTTTTAAAGATTTTCAAGAAAAAACCGGAGTTAAAATGGAGGTCATTCGCCATGGAAAATACAAAAGTGCGGTTGAACCCTTCCTAGAAAACAAAATGAGCGATGCCAATAGAGAACAAATTTCAGCTTTATTGAATTCCGTTTGGACTTCAGTTACTAGCGATATTTCTAAAAGCAGGAACGTTTCGGTTGCAAAACTAAATGAAATTGCTAATAGACTTCTGGCTAGAACTCCAGAAATGGCACTAAAAGAAAAATTAATTGATGTTATCGCTTATGAAGACGTGTATCACGATGCCATAAAGAAAACCTTAAAAGTAAGTCAAGACAAAGACTACGACAAAGTAAGCATCCTTGATTATACCCGAAAAACGATTACAACTGCCGAAATACTGGACACCAAAGACAAAATTGCCATTATTTATGCCCAAGGCGAAATTAGGAGCGGCGAAGGAGATGTAGAAGTTATTGGCGAAGGCGCCATGCGACGCTCCTTGGTTGAAGCCAGAAAAGACAAAGATATAAAAGCTATTGTATTAAGAATCAATAGTCCTGGCGGAAGCGCACTAACATCTGATTTAATTTGGAGAGAAATTGAACTGACCAAAAAAGTAAAACCCGTAGTAGTTTCTATGGGGAATTATGCCGCTTCTGGCGGCTATTATATTGCTTGTAATGCTAACAAAATTTTTGCCGAAAACAATACGATTACAGGTTCTATTGGGGTTTTTGGGGTAGTGCCTAACTTCAGCCAGCTGGCTACAAAAATTGGCTTGCACACAGAACAAGTAAAAACCCACGAAAACGCTTCGGAATACAGCCCCTTTTTACCTTTGGACGAAAAATATAAAGCTGTTACATTGGAGAGTGTCGAACAGGTGTACAAAACCTTTGTATCACATGTTGCTCAGGGTCGAAAAATGACTTTCACCCAAGTTGATGCTGTTGCTCAAGGTCGAGTATGGTCGGGTGCTGAGGCGCTAAAAATTGGTCTTGTAGACAAAATTGGCGGACTAGAAGCAGCCACTAAAGAAGCAGCGGCATTAGCAAAAATAAACACGTACAAAACCCAAAACTATCCTGAATTCGAAAAAAGCTTCGATGATATTTTAGAAAATCTGCCTTTTGCAAAGTCGAAAGAATCGTTTATAAAAGAAGAATTTGGAGAGGAAACCTACACCCTATTTAGCAAACTAAAAAGAATACAATCTCAAAAAGGAGTTCAGACAATACTACCATTTGAGATTAGCATTCAGTAAAAATCGAGTCATGCTTAGAAAAACTTTAAAAATCATCGGAATTACAATTCTCCTCGTTATAGTTGCTTTATTTGCTATTCCCTTTTTTTTCAAAGACCAAATCAAAGCCAAAATTACTAAAACCATCAACGACGGTGTCGATGCCAAAGTAAGTTTTGCAGACGCTGATTTGAGTTTGTTTAAAAATTTTCCGAATGCAAATGTTAGCATCGAGAAATTAGTCATTATCAACAAAGCTCCGTTTGAGGGCGATACACTAGTTTCATTAGGCGAATTGAATTTGAAAATGTCTATTAAGGAATTGTTTAAGGGAAAAGAGGAAGCTATAAATATAGAAGGGATTTCGACTAAAAATGGTTTGATAAATATCATTTTTAACAAAGACGGCATCGGGAATTTTGACATCGCTCTGAAAGATAAAAAACCAGAAGAAGATGGTAAAAGCAAGCCTATGGCTTTGAAAATACAGCAGTATAAAATAGAAAATTTCAGGTTTCGCTATTTCGACGAAAGTTCGAAAATAAAAATGACAATCGACAGTTTAAATCACGAAGGGACTGGCGATTTTGCTGCTCAAAAGCTAGATTTAAACACCCAATCGACTGCCAAAATATCGCTGGATATGGACAAGGTCAATTATATGAAAAATGTATCTCTGACCTTAGACGCTATTTTAGGAATTGATTTAGGAAAAAGCAAATATACTTTCAAGGAAAACAAGGCATTAATCAACCAATTACCATTAGAATTTGATGGTTTTATTCAGCTAATCGATGCGGGTCAAGAATATGATTTGAAATTTAAAACGCCTACTTCCTCGTTCAAAAACTTTCTGGGTCTTATTCCAGCTAGTTACGCATCGAGTTTAGAAGGTGTGAAAACAACTGGCGATTTTACAGTTCTTGGTTTTGCCAAAGGATTGTATTCGGATACAACGGTGCCAAAATTCAATATTGAAATCGCCTCTAACAACGCTTCGTTTCAATATCCCAGTCTCCCAAAATCAGTTCGTAATATTGTAATCGACACAAAAATCATCAACGAAACCGGAGTTTTGAATGATACTTATGTTAATTTGGACAAATTGTCTTTTGCCATCGATCAGGATGTTTTTAATGCTAAAGCCAATATCCGAAATATAACCCAAAACGCGATAGTGGATGCCGCTTTGAAAGGAACCATCAATTTAGGGAATCTGTCAAAAGCCTATCCTATAAAATTAGACAAACCATTGTCTGGGATTCTTAATGCCGATGTAACCACCAAATTTGATATGCAATCGGTAGAAAAAAGCCAATACCAAAACATCAAAAATGCGGGAACAATGAGTCTGTCGGGCTTCAACTATGCAGACGAAAATGGCAAAACAATGACTATAAAAACGGCTTTGATTCAGTTCAATCCAAGTCAAGTCAATCTAAAACAATTTGTTGCCACCACAGGAAAAAGCGACATCAGTGTTACTGGGATTTTAGAAAATTTTTACGGTTTTATATTCAAAAACCAAGAATTGAAAGGCAATTTCAATATGAATTCCAATCTATTGGCAGTTAGTGATTTTATGACCACTGGCGAAAAAACAACTACAGCAACAACAAAAAAAGCCGATGCAATGAAGATTCCTGCTTTCTTGAATTGTTCGCTTACCGCTAAAGCAAAAACTGTTTTGTACGATAATCTGACTTTAAAAGACGTTTCAGGAAAACTAATAATTAAGGAGGAGAAAGTAACTTTAGAAAATGTTAAAACATCAATTTTTGGAGGTACAATTGCCGTAAATGGAGCGGTTTCGACCAAAGGAAAAACGCCAACATTCGATATGAATTTAGGTCTCAATCAGGTAAATATTGCTGAATCCTTTACCCAATTAGACATGCTCAAAAAAATAGCTCCAATAGCTGGAATCATCAACGGAAAGCTCAATTCGACCATCAAACTCAATGGAAATTTGGATGCTATTGAACTCACACCTGATTTAAAATCACTTTCGGGTGATTTGTTGGGACAACTGCTTTCGACTACTGTCAATGCAAAAAACTCTACTTTATTGACGGCTTTGAGTTCGAATGTAAAGTTTATTGATATGAGCAAAATAAATTTAAATGATCTAAAAGCAGCTATAACTTTCAAAGACGGAAAGGTAAATGTTAAACCTTTTGACATAAAATACAAAGATATCAAAGCCACTATTGGCGGAAGCCACGGTTTTGACCAAAACATGAATTATAACTTGAAATTCGATGTTCCAGCCAAATATTTAGGAACCGAAGCGAATGCATTATTTTCGAAATTATCTCCTGCCGACGCTGCAAAACTTGAAAACATCCCCATAAATGCCTTAATGACAGGTAATTTTAGCCAACCGAAAATCACAACCGATATGAAAACGGCAGTTACGAATTTGACCAATCAATTAGTCAAACAGCAAAAGGAAAAAGCCGTAGCCAAAGGCAAAGAAAGTTTTAACAATATCATTAATAATGCTGTTAAACCCAAAGGCGATACGACAAAAACAAATGTAAAAGAAGATGTTAAGGCAAAAGCGGGAGCATTATTGAACGGTTTGTTTGGGAAAAGAAAAAAAGCAGAAGAACCAAAAACGCCTTAGCATATTTTATATTTCTATTCGCACCACATACCCTTCAAAACTTCTGACATTAAAAACGGTGCCATCTTCAAAGATTAAATACTGCCCTTTTATTCCTCTTAGTTTTCCTCGAAAATTGGGTATTTTATCCAAGCTTAGGCTATTTACTTTAGTCGGATATTCCAAAACAGGAAAGTGCATTTCGTACAAATCAATCTTCTGAGAATAAAAAAAATCTCGGACTTCGGTGGGGATTAGATTTTCTACCTTCAATCTTTCGGCGATTAAATCGACTGGTTCTATAGTATTCTGAAGCATTTTGCGCCAATTAGTTTTGTCGGCATAATGATTTTTCAGGGCAACTTCGGTAATTCCTGCTAGATAGCGATTGGGCACTTCTACGATTGAAATCGCTTGGGTTGCGCCTTGGTCAATCCAACGAGTAGGCACTTGTGTTTTTCGAGTTACGCCTACTTTTACTTCGCTTGACAAAGCCAAATAAACAATATGGGGTTGCAATTGTACTTTTTCTTCATAGGCCAAATCTCTATCTTGAATCCCCAAATGAGCCATGCTTAATTCGGGTTTCATAATCCAATCGCCCACGGCTGGACTCGAATAAAAACAATCGTAACAAAATCCTTGTCGAAAAATTTTTTTCTTTTTGCCACAATTCAAACATTGGTAACCCAAAAAATTAATTTCTAGTTGTTTGTCCAGTAATTGATTCATATTCAAAAAACTAGTCTCAAAAACCAAATAATATTGAATTGGGTTTGCAAATTCGGTTTGCATTTTAGAAAGCGTGCCTTCGTATATCATTTTAGATTTTAGATTTTAGATTTTAGAATAAAAAAATTGAAATTAGAAATTTTCAATTCCTTAAAAAAAAATACTATTTTTGATAAAGTTGTAAAGTTAACATTTGTTATTCTTTTTACAAATCTAAAATCAGCACTCAAAAATCATTACTATCTATGCCAATAACCGTAATCAATTCATTTGCCTCTTGGGTACTAAAACAAAGAATTCATCAAATTGAACTTTTTTTGAAATATCCCAACGAAGTTCAAGAAGAATTGCTCATGAATTTGATTCGAGCGGCAGGAAATACGATTATAGGTCAACAATACGATTTTGATTCCATAAATTCCTATGCTACTTTTGCCGAAAGAGTACCAGTTTCGACTTACGAAGAATTACAACCTTTGATCGAACGCACTAGACAAGGAGAGCAAAATGTGTTTTGGGAAACGCCCATTAAATGGTTTGCCAAATCTAGCGGAACAACTAACGCTAAAAGTAAGTTTATCCCTGTAAGTCCAGAAGCATTAGAAGATTGCCATTACAAAGCGGGCAAGGATTTGTTGTGTATATATTTGAACAACAATGAAAACTCTGAAATGTTTGTGGGCAAAAGTCTTCGCCTTGGAGGAAGCTCCAAAATTTATGAAGATAACGATACTTTTTTTGGTGACTTGTCAGCCATTTTAATTGAAAACATGCCCATGTGGGCGGAATATAGCAGTACGCCAAGCCATAAAATTTCTTTGATGAGCGATTGGGAAACAAAAATTCCCGCGATAATCCATGAAGTAAAAAACGAAAATGTAACTAGTTTTGCAGGAGTTCCTTCGTGGTTATTGGTTTTAATAAATAAATTATTAGAAGAAACAGGCAAAGGAAATTTACTAGAATTGTGGCCCAATCTTGAAGTTTATTTCCATGGCGGAGTGAGTTTTGAGCCGTATCGTGAACAGTATCAAAAAATACTGCCTAAAAAAGATTTCAAATACTACGAAATTTACAATGCCTCCGAAGGATTTTTTGCTATTCAGGATTTGAATTATTCCAGTGATTTATTACTGATGCTGGATTATGGTATTTTCTACGAATTTATTCCAATGGACACTTTTGACACACCACATCAAAAAACGATTCGATTAGCAGATGTAGAACTTTTTAAAAATTATGCCATTATTATCACGACTAATTCAGGTTTATGGCGTTATAAGATTGGTGATACTGTTCGTTTTACTTCCTTGAATCCGTATCGCATTCGGGTAACTGGGAGAACGAAACACCACATCAATGTTTTTGGCGAAGAGCTGATGGTCGAAAATACTGATCAAGCTATTGTCAAAGCCTGTCAAATTACCAACACGGAAATTGTAGATTATACCGTTGCTCCCATTTTTATGGTAGAAAAGGAAAAAGGAGCTCACGAATGGATGATTGAGTTTAAGAAAAACCCAGCCGACATGGCGCTTTTCCAAAAAGTATTAGATGAAACTTTGCAATCTTTAAACTCGGATTACGAAGCCAAACGCTACAACAACATGACCTTAAATCCTTTGATAATCAATATTGCAAGACCCAATTTGTTTTATGATTGGTTAAAAGCAAAAGACAAACTAGGAGGTCAACATAAAATTCCTAGATTGTCGAACGAAAGAGATTATTTGGAACAGTTGAAGGATATGTAGACTGGAATTATTGGTTTATAGCAAACCCTTCTAGAGTGTTTTAGTAATGAATTTAAAACCCGTTATTCTTAAAAACGGCTTGGTTCACTTCCTCAATATAGTCTAACACAATTTCCTTTCCGGTAGATTCTGTGGCAGAAGTTACAAAATAGGGAGGCATTTCGGCCCAATTATTGGCATACATTTGTTTTTTGTAAGCGGCAATATGTGAGTCAATTTTGGTTTTGCTAATCTTGTCGGCTTTGGTAAAAATGATACAAAACGGAATTTCGCTTTCGCCCATATAGGACATAAATTCTATATCAATTGCCTGAGCTTCGTGACGAATATCGATTAGAACAAAAGCGCAGACAAGTTGTTCTCTTGTTTCAAAATAATCCGTAATAAATTGTTGAAAAACCGACTTTGTTTTTTTGGAAACCTTAGCATAACCATAACCAGGTAAATCAACTAAAAACCAATTATTATTAATCAAAAAATGATTGATTAATTGAGTTTTTCCGGGTCTCCCTGAGGTTTTTGCTAAGTTTTTATGATTGGTCAACATGTTAATTAATGAAGACTTCCCAACGTTAGACCTGCCAATAAAAGCATACTCTGGCAAAAAGTCTTTAGGACATTTGTCTACTTCAGAATTACTAATTATAAATTCGGCTGTGTTAATTTTCATCTAAAAGTGTTTTTGCCTCAATGAATAACTTAGGGAGGTCTTTATTGATTATTTTCCAAATCAAAATATCATCAACAGTATCGTAAGCATGAATTACTTTGTTTCTTAAATCAACGATTATTCTAGAATAAGAAATGGAAATGTTAGGATTGATTTTTAATAACTTAGACATAGCTTCGCCTATAATTTCTATTTCTCTTTCAACGGCTCTTCTTTTGGTTTTGTTTGACAAATATTCTTCAAGAATTCTTCTTCCTTCAAGATGTTCATCAATTGAATTTATGGATTCAATAATATCAACAAGTAGTTTCTTTTCCTCCCGAGTTGTCATAACAATTGAATTTTACTTTCATTTATACTTTCTATTAGATACGGATTTCGTACTGTTTTTTCGGCAACTAAATCTACTTGTTTTTTTAACAAATCCTCTAATTCATATAAAAGATTAAAATAATTGTCTGCATAAGTTTCATAATCCAACTCTTCGGAAAAAGTGTATAAAAAATCAACATCGCTATTTTCATGAAATTTATTTGTAGCAGCACTACCGAACAAAAACACCTTTTTTGCTCCATATTTGGAGAATAGGCTTTTTATTTGAGGTAATTTGTTTTCAATTTGTTTTTCCATGTCATTAATTTTTAATCAATTAAAATTAAATTGATTGACTAATGCGCTTTCAAGTGAGTATGCGTTAACCAATCTTCCAGCAAACGATTAAATTCATCTGGATGCTCCATCATCGCGGCGTGACCACATTTGTCAATCCAATAAAGCGTTGCATTGGGCAATAATTCGTTAAACTCTTCGGCAACATTAGGCGGGGTTACACTGTCATTTTTTCCCCAAATAATACAGGTTTGAACATGCATTTTCGGCAAATCTTTTGCCATATTATGACGAATAGCACTTTTGGCAATGGTAAGGGTTTTTATCAATTTTATTCTGTCGTTTACTGATTCGTAAACCTCATCTACCAATTCTTTAGTAGCAATTTTTGGGTCATAAAAAACAGCTTCAGCTTTTTTCTTGATGTATTCATAGTCCCCTCTTTTTGGATAACTATCTCCCATAGCACTTTCGTATAATCCTGAACTTCCAGTAATTACTAGACCCGCTACTTTTTCGGGATACATTTTAGTATGATACAAAGCGATATGTCCGCCTAATGAATTTCCTAGTAAAATAACTCGGTCAAACCCTTTGAAAGTGATAAAATCTTTAACGTATTTGGCAAAACTCTTTACATTAGTTTTTAAAATGCTTTGGGTATAAATAGGTAAATTAGGTATTATAATTTTGTATCCCTTTTCAGAAAAGTAAGAGGCGACGCCGTCAAAATTGCTCAATCCTCCCATTAATCCATGTAAAACAACAATTGGAGTGCCTTCGCCTGCTTCGTAGTAGCTATATCTGCCTTCTTTCTTAAAGTGTTTTTCCATACGTTTTTTCCAAATTTTCAATTGGGACAAAGATATGTTTTAATAGGAATAAATGAATTTTTGAAAACAATTTTTAGAATTTAATTTACAGCTGTGCCAAAACAGCATAAAATTAAGATCAGTTGTATACTAAGTGAAATAGTATTATTGGGTTCGCTTTATATAAATTCAAAACTTTTAATCTTTAAAAAGATACTACTTCACTAGAAATCTTCTCAAAAAAGCAACTCATTTTAATTTGTTCAATTCAAAAACTAGTTTTTTTTTCAGTTTCAATTTAACTCTCCAATTTTCTTGAATTTGAACAAGTTTTGAATAGCTTAATACTCTGATTGTCCAAAAACTAAGGGTTTCATTCAAGAAGTGGTAAAACTTATCAACAAAGTGGTGTTTTGTGGTAAATTGTGGTAAATATTTTTATATTTTTGCTCAACATCATTTAAATTTTTTCTTTTGAATACCATTGTAGGAACATATGAATGTAAAGTCGATGCTAAAGGAAGGGTTTTGTTGCCTTCGCCTTTGAAAAAGCAATTGGCTTCTTCACTTCAAAACGGTTTTGTTTTGAAGCGTTCTGTTTTTCAACCTTGTTTGGAATTGTATCCAATGCAAGAATGGAATTTAATGATGGGAAAAATCAACAAACTCAATCGTTTTGTTAAGAAAAACAATGACTTTATTCGTCGGTTTACTGCTGGAGTAAAAATGGTCGAAATCGATGCTTTAGGAAGATTACTAGTTCCTAAAGACTTAGTAGTTTTTGCCAGTATTTCAAAAGATGTGGTGTTTTCATCGGCTGTAAATATTGTTGAGATTTGGGATAAAGATTTATACGAAAAATCAATCCGAGGTGAAGATGTAGATTTTGCTGATTTAGCCGAAGATGTAATGGGAAACATAAATGAAGGCGATAATGGAATATCATAATCCAGTTTTACTTCACCCATCCATCGATGGGTTAAACATTAATCCAGACGGCATTTATGTTGATGTGACCTTTGGCGGCGGCGGACATTCGACTGAAATTTTGAATCGGTTAGGTCCAAAAGGAAGGCTGTTTGCCTTTGACCAAGATGAAGATGCTTTGGCAAATGCTTTGCAGGACGAAAGATTTGTTCTCATCAATGAAAATTTCAGGTTTATTAAAAGATTCTTACGGTTTTATGGGGTAAAAAGTGTGGATGGAATTTTAGCCGATTTGGGCGTATCCTCCCATCAATTTGATGTTCCAGAAAGAGGTTTTTCAACCCGTTTTGATGCCGAATTGGATATGCGAATGAGTAAAAAGAATGATTTGAACGCTTACAAAGTGGTTAATGAATATGATGATGCCAACCTAAGAAGAGTTTTTTTTGATTATGGAGAGTTAAAAAACGCTCCAGCTTTAGCAAGAACAATTATCGAAGCTAGAGAAGACCAAGCTATCAAAACTACAGATGAACTGAAAACGATTTTGGCTAAATATTTACCCGAAAAAGTGAGGAATAAAATTCTAGCCCAGATTTATCAAGCCATTCGAATTGAAGTAAATCAAGAAATGGATGTTTTGAAAGAATTTTTAGAACAATCTCTAGAAATTTTGAATCCAAAAGGAAGACTAAGTGTTATTTCTTATCACTCTCTTGAAGATAGATTGGTAAAACGATTTATGAAAAATGGCCTGTTTGAAGGAGAGCCTGAGCGCGATTTTTTTGGCAATTTTTCGGTTCCTTTTAAGTCCGTAGAAAAACTAATTGTTCCAGATTCTGATGAAATTAAAAGCAATAATAGAGCGAGAAGTGCTAAATTAAGAATTGCCGAGAAAAAATGAAAAACGGTGTTTACGACATATTAAAAGCACGATTTCTTATTGAAGATGATTCAATAAAAAACTGGCGATTCATTGTTTTTCTGATTGTTTTAGCCATAATCATGATTGCAAATACTCAAAATTTTGAAAAAAAAGTGTTTACGATTATTGAAATGACGAATGAAGTAAAAGAGTTGCGTTCGGAATTTGTAGATAGACGTTCGGAGTTAATGAAGTTGAAAATGGAATCTACAGTTGCTGAAAAAATGAAAGCAAAACAAATCTTTTCATCAACAGTTCCTCCAACAAAAATAAAAGTCAAAAAACAAGTAGAAAAAAGTTTTTTTCAAAAATTATGGCAGTAGAAGATAAAAATATATCCTATAGAATTTATCTAGTTGCTTTTGCAATCCTTTTGATGGCAATAACAATTGCTGTTAAATTGACAAACATTCAATGGGTTGAAGGGGATTATTATCGAAAATTAGCCAAAGAAAGAACAGTAAGAAACTTTATAATCCCTGCCAATAAAGGCAATATTTATTCCGCAGATGGTAGTTTACTAGCAACATCAATTCCAAATTATGAAATTAGGTTCGATGCAGTCGCTCCAAAATCGGAAGTGTTCGAGAAAAATATAAAATCATTATCCGATTCCCTTTCGCTTCTTTTAAATAAACCAAAAGGTTCATATTTGAATGAATTTAGAAAAGCTAGAGCCAATGGAAATAGATATTTTTTAGTTGCACGAAATTTAAGTTATACTGAATTTGCAAAAATTAAAGGCTTTCCATTGTTTAAATTGGGAGCCTACAAAGGGGGAATCATCGTTCAACAAGAAACTGTAAGAGAACATCCAATAGGAAAAATTGCAGAGCGTACCATTGGCTACGAAAGAAAAAACCCAAATGGAACTCTAGACGGAAAAGGAATTGAATGGGCATATCGAAAATACCTAAACGGTAAAGACGGCAAAGTACTTAAACAAAAAATTGCAAAAGGACAATGGAAACCTATTCGTGACAGTAACGAGGTCGATCCTCAAGATGGGTATGATGTGATTTCGACAATTGATGTTTTTATACAAGATATCGCTCATCATGCCTTATTAAAACAACTTAAAGATTATCAAGCAGATCATGGATGTGTGGTAGTTATGGAAACCAAAACGGGTCAAATAAAAGCCATTTCTAACCTAGGCAAAGCTGGTGATGGTTCGTATTATGAAACTACAAATTATGCAGTTGCTGAATCACATGAACCTGGATCTACCTATAAATTAGTTGATTTGATGGCTTTGCTTGAAGATAAAAAAGCAGATACCAGTACAGTTTTTGATTCCCATGGTGGAGTTATTAAATATTCAGGGAAATCAGTTCGGGATTCACACGAAGGCGGCTATGGCAAAATTTCATTGGCACGAGGTTTTGAAGTATCGTCTAATACCGTAATGGTTCAAGCAGTTTATAAAAATTATAAAAGCAATCCCACCGAATTTGTAAATCGTGTCAATAGCTTTGGACTGAATAAATGCTTAGGTCTTCCGATTAAAGGCGAAGGAAAACCTTTTGTTCCGCAACCCAATGACAAAAACTGGTCGAATTTATCCTTGCCTTGGATGGCTTTTGGATATGGAGTTTCGATTACGCCTTTGCAAACCCTAACTTTTTATAACTCGGTAGCCAATGATGGTGTGATGGTAAAACCACAATTTGTTTCTGAAATTAAGGAATGGAACAAGTCTATAAAAAAGTACAACACCGAGGTAATGAATCAAAAAATATGCTCGCAAGAAACAATTTCAAAATTGAAAGCGGTTCTTCAGAATGTTGTAAAAAAAGGAACAGCCTCTAAATTGTATTCAAAAGATTTTTCAATGGCTGGCAAAACAGGCACGGCTCAAGTAAATTATTCGAAAAATGGAGGTTCTGAAAAATATTATGCATCCTCTTTTGTTGGTTATTTTCCAGCAGAAAAACCAAAATATTCCTGTATTGTAGTTGTTCACAAACCCAGCACCGCCAATAACAATTATTATGGCGCCGATGTGGCAGGCCCAGTTTTTAAAAGAATTGCTCAAAAGATTTTTACCGATGCGCCATCGACAAATGAAATCAAAAACGTAAACAGAAAAATACCAAAACAAGAAAGTGATTACGAAACTTATTTTGCAAAATCACAAAAACAAAATGTATCCATTCCTAATCTCAAAGGAATGTCCGGAATGGATGCCATTGCCTTAATGGAAAATCTTGGAGTGAAAGTAAAAATAATAGGAGTTGGTAAAGTTCGAAAACAATCCCTGCAACCAGGTGAAGCTTTATCAAAAAGCAAAATTATAACATTAGAATTGTCATAATCTATCCCAATCCAGCCAAAAATAAGGTATAAAAACAGAAAATATGAGTTTGATTTTAAAAGAAATAGTATACAAAGTAGCCATTGAAGCCGTAAAGGGCTCGACGGATATTGCTATAAATAAAATTCATTTCGATTCTAGAAACATCACTAATACGGATGTTTTTGTAGCTATTCGCGGTACAATTTCTGATGGACATGAATATATTGATAAAGCTATAAGTTTAGGCGCTATAGCAATTGTTTGCGATGTTTTACCTGAAAATCTTGCTAAGGAGGTTACTTACATTCAAGTAAAAGACACCAACAAAGCATTGGCATATATGGCTGCCAATTATTATGAAAACCCATCAAAAAAATTAAAATTAATAGGGATAACTGGAACCAACGGCAAAACAACTATTGCTTCATTACTATATCAATTATTTAATAAAGCGGGGTATAAAGTAGGCTTATTGTCTACGGTTAAAATTATGGTGGATACAACCGAATTCAAAGCCACTCACACCACTCCAGACTCCTTAACTATTAATCACTATTTAGCTGAAATGCTTCATGCCGAAGTTGAATATTGTTTCATGGAAGTGAGTTCACACGGAATTCATCAAAAACGAACCGAAGGATTGCATTTT
This sequence comes from Flavobacterium sp., assembly GCA_043770135.1. Taxonomy (GTDB): domain Bacteria; phylum Bacteroidota; class Bacteroidia; order Flavobacteriales; family Flavobacteriaceae; genus Flavobacterium. The sequence goes on along the minus strand of JAYVIN010000020.1, from coordinate 56,212 downwards.
GTTGGAGGTGTTTTTACTAATTTATCTCATGACCATTTAGATTATCACGCCACTTTTGCAGAATATCGAGATGTAAAAAAATCGTTTTTCGATAATTTATCTAAAGATGCCTTTGCATTATCGAATATTGATGATAAAAACGGACTCGTGATGTTGCAAAACACATCAGCCAAAAAATTAACGTATGCGCTAAAATCATATTCCGATTACAAAGCTCAAATTTTAGAAAATCAATTGTCAGGTTTACTGTTAAAAATCAATGGAAATGAAGTTTGGGTAAAACTCATAGGCACTTTCAATGCCTATAATTTATTAGCCATCTATGGAACTGCGATAGAATTGGGTTTAGAAAGCTTGGAAGTATTACGATTGTTGTCGAATCTAGAAAGCGTTTCAGGACGTTTTCAATTTATAGTTTCTGATACAAATATTACAGCTATTGTAGATTATGCTCACACGCCAGATGCACTAGAAAACGTATTGAAAACCATAAATGATATTCGAACTAAAAACGAACAACTGATTACGGTAATAGGATGTGGTGGCAATAGAGATAAAGCCAAAAGACCTATTATGGCGAATACAGCAACCGAATTGAGTGATGTTGTAATCTTAACTTCGGATAATCCAAGAAATGAAAACCCTGAAATAATTATTCAGGAAATGGAACAAGGAATTTCTGCTCAAAATTATAAAAAATCAGTATCAATATTAGATAGAAAACAAGCTATCAAAACCGCTTGTCAATTGGCTCAAACTAATGATATTATTCTAATAGCAGGAAAAGGGCACGAAACCTATCAAGAAATTCAAGGTGTTCGCCACGACTTCGATGATATGGAAATTGTAACCAATTTTTTAAAACAATTAAATAAATAACCAAAAAATACAACCAAAATATGCTATACTATTTATTTGAATATTTAGACAAAACATTGAATATTCCGGGCACAGGAGTATTTCAATACATTACTTTTAGATCAGCATTGGCATTAATGCTCTCTTTACTTTTGTCCACTATTTATGGTAAAAGAATTATTGGTTTTCTGAAAAAGCAACAAATTGGAGAAACGGTTCGCGAACTAGGTTTAGAAGGTCAAAAAGAGAAGGCAGGTACTCCAACGATGGGAGGGTTGATTATCATTTTTGCCACTTTGATTCCTGTTATACTTTTTGCCAAACTACAAAATATTTACATCATCCTTTTAATTGTCACAACATTATGGATGGGTACAATTGGATTTATTGATGATTATATCAAAATATTCAAAAAAGACAAAGAAGGTTTAAAAGGGATTTTTAAAGTTTTCGGACAAGTAGGTTTAGGCTTAATTGTAGGGACAGTCTTGTATTTTCATCCGGGTGTCAATATTCGAAAAGATATACCATTAACGGATAATCAAAACAATAAGGAAATTGCAAATAGTGTTACTCCAATTTATGAAAAATCTACTGCAACTACGATTCCTTTTTTTAAAAATAACGAATTTGATTATGCCGAAGTATTGGCTTGGACTGGCGAAGGCTATCAAAATTGGGCTTGGTTAATATTTATTCCAATGGTTATTTTTATCATTACTGCGGTTTCAAATGGAGCAAATTTAACAGATGGAATCGATGGCTTAGCAGCTGGAACCTCTGCGGTATCCGTTTTAGCTTTAGGGATTTTCACCTTCGTTTCAGGAAATATCATTTTTTCGAATTACTTGAACATTATGTATATCCCCAATTCAGGCGAAATGACTGTTTTTATAGCGGCTTTTGTTGGAGCATTAATTGGATTTCTTTGGTATAATTCCTATCCAGCATCGGTTTTTATGGGCGACACCGGAAGTTTAACAATTGGCGGAATCATTGCAGTTCTTGCAATTGCTGTACGAAAAGAAATGCTTATCCCTTTATTATGCGGCATATTTTTGGTCGAAAATCTGTCAGTAGTCTTACAAGTTTCCTATTTCAAGTATACCAAAAAACGTTTTGGAGAAGGGCGAAGAATATTTCTAATGGCGCCATTACACCATCATTATCAAAAGAAAGGCTATCACGAAAGTAAAATTGTAACCCGATTTTGGATTGTTGCCATCATGTTAGCCATATTATCAATTGTTACTTTGAAACTAAGATAACTAACAATTAAAAATTACGAATTAAAAATGAAAAGATTAGTAATCCTTGGTGGAGGCGAAAGTGGAGTTGGAACTGCCATTTTAGGCAAAAAAAAAGGCTATGCTGTTTTTGTGTCTGATTTTGGAAAAATAAAAGAAAATTACAAACAAGTTCTTATTACAAACGGCATTGATTGGGAAGAGGAAAAACATACCGAAAATTTGATTTTGAATGCCGATATGGTAATGAAAAGCCCAGGAATTCCTGATAAATCTCCAATTGTAAAAAAATTGATTGAAAAAGGAATTACGGTAATTTCAGAAATTGAGTTTGCTGCTTCGTTTACAAAGGCATTAAATATTGGAATTACAGGAAGCAACGGCAAGACCACAACCACTATGTTAACGTATCATTTGCTGAAATCAGCAGGATTGAATGTAGGATTGGGAGGCAATATAGGAAAAAGCTATGCTTGGCAAGTTGCCGAAGAAAAATTTGATAGTTATGTTTTGGAATTAAGCAGTTTTCAGTTAGACGGAATCATAAATTACAAACCACACATTGCAATAATTACCAATATAAGTCCAGATCATTTAGACCGATACGATTACAAATACGAAAATTACATTGCCTCTAAATTTAGAATCACAATGAACCAAAACGAAGAGGACTTTTTGATATATGATGCCGATGATGAAGCCATCTCGAACTGGTTAAAAAACAACAAAACAAAAGCACAATTAATACCCTTCTCCTTGACAAAAAATATCAAAATAGGAGCCCAAATAAAAGACAAAAAAATGGAAATAAACATGATCAACGAAGAAGAATTCACAATGGAAACCGAATATATTGCTCTTGAAGGAAAGCATAATATGAAAAATGCTATGGCAGCCACTTCGGTAGCTAAATTGATGAAAATACGAAATGCAACCATTAGAGAAAGTTTGTCTAGTTTTCAAGGAGTTGAACATCGTTTAGAAAAAGTATTGAAAATTCAGAATGTACAATACATAAATGATTCAAAAGCAACAAATGTAAACGCAACCTATTTTGCTTTAGACAGCGTGCTTACTCCAACAGTGTGGATTGTTGGCGGTGTTGACAAAGGAAATGATTACAGTGAATTGATGGCTATGGTTCGTGAAAAAGTAAAAGCAATCATTTGCCTTGGCGTGGACAACAAAAAGATAATCGATATGTTTGGAAATGTGGTCGATATTATGGTAGAAGTTTCTACTATGGAAGACGCTGTAAAAATGGCACAACGATTAACCGAAAAAGGCGATACTGTTTTATTATCCCCGGCCTGTGCAAGTTTTGATTTATTCGAAAACTACGAAGACAGAGGGAATCAATTTAAACAAGCCGTTAGGAGTTTATAAAAAAGTTTAAGGTTTAAGGTTGAGCAACTTTAAACTTTAAACAATAAAAACTTTAAACAAAATTTTGAAAATGAAAGAACTAATAAACAGTCTAAAAGGGGATAAAGTAATATGGTCATTCGTGGCTTTATTAGCCTTGTTTTCGTTTATGCCTGTTTTTAGTGCAAGTAGTAATTTAGCCTATTCCAATCACGGAACTGGGAATACAATTGGATATTTACTAAAGCATTTAGCTCATGTTTTTATTGGATTTGTTATTATTTATTGGGTTCACAAAGTACCTTATCATTATTATAAAGGAATTTCTAAAATAGCATTGCCGATAGTTTGGATATTATTAGGATATACTTTGGTAAAAGGAACAGTCATTGCGGGAGCAAATGCAAGCAGATGGATTCAGGTCCCTTTTATTGGAATTACATTTCAAACTTCGACATTGGCATCAATAGTTTTAATGCTTTATGTGGCACGGTACTTGTCCAAAAAAAGAGAAATTGAGCATACTTTTCAAGAATCTCTTTTGCAACTTTGGGCACCCGTTTTTGGCACATTACTATTTATTTTACCCGCCAATTTTTCTACCGCAGCCTTAATATTTTCGATGGTTTTAATGTTGACATTCGTGGGTAATTATCCATTGAAATACATTGGTTTTATTGTAGGTTCGGGAATAGCTGCATTAGTTTTATTTGTGTTATTGGCTAAAGCTTTTCCTGATTCTCATTTTTTTAGTAGAGTTGACACTTGGTCTAGTAGAGTTGAGAATTTTACAACTAACAAACCTGGTGAGGACGATTACCAAATCGAAAAAGCAAAAATTGCCATTGCTTCTGGCGGAATATATGGATTAGGTCCTGGAAAGAGCATTCAAAAAAACTTTTTGCCACAATCTTCCTCCGATTTTATCTACGCTATTATTGTTGAAGAATGGGGGCTAATTGGTGGTTTTGGCGTGTTATTTCTATATCTATTATTGTTTTTCAGATTTATAGTAGCTGCACATAAAGCCACTACTCTATTTGGAAAATTATTAATTGTGGGACTAGGATTTCCGATGATATTTCAAGCTATGGTCAATATGGCGGTGGCAGTAGAATTGTTGCCTGTAACTGGGCAAACACTTCCACTTATAAGTAGTGGTGGAAGTTCGATATGGATGACTTGTATTGCCTTGGGAATTATTATAAATGTGACCAAAAAAGAAGAAGAAATAGCCGAGGAAGTTAAGGATAAGGCTCGAAGAGATTCGGCGCTCCAAAAACTAATTGATAAACAGTTGGAAGAGGAAGATAGCCAACCCAACCCTCCCGAAGGGAAGGCTTTTCAAGAAAAAATAGAAGAAAACAATAAAAATTACTCCATCGAAGACAAAGCGGATAATCCGATGACAGCTATTAAAGGAATGAAAATTTCTAATTAAAAAAAATGAAAATAAATTAGAAATGGATAAAACAAAACAAATAAACAATCCTAGCTCCCTTCCGTTTGGGAAGGGTCAGGGTTGGGCTTTCATATTAAGTGGTGGCGGAACTGGAGGACATATTTATCCCGCAGTTGCTATTGCCAATGAATTAAAGTCTCGTTTTCCTGATGCAAAATTTCTTTTTGTAGGTGCCAAAGACAAAATGGAAATGCAAAAAGTACCGCAAGCAGGATATGAAATAAAAGGGTTGTGGATTGCGGGTTTGCAACGTAAATTGACTTTACAAAACGCATTGTTTCCAATAAAATTAATCTGCAGTTTATGGAAATCCAGAAAAATTATCAAACAGTTTAAGCCAGATGTAGTCATTGGAACTGGAGGTTTTGCCTCTGGACCTTTGTTACAAATGGCAAATATGCTAAGTATCCCAACGGTAATTCAGGAACAAAACTCCTTCCCTGGAATAACTAATAAATTATTAAGTAAAAAAGCAAACACCATTTGTGTAGCCTACGAAAATTTGGAACGATTCTTTCCGAAAGAGAAAATGATTTTGACAGGCAATCCTGTACGTCAAGATTTGATTGATATTGATGGCAAAAGAGCAGAAGCAATTCGCTACTTTAATTTAGACGCCAATAAAAAAACAGTATTGGTTCTTGGTGGAAGTCTTGGCGCCAGAAGAGTAAATCAACTTATAGAAAAAGAATTGGAAAATATGGTTTCTTTAGGTATACAGATTATCTGGCAATGCGGAAAATTATATTTTGAAGATTACAAGAAATATAATAGCCCCCTAGCCCCCGAAGGGGGAACTAGCAACGGAAATAGAATTAAAAATGTCCAAGTCTTGGCATTTATTGATAGAATGGATTTGGTATATGCCGCGGCTGATATTGTGATTTCGAGAGCTGGAGCTTCCTCCGTTTCAGAATTATGTATCGTGGGTAAACCTGTTATTTTTATTCCATCACCTAATGTTGCCGAAGATCATCAAACTAAAAATGCAAAATCAATAGTAGATAAAAAAGGAGCATTAATGCTAAAAGAATCTGAATTAGACTCCCAATTCAGTCTAGTTTTTGAAGCCTTGCTCAAAGATCAAGGCAAACAAAATCAACTAAGTGAAAATATAAAGCAATTGGCTTTGCCAAACGCTACAAAAAAAATTGTTGACGAAATCGTGAAATTGATATAAACCCTTTACAATCCCGAAATTTCGGGATTGTAAAGCAGTAAAAATAAATAGTACTAATTTAAAAATACCCTTTTCCAGTTTCGGCTCCCCTCTCCTTAGGAGAGGGGTTGGGGGTGAGGAAATAAAAATGAATCTATCTCAAATACATAACGTCTATTTTATAGGTATCGGAGGAATTGGAATGAGTGCTCTAGCTCGCTATTTTAAGTCTATTGGTAAAAATGTGTCTGGTTATGACAAAACAGCAACCGAATTAACCAAAGAATTACAAGAACTTGGAATTGCTATCCATTTTGACGATAGAATTAATTTAATTCCGTTAAGTTATTTGCCCAAAGATACTCTAGTAATCATTACTCCAGCAGTTCCAAAACAGCATCTACAATGGAATTATTTTTTAGAAAATAATTATGAAGTAAAAAAGAGAGCCGAAGTTTTAGGTATAATCACAAAAGATACTTTTTGTTTTGCCGTAGCCGGTACCCATGGCAAAACAACTACATCGGGTATTTTAGGTCATATATTATACCAATGTGGCGTAGATGTTACTGCATTTGTTGGCGGAATAGTAGAGAATTACAATTCCAATTTGATAGGAAACGGAAAAACAGTAACGGTGGTCGAAGCGGATGAGTTTGATCGATCTTTCTTGCATTTGCATCCCAATATTGCCTGTGTTACTTCAATGGATGCAGACCATTTGGATATTTACGGAGACAGTGCTTCTATCGAGGCGTCTTTTGTTGAATTTGCCAATAAAGTAACCGACAAAAGTCAACTTTTTATAACTAAAGAATTACCCCTTCAGGGAGTTAGTTGTGCAGTAAATGATACTGCAATTTTCAATGCGTGTAATATTAAAATTATAGGTAGTGAATATGTTTTTGATGTAAAAACACCCTCTGAAACTATTACAAATATAAAATTTAGTTTACCCGGTAAACATAATTTGATGAATGCTTTAATGGCATTGGCAATGGCTAAAACTTTCGGTCTCCCAAACGAAGACATTGCCAGTGCCTTGTATTCATTTAAAGGGATAAAACGTAGATTTTCATACCAAATTAAAACCGAAAAGCTAGTTTACATCGATGATTATGCGCATCATCCAACTGAAATTAATGCGGTTCATCAAGCGGTTAAAGAATTATATCCTGATAAAAAAGTACTAGCAATTTTTCAGCCACATTTGTTTAGCCGAACCAAAGATTTTGCAGATGATTTTGCCAAAAGTCTTGCTCTTTTTGACGAACTAATATTATTAGATATTTATCCTGCTCGCGAATTGCCCATGGAAGGAGTTAACTCTCAATGGTTATTAAATAAAGTAAAGAATGGTAATAAAAAATTACTTCCAAAAGAAATGTTAATTTCATCTATTCTAAAAAGTGAAGCAACAGTCATTATTACCATTGGAGCTGGAGATATTGGAGAATTAGTACCCTTAATTAAAAAAGCCTTGGATGAAACTCTTTAATTGGACCAATATAAAGTTAATACTCATGTTTGCTCTTGTAGTTTTCTTGTTTTCGTTTACTTCAAATCGAAATAACAATAGAAAACTCAAGAAAGCAATAGTAGTTTTTGTAGGAAACAGCGCTCCTTTTGTTGATCAGGAAACGGTTAATAAATTGTTAATAGAAAATAAAAAGGATGCGCAAAGTATCGATAAAGATAAATTAGATTTGAATAAGTTAGAAAAGGCTTTGAACACACAAGAAATGATTGAAAAATCGGATGTGTTTGTAAGTATTGATGGGGTTCTAAAAGCAGTAGTGAAACAAAAAACTCCTGTAGCTAGAGTTTTTGATGGCGATGATTCTTTTTATATTGATTATAAGGGAAATACCATGCCATTGTCAACTAATTTTACAGCTAGAGTTCCGCTTGTTTCAGGGAATATAAATAAAAAAAACAACAAAGATTTAGCCGAATTATTTCGCGTAATCCACGACGATGTGTTTTTGAAAAAAAACATCATTGGTGTTCAAATTATGCCTAACGGAAGCTTATTACTGTTTAACAGAAATTATAATTATCAAATTGATTTCGGAAGACCAATTAAAATCAAATCAAAATTCAATAATTATAAAGCAGTTTTTCAAAAAGCGGTTTTAGATAGTTCGTTAAATAAATATAAAACAATAGACCTCCGATTTACTCAACAAGTAGTGTGTACTAAATAATTGATAATGGAAAAAGAAAATATTGCAGTAGGATTAGACATAGGAACAACGAAGATTGTTGCTATGATAGGCAAGAAAAATGAATATGGAAAACTAGAAATTTTAGGTGTTGGAAAATCTAAAAGTCTAGGCGTAGCAAGAGGTGTTGTAAACAACATTACTCAAACCATACAATCCATCCAACAAGCAGTATTGGAAGCAGAAACCAAATCAGGGTACAAAATTAAAAATGTAGTAGTGGGCATTGCGGGTCAACACATTCGTAGTATTCAACATAGCGATTACATCATTAGAGCGAATGCCGAAGAAGTTATAGGAGGAAATGACATACAGCTTTTGATAGACCAAGTCAATAAATTGGCCATGTTGCCTGGAGAAGAAATAATCCATGTATTGCCACAGGAATTCAAAATTGATGGACAAACTGAAATCAAGGAACCCATCGGGATGTACGGAGGAAGGTTAGAATCTAGTTTTCATGTGGTGGTCGGTCAGGCCGCTTCGATAAGAAATTTAGGAAGATGCGTTCAAAGCACAGGCATCGAACTTTCGGGATTAACCTTAGAACCCTTAGCCTCTGCTGATTCCGTATTGAGTCAAGAAGAAAAAGAAGCAGGTGTTGCACTGATAGATATTGGAGGCGGAACTACTGATTTGGCTATTTTCAAAGATGGTATTATTCGTCATACTGCGGTAATTCCTTTTGGAGGAAACGTAATTACAGACGACATCAAAGAAGGTTGTTCTATAATAGAAAAACAAGCTGAGTTATTGAAAGTTAAATTTGGATCAGCTTGGCCAGGAGAAAATAAAGACAACGAAATTGTTTCTATCCCAGGTTTAAGAGGAAGAGAACCAAAAGAAATTTCGTTGAAAAACTTGTCTAAGATAATTCATGCTCGAGTAGTTGAAATTATTGAGCAAGTATTTACTGAAATTAAGGATTATGGACACGAAGATCCACGCAAAAAATTAATAGCAGGAATTGTTCTTACAGGTGGTGGTGCCCAATTGAATCACATCAAACAATTAGTAGAGTATATCACAGGTATGGACACTCGAATTGGCTACCCTAACGAACATTTAGCAGGAAACTCAGACGAAGAAATATCAAGTCCATTGTATGCTACAGCCGTTGGATTAGTGATGAATAGCATCGAAAACCGAACGCAAAGCGCTGTAAAAGCAGATACAATTGAGTTTCAAAATTCAATCGCTAAACCACCCGCCTTTCAAAATTCAATCGTTGAAGAATCTATAAACGAAATAGAAGAAGAAACAGTTTTACAGAAAGAAAGTTCCACTGAAACAAAAATTAGAAGTTCTTTTTTTGGAGGTTATTTAGATAAAATCAAAGATTTTCTGGATAACGCAGAATAAAAAATATTAAAAAAAAATAGCAATTAATTAATTATAAAAACCCAATAAGATGATGAGCAACTCAGAATTTGGAAGTATTTCGTTTGATTTACCAAAAAACCAATCAAATGTAATAAAAGTTATTGGTGTAGGTGGAGGCGGAAGCAATGCCATAAACCACATGTTTAAACAAGGGATAAAAGGGGTAGATTTTATCGTTTGTAACACCGATTCACAAGCATTAGAAAACAGTTCCGTGCCCAACAAAATCCAGTTAGGCGTTCACCTAACCGAAGGACTTGGAGCAGGTGCTAATCCAGAGGTCGGACAACAGTCTGCCATTGAAAGCATTGCCGATATCGAAAAAATGTTGGATAGCAACACTAAAATGGTATTTATCACCGCAGGTATGGGTGGAGGAACTGGTACAGGTGCCGCGCCAGTTATTGCTCAATTGGCTAAAGAGAGAGATATTCTTACGGTAGGAATTGTAACATTACCTTTTTTATTCGAAGGAAAAGTACGTCAGGAACAAGCCCTTATTGGAATTGATAAATTACGCAAACAAGTCGATTCGTTGATTGTTATCAATAACAATAAATTAAGAGAAGTTTACGGTAATCTAGGGTTTAAAGCTGGTTTCTCGAAAGCGGACGAAGTTTTAGCTACCGCTTCAAGAGGTATTGCCGAGGTAATCACACACCATTATACTCAAAATATAGATTTAAAAGATGCCAAAACAGTATTAGCCAATAGCGGAACTGCCATTATGGGTTCGTCGGTTGCTTCTGGAGAGACTAGAGCAAAAGACGGCATAGTTTCAGCTTTGGATTCTCCGTTGTTGAATGATAACAAAATCACAGGTGCTAAAAACGTATTGTTGCTCATCGTTTCTGGCTCTGACGAAATCACGATTGACGAAATAGGAGAAATTAACGATTATATACAATCCGAAGCAGGTCATAATGCCAATATCATCATGGGAGTTGGAGAAGATGAATCTCTTGGTGATGCCATTTCGGTAACAATTATTGCTACAGGATTTGATGTAGAACAACAAAATGAAATTGTAAATACAGAACCTAAAAAGATAATTCACACCCTCGAAGACGAACAAAAAAGTGTGCATGACTTAACCCAAAAAATAGTTCCTGCATTCAATTGGAATAATGAAACTCCAGTGACTACTACAACAGCCGAAAAAGTAGTTTTTGAATTAATAGAAGACGAAGTTTCGACTCCTGAAGTAGTATCAATAAACAAGGAAGAGTTAATTGTAATGTCTGAATTTATCAAAAATTTAGATGTTACTTTTGAAATAGTGTCTCCAATTAATGATTTAGATTATATAGTTTCTACTGAAATTAAAGAAATGAAAGTGGTGGAGCCTAAAGTTTTTGAAAAACACGAACAAGCTTCTTTTTCTTTTGATTTACCTCTTTTCAATACAACTAAAACTCCTGAGCCAGTTAAAGTTCCAGAAAATAAAAATCTGTTTGAATTAACAAATGAAACTCGGGAGATCAATGTAAATGAAGCTGTTCAATTTATTCCTGTGACTGAATTGACAGACAAAGGAATTATAAGACATTCTCTTGAAGAATTTACTGAAGAAGAAAATACACCTGCTATATCAAAACCAATACTAGCTGCCGTAGCAGAAGTTATTCCTGAGGAATTGAATATTACCATGAAAAAAATGGAGCCCATTGACTCAAATTCTTCCAGTTTTGATTCAATCTCACCACTAGAAATGACAATCGAAGAAACTCTAAAATTTAGAGCTGACGAAAGAAGAAAGAAACTCAAGGAATTTAACTATAAATTTCATAACAATGCTTCTAGAGTTGATGAATTAGAAAAAGAACCTGCTTATAAAAGGAACGGTATCGATATTTCTAGTACTCAAATAAATAATCCAAATTCAAGATTGTCTGTTGGTGTGGATAGTAATAATGATGAACAAATCCGATTTAATAATTCATACTTACACGACAACGTGGATTAATGAATTCTGATAACTTATTTATAACCCGAAAATGGAATCCATTTTCGGGTTATTTTTTTGGCGGACACGAGGGGTGACTCTAGAACATAAAATTTTTATTTATAATTCAATAAACGCAACTCTTATTTCGAAGCCTATTTAATTAAGACTAAAAGTTGATTCCAGCGGCTTTAAAAGCCAGAAAACAACTTTCTAAGGTGTCTGCGCTAACAGATACAAAATCGGCATTTTTCACCCATGGCCTTACGGCTAACTGTATTGCACTATCGGTTAAATTCTTTACAGAAACTTCAGCTTCGGGAGTTTGTAGCACTTTGGGATTATTTTTTAAAATTGTGGTAATAATTTCTTTGGCTTTTTTAATATCCGTGTCATACGAAATAGAAAAAGTCAAATCGATTCTTCGTATTCCACCAACGGAGTAATTAATAATGGTACCATTTGATAAAGTGCCATTGGGCACAAATATCGTTTGATTGTTGGCGTTGATTACTTTGGTTACAAAAATTTGGATTTCACTTACCGTTCCTATTATTCCTTGCGCTTCGATTACATCCCCTACTTTGAAGGGTTTGAACATAATAATCAACATTCCTCCTGCAAAATTAGACAATGAACCCTGAAGCGACAAACCCACAGCAAGTCCCATAGCACCAAGAATTGCAACGAAAGAGGAAGTTTCTATTCCTAGCTTGGAGATGAAAGTCACAAACAGCAAAACTCGTAAAGCCCAAAGTAAAATATCGGCAAGAAACTTAGTTAATGTAGGGTCTAATTCTCGTTTGACCATGATTCTTCTCAGGAGTCTATTAATTATTCTTATGGCGTAAAGTCCAACAAACAAAATCAGGAATGCTGAAATTAGTTTTGGAGAATAATCAATCAATACTTGAATAAAAGTATGGGTATAATTGCTAAAGTTTTCTGGAATGAATGTCATATTGTTGATTAAATTTTTTAACTCAATTTCGAAATAATCTCTTCAAATTTCGAGCTTGGTGCTAAGCAAGTTTGATTTTGACACAGATAAAATAGGTTCTGATTAGAATCATATCGATTTTTTAAAAAAGGTATATTTGATGAGGCTTTTGCACCTGCTAAAACCACATTGGGAAGGTACAAATTGGTAATTTTAGTACCATACTCTAAAGCCAAATCGCCACAAATAGCCAGTTCCTTGTTGTCTTCCGAATAATTTAATGCTAAATCCAGCCAATTAGAATACCCCGAAGGATTGGTGATCGTTGGCAAAATATTTTGCATCATTCGTTGTGCTATTTTCTCGTAATCTGAATTTTCAAAATAGATTCCCAACTGAAATAGATTTTTACCCATAACCGAATTAGAAGCGGGAATTACATTGTCTTCGGTTTCAAAATGGGTAGTAATCAATGCGTCATCTAAATTTGAAGTGAAAGCAAAAAAACCAGAGTTGTCATCATAAAAATGCTCCAGGCTATAATCGGCGAGTTTTTTTGCATCAAACAGCCATTTTTCTTCAAAAGTGACTTCGTATAAACTAATAAACGCAGCTATTACAAAACAATAATCTTCTAAATATCCGTTGATGTTGGCTTTCTTATTCTTGTAATTATGCCATAAATTTCCATTGCTTGACCACAATTTCTCGATGATAAAATTAGCGTTTTGCAAAGCTAAATCTAAATGTTTTTTATTTCCAAAAGCGGCGTAAGCATCAACAAAGCCTTTGAGCATGATAGCATTCCAAGACGTAAGGCATTTATCGTCTAGCCTTGGTTTATGGCGCTTTTCTCTTTCTAGATACAGTAATTTTTCCCAGTTTTTCTTTTTGTTTTCGAGTTCAGAAAGTAAGATGTTATTGTCTTTTGCTATTTCTTCCAAGGAAAAACTTTGTATCAAAACATAATTACAATGTTCCCATAATCCGAAGGGATTAATGTTGAATACTTGACTAAACAAATCGAACTCGTCTCCAATAATTGTCTTTAATTCGGGAATTTTCCAAATATAAAAAGCCCCTTCTTCAAGATGATTTTCAGTATTTAAACTATCGGCGTCCAATGCGCAATAAAATCCACCCTCGGAATTCATTAATTCTCTTTCGACAAACGAAAGTGTTTTTTCGACAATTTCTTTATACAAGGCATTTTGGGTTAATTTGTACCCATCGCTATATAGTGAAACTAATTGTCCGTTGTCATAAAGCATTTTTTCAAAATGGGGAACATGCCATTTATTATCAACTGAATAACGTGAAAATCCGCCATCAACAGTATCGAAAATTCCTCCTATCGCCATTTTTGTTAACGTGAGATTCACGAAATCGAGCAATTTTGTATCTTTTTTTTGATAACCATAGCGCATCAAAAAATGATAATTATTGGGCATCATAAACTTGGGAGAACTTGCCATTCCGCCAAAATCCCAATCGAAATACTCTTTCCATTTTACTATTAAATCTGCAATTTTATTTGGGTTTACAATAGTTTCTTCGGACTCATTCTTGACAATTCCAATGGATTGAATGCCTTGATGTAATTTCTCGGCATAGTCAATCATTTTTTCGGGAGAGGATATAAATATTTCTTGCAATTGACTCAGGGTTTGAATCCATTCCTGCTTTCTAAAATAAGTGCCACCCCAAACCGGTCTTCCGTCTGGTAATGTTACAACATTTAGAGGCCAACCCCCTCGCCCACTCATGATTTGAATCGCTTTCATGTAAACAGCATCTACATCAGGTCGTTCTTCACGATCGACTTTGATGTTAATGAAATTCGCATTCATGACATTGGCGACTTGTTGGTCTTCAAAACTTTCGTGCTCCATGACATGACACCAGTGACAAGCAGAATAGCCTATACTGATAACCATAAGTTTGTTTTTGGCTTTGGCTTCCGCCAATGAAACTGGGTTCCAAGCTTTCCAATGCACCGGATTATTGCCGTGTTGTAATAAGTACGGACTAGTTTCTTGTGAAAGTAGGTTCATTTTTTGAAAGCGAATTATGCGTTTACCGCCTCGACTGTAATTTGCTCATCGTTCAACATACTTTTCAGCATGTTTTCGATACCACTTTTCAAAGTAAAAGTTGATGATGGACAACCGCTACAGGCACCTTGAAGAATTACTTTTGCTATTTTTGTTGATTCGTCATAAGATTCGAACGCGATATTCCCACCATCAGCCTGAACCGCTGGTTTTACAAATTCTTCAAGTATGTTGATAATTTGTTGCGAAGTGAGGTCAAGCTTATCAAAGTTTTCCGTTTTTAAAGCCTCTTGTTCAACGCTGGCAGCAATCAAGTTTTCGTCAAGAACAGTTCCGCCATTTTCGATAAATTGTTTGATAAAGGTTCTTATTTCTAAGGTGATATCTTGCCAATCATTGATTTCATATTTCGTTACCGATATGTAATTTTCATCAATAAAAACTTCTTTTACATAAGGAAATTTAAATAATTCTTGTGCCAATGGCGAAGCAGTCGTTTGGTCAATATTTTTAAATTCAACGGCAGTTTTCGTAAGCATTTTATTAACCACAAATTTCAGAGCCGCTGGATTTGGTGTTGTTTCGCCATAAACCGTTATGGGTTGTTTTTTGGGCTTGTTTTCAGATTCAGTTATGATTATTCCTCCATTTGAAACAAAAGTTTCAATTTGTTCAGCAACAGCATCCTTTACATCGTCCCATTCTACGATACTAAATTTTTCGATGGCAATAAAATTTCCTGATATATAGACTGTTTTTACAAAAGGCAAATAAAATAGTTTTTGTGCCAAAGGAGAATTGGTTGCTTCGTCGATGTTTTTGAACTCAAAACTTTGATTCGCCAGTTCGCCAAGGCTCGGGTCATTTTTGGTAATGAAATCTTCGAATTCAAATTTTAGTATACTCGGATTTTGAGTTTCTTTTATTGTTATTTTTGACATGAGTTCTTTATTTTTTTACAAATTTAGCGAAGTTATTTTCTACTAATAACTATATTTGATTTTTAATTCTGAGATTTAACAAAGAATTAAATAAATACTATTTTTTCTCGTTACTAAATTGATTGAAACAAATTTTAACTAATACTCTTTCGAATGCTTAATAAAATCAATTTTTTTTTAGTGCTTTTTTTGATGAGTCAGTTTTCTTTTTCACAACAAGGAATTGCAGTTTATTCCGATTATTTATCAGACAACTATTATTTGTTACATCCATCAATGGCAGGTGCTGCCAATTGCGCAAAAGTGAGATTAACTTCAAGAAAGCAATGGTTTGACCAAAGCGATGCTCCCTCACTTCAAACCGTTAGTTTCAACGGAAGGATTGGCGAAAAGTCTGGTGCTGGGATTATATTATTTAGTGATAGAAACGGCTATCATTCTCAAACAGGAGCAAAATTTACCTACGCGCACCATATTATGTTTTCTCGTGACGCCATCGATTTGAATCAGCTGTCATTTGGAATGAGTTTAGGATTGATTCAGAGTCAATTAGACGAAACTGAGTTTTTAAATTCTGGTATTTGGGATCCTATAGTTGATGGAACTATTGTTCAAAAAGACTCCTATTTTAATGTGGATGTTGGTGCCTCTTATAATTATTTGGATTTTTATATGCATGCTACAGTCAAGAATGCTTTAGAAACAAGTAGGGGAATATATACTGAAATTGAAAGTGATAATTTGAGAAAATACTTATTGAGTGCAGGTTATAATTTTGGAGATAAATATAGAATTTTGTGGGAACCTTCTATTTTGTTTCAACTAGTAGAGAAAACAAACGAAAAATTGATTGACATCAATATGAAAGCCTACAAAAATTTCGATTTCGGAAAATTATGGGGTGGGTTATCCTATCGTAGAAGCTTAGATGGAGCTGAATACTTATCCGGAAATGCTGTTTTGTCTCAAAAATTACAATACATTACTCCAATTATAGGAATCAACTACGACAAATATATGTTTGCTTACACCTACTCTCAAATTTCGGGAGATATAAAATTTGACACTGGAGGCTATCACCAGATCACTTTAGGGATTAATTTGTTTTGTGAACGAGAAAAATACGAATGTAATTGTCCAGCGATAAATTAATTTTAGGTTATTTAAAATGCCCATACTTACTGTAAACGGAAAAACTCCCAATATCCCTAACGATTGTTTTGTAGCCGAAAATGCTACTGTTATTGGCGATGTTACTTTTGGCGATTATTGCAGTATTTGGTTTAATGCTATTATCAGAGGAGATGTACATTTTATAACTATTGGAAACAAAGTCAATATTCAAGATGGTGCTATCATTCATTGCACCTATCAAAAACATCCAACTTTTATTGGCAATAATGTTTCTATTGGTCATAATGCTATTGTGCATGGCTGTACTATCCACGATAATGTTTTGATAGGAATGGGAGCTATTGTGATGGACAATTGTGTTATTGAAAGCAATTCAATTATTGCTGCAGGAGCTGTAGTTACTCAAAATACTATCGTAAAATCAGGTTCTATTTATGCAGGAGTTCCAGCAAAAAAAGTAAAAGATATTGACCAATCTGATTTTGCTGGAGAGATAGAACGCATTTCTAATAATTATGTAATGTATTCCAGTTGGTATAAAAAAGAGGACTAATTGATTTAGAAGTCTTTTTCAATCACGAAATATTTATTTTCTAAAATTTCGGAAAGTACTTTTGATTTGGCATTCGTATAAAAAATAGGCTCAGCTGCTTTTCCTTCCGAAAAACCCATTTTTTCTCCTAAAACATTTAGTGTTTGTCGAGCTACAGCTTCCCCAGAATCAATGATTTGAATGTTGTCTGGAAGTATTTTTTTTATTTGAGGAATTAAATAAGGATAATGACTGCAACCTAATACCAAATAATCAATATCTACATCAATCATGGGTTGTAAATAGGAACGAAGTAGTTTTGTCATTTGCGGGGAGTTAATGTCACCATTTTCGATTAATTCTACCAAACCATGCCCAACTTGTTCGATGATTTTTGTTTCATGAAATTTTTCGGCAGTTTTATTAAACAGTTCACTGTTTAGTGTTCCTTGTGTGGCTAAAATTCCTATTGTTTGAGTTCTGGAGTTTGTCGCAGCAGGTTTAATAGCAGGTTCTATACCGATAAACGGGATATTGAATTTTGCCCTTAATTCTTGAATGGCATTCGTAGTCGCAGTATTACAAGCCACAACGATTAATTTACAATCCATTTTTAATAATAGCTCTGTGTTTTTGATGCATAGCGCGATGATTTCATCCTTTGACTTTTGACCGTAAGGAGCATTTTTACTGTCTGCAAGATAAATCGTTTTTTCATGCGGCAGTAAATGATGAATAGCCGCCCAAATGGAAGTTCCGCCAATACCTGAGTCAAAAATTCCTATAGGTTGATTGTTATGCATTAAAATATCTTTGGAATAAATATACTATAAATTTGTTTTAAAATAAAAAACTGCTTATCCATTAATGGAAGAGCAGTTTCTAAAATAATAATAAAAATATAGAATTAAAATCCTAAATCTTTTTTAACATCATCTGTGATGTTTGGACCATCAGCTAGTAAAAGCGTAGATCCATCTAAAACATATTGAAAACCTTTTGCTTTACCCACTTTTTGGATAGAAGCTCTTACTTTTTCGTAGATTGGTTTAGTAATATCTTCTTGTTTTTGTTGTACTTCTTTTTGAGCGTTTTGTCCAAATTCTTGAATTCTTTTTTGCATATCAGTTACTTCTTTCTGACGCTCACCATTCATAGCCTCAGAAACAGTTGCAGCTTCAGCATCATATTTTGCTAATTTTGCTTTAAACTCTTCTGCCATTTTTTTGTAATCTGCATCATAAGTTGCGCTAATTTTCTCAAGCTGTTTTTGTGCATCTAACATTGCAGGCATTTTTGACATAATATCTGTCACGTCAACATGTGCCGTTTTTGCTTGTGCGTTACTAGTTTGACTTGCTCCTAAAATGAATAGTGTAGCAATAAGTAAAGTTTTGATTTGTTTCATCGTTTTTAAAATATTTAATAATTAATTGTTGTTTGTAATCTCTTTTTTATTTTGTTCCTTTTTTTGCAGTTTCTCTATCTTCAAGAATTTTTTTCTTTTTTTCTTCCAAAGCTTTTCTGTTTTCTTCAATTAGTTTTTTGCGGTCTTGCATTACTTTGTTTCTAGCATCTAATTGTTTTTGTTTAAGCTCTTGTGGCGTTAATTTTTCTGTCACGACTACTTTTGTTGAGTCAACAGCCGCTGTTGTAACTTTTACTTCTTCTTTTATTTCTTGTTTTACCTCTTCTTTAATTTTCTTTTCAGAAACCGTGCCAATTTTTTTAGACTCTCTTTCTTCTAAAATTTGTTTTCTTTTTTCTTCAATTGCCTTTTTTTGATCTTCAATCGCTTTTTTACGTTCTTCAAGAATTCTTGCTTTATCGTCCGCTTGTTTTTGTTTGGCTATGGCAGCAGTATTTACTTTTGAAACCTCAGCTTTTTTTTCTGTTGCAACTTGAGTCGGTTTTGTTTCTATTTCTGTTGCTTTAGTTTCTACTTTAGTAGAACCACTTTTCTTAGCTTCTCGTTCTTCAAGTATTTGTTTTCTTTTTTCTTCTACAGCATTTTTACGATCTTCTATAGTTTTCTTGCGCTCTTCAAGAATTCTTGCAGTTTCATCTGCTTTTTTTTGTTTTGCATCTGCTGCTGCAGATGTTCTGGAAGCTTCTGCTGCTGAAACACCATCACTTGATGTGGTTTTATTAGCAGTTGTACTATTGCCAGTTCTTTTGGCTTCCTTGTCAAGAATAAGTTGTTTCTTTCTGTCTTCTATGTCTTTTTTTCGTTGCTCTTGCAAAAGCTTTCTATCTTCTAATGCCTTATCTCTAGCTGATTTTTTATCGTCTAGTAATTTTTTTCTTTCTGCTAGCGCTGGATTTTCGTTAACAGCGTCTTCTTTGGCATCTCTAGCTTCTTCGGCTGCGATTTCCTTTTTAGACATTTGTTCTCTTTTTTCAGAACGGTTTAACACCCGTAAAACCTGATCGCTGATATCAAATCGTTTAGCGGCAAAAAGCATAGTCAAATCGGAAGTTTTATCAAAAATAAAATCATATTTTTTGGCTTCTGCAATATCCTGAATCACTGTAAAAACCTGATCTTGAATTGGTTTTGTCAAAACTGATTTTTGCAAAATTAAATCACCTTGAGGACCAAATCTTTTTTGTTGATAATCTAAGTTTTCGGTTTCAAGAAAGCTGATTTCAGTTTCTCTTTCAGCAATAAGTTCCTTTGTTAACAGCGCTTTCTCTGCATTTAGTGCTTCTTTCAGCTTGTTTATTTCGGTTTTCTTAACTTCAACCTGTTGTTTCCATTCTTGCGCTTTTTGCTCCAATTGGCTTTGCGCTTCGGTATAATCAGGAACATTTTGTAATATGTATTCCATATCAATGTAACCTATTTTAGTCCCTTTGGTTTGTGCTTGAATTGAACCGCTTATAATCAATACTAAAAATAGAATTAAAAACTGCTTTCCCATAACTGTGTTTTTTTTAAAGAATGTAACGTTTAAATATGTTTTAAAATTGTTGTCCTATAATAAAATGGGTTTCCCAACCATTGGGTTGTGTAAATCCTGGCAAGGCATCGAATCCTTTTGCAAAATCGATTCCTAATAATCCAAATGCAGGCATAAATATTCGAATACCTAATCCCGCCGAACGCTTCAATTGAAATGGATTATAGCCTCTGAAACCTTCATAAGCCGAACCAGCTTCTAAGAATGCAAGTGCATAAATAGAGGCTGCCGCTTTTAAGGTAATTGGGTATCTCATTTCCATCGAAAACTTGTTATATACTGTAGCTCCTAATTGATCCCCACTTAGTTTATCTATTGGTGTTAGTGCATTGTTAGGATACCCCCTTAGCTGTATGGTTTCTCTACCATCCATCGAAAAGTTTTGCATCCCATCACCACCCAAATAGAATCTTTCAAAAGGAACCAATCCTCTATCTTGATTGTATGCCCCTAAGAAACCAAATTCGGTTAATGTTCGCAATACGAATTTACCATAAATTTTGGTATACCAATCGGCTTTGAATTTTATTTTATAATATTCTAACCAATTGAATTTCTTTTGATCTACTTTTGAATCATCGGCTGCTGCTTCTTGATAATTATCTACTTTATTTCCGTTTACATCAATATAATTACCAACTTTAATAATTACTCCGTTGCTATCTGGTAAAGTTGCATCAGCAGTAGCCCTCCGTTTGTTCTCCTCTAAATTTCCTAAATTAGCATAGTCAATCCCGTTGAACAAAGAATAAGGCAAGGTAAATTTACCCGAAACGCTAAACTCTGAACCATAAGTAGGAAATATTGGATTAACCCCTTTACTATTTCTAGTTAATCCAATAGTATAAGCCATGTTTCTGGAAATTCCATCTCCAAAAGTAAATAAACCCGTATTATAATTATTTAAATCATAATGTTGAAAACTTAGTGATTGTGATAATACGAAGAAATCATCAGGAACAGTAAGTCGTTTAGCGATACCAATAGACAAAGTAAGTAGATTAAAACTTCTACTTTTATCGACATCTTGAAAGGATGAAGAACCCAAAAACTGTTTACTATACGATAAGGAGGTACTAAATTGAACTGGTTTTTTCCCTCCAAACCAAGGCTCAGAAAAAGACAAACTGTAGGTTTTAAAAAATATACTGGCTTGTAAACGAAGTGAAACTTTTTGACCATCGCCCATAGGCAAGGGTTTATAAGCTTCTTTTTTGAAAAGGTTTTTTACCGAAAAGTTATTAAACGACAATCCTAAAGTTCCTATAAATCCGCCACCGCCATAACCTCCTTGCAATTCAATTTGGCTTGCTCCTTTCTCTGTCAAAGGATATTCAATATCAACTGTACCAGCAGATGCATCTACATTCTTGAATTTTGGTTCGATTGCCTCTGGGTCAAAATAACCCAATTGCCCAATCTCACGAATGGTTCTAATGAGCAGTTCTTTGTTGTATTTTTCTCCGGGTTTTGTTTTTAGCTCTCTGTAAATTACGTGATCATTGGTTTTGTCATTTCCGGTTACGGTAATCTTATTAAAATAAGCAATAGGACCTTCGGTAATTCGTATTTCAAAATCAATAGTGTCGTTAGCCGTTCTTACTTCAACTGGGTTTATGGTCGAAAACAAATACCCGTTATTTTGGTATAAATTTGTAATGTCATCGCCATCTGGTTTTGTTTTATCGGCGATTCTTTTTTCAAGAAGCACCCCGTTATAAACATCTCCTTTATTAATCCCGACCATACTATTTAAACCCTGATCCGAATAAACCGTATTTCCTAAAAACTTGATGTTTCCAAAATAATATTTATTGCCTTCTTCAACATTTACTTTTACGGATAGTTTATTGGTTTCTTTGTTGTAAAAAACAGAATCCGAAACGATTCTAGCATCTCTATACCCTTTCTCTTTATAAGATGCGACTACTGATTCTAAATCGCTTTTAAATTTATCCTTAATATACTTGGAAGCTTTTAATACTCTGATCGGATTTTTTTGCTTGGTGTTTTTCATCACTTTTCGCAAGGACTTGTCAGCTATTTTTGTATTTCCCTCAAAATCAATTTCTTGTATTTTTACTTTTTCGCCCAAGTCAATTCTTACCAACATGTTGACTAAGTTTACAGCCGAAGTGTCTTTAACCGTATTGATAGTAACTTTAGAATTAAAATAACCGTCTTTTTTGTATTTATTTTCTATGTAATTTTTTGTTGTCGTAATTAAATTTTCATTAACTACTTTTCCTTTATCTAATCCAGTGTCTTTTATTAGAGATTCGACTTTAGTTTTCTTAATCCCTGTAAATTTAACGTCATTCAACTTGGGCAATTCTTCCATTTGCAAGTCAAGATAAATGCTGTCATTTTGAATTTTATTAATATAGAAAGAGATTTCATCAAACAAACCCAATTTCCCCAATTTTTTTATTGCATTACTTATTTCTTCTCCAGGTATTGTTATTTCTTGTCCTTTTTCAAGTCCCGCAAAGGTGACTACAGTTTGGCTATTGAAACTTAGTTTTCCAACTAAATTTACATCGGCTAGTATGTATTTTTTTTCTTGGCCGAAAGGAACTCTTTCTTGAGCTTTAATTTGGTGTAAGGCGCCAAATAGGAATAAGGCAAGTAAAAGGATTATATTCTTATAAAACACTAAAAAATTATTTAATTTGTTCGCTTGTTTTTCCAAATCTTCGTTCTCTTTTTTGATAACTAATGATAGCCTCATACAAATGCTGTTCTTTAAAGTCAGGCCATAATACATCCGTAAAATATAATTCTGCATAAGCAATTTGCCATAACAAAAAATTACTTATTCTATGTTCTCCGCTTGTTCGTATTAATAAATCTACATCAGGTAAATTTTGCGTGTAAAGATGCTCATTTATAATTGAATCGTCAATATCGTTAATTGAAATTATATTATTTTTAACTTTATCGCTGATGTTTCTTACAGCCGACACAATTTCCTCTCTAGAACCATAACTCAAGGCTAAGGTCAATGTCATCCTAGTGTTTTCTTTTGTAGCTTCAATGACGTCAAGCAGTTCCGTATGGGCTGATTTTGGTAATTTTTCTAAACTTCCAATAGCGTTTAATTTGATATTATTGTCTTTCAATGTTTTGAGCTCTTTTTTTAAAGAGTTGACTAATAATTTCATCAGGGTTTCAACTTCTAACTTGGGTCTATTCCAATTTTCGGTAGAGAATGCATATAAAGTAAGAAATTCTATTCCTAATTTAGCACAGGTTTCGATTGTTGTTTTCACGGATTTCGTTCCGTTTTCGTGTCCCATGGCTCGCAACAGCCCTTTTTGTTTTGCCCAACGCCCATTCCCATCCATGATGATGGACAGATGTTTAGGTAAATTTTTTGTATCTATATCTTTTAATAAATCCATTTTATTCTGAGCAATAGCAGGGGGTTTCCCCAAAAGTGTATGTTAATGTTAATCCTGAAAATAGATATACGTCATTATTATTTATGTTTCCAAATCTGAGGGTTTTGAAATCTTCGTTTTTGGGGTTACTCCCGTCTAAATTATCAGTAAAAGTAAACCGTGCTCCTATTTCTAATCCTAATACAATATAAGGATTAATATTTGATTTTATTCCTAAATTTAGCGGTATTGCAAATGAGTTCTCGTTTTTTTCCTTAAATGTTTCACCAGCATCTATATACAACTCATCGTATTTAAAATAACTGATTCCCGAAAACAGATACGGTGTTACTTTTCGTTCTGATTTGTGCAAATTAAAGTCAAAAAAATTAAATTCAAGCCCTAAAGTTAATTCTTTTACATTGTTGTTAAAATTATATCCTCTTAGATATCTACTCGCTTCTTTTGAAATCAGATCATTGCCTCTCAGATTGGTTTGAGTATATGAAATTCTATAGGAATGTCTGGGACTTTTATTCCATTTGTAAAGTATTCCTAAAGCGGGTTTGTTCGGATGAATATAATTAGTACGACCAACATCGCCAACAAAATTACTTAAACCAACAAACACTCCTAGTTCATGAATTTGAGCACTCATTGCAAAAAAGGAAAATAAAAATAAAAGATTGAAAATTTTGTTCATTCTTTGATAAAAATTGCGTGCAAATATAATAATTATCAGCTCGAATCAATGGCCATGAGTTTAAATGTATTCTTTTACTAAGAATTACATAAAAAATTAGCATCAATTGTAGCTTTGGTAAAGGTCAAACGAGAAAAATGGATGTATTCGTATACCTATCAGAATAAAATCGAATTAATTTCTACGATCTTCTCCCCAGAAGAGTTTGGTTCGAAGTGTTTTCAAGAAAGTTTCCTCTGGTATTTCTACCATATTAATTTGAAATGGTGTTTTTTTTATAGTTAGTATTGTTTCGTTCTGAACAGAAGTAATTCTGGAATCTAACGAAACTAAATAATTATCTTCTCTACCCGACACTTTAAGTCTGATTTCGGTATCATCAGGAATAACCAGCGGACGCGCATTCAAATTATGAGGTGCTATCGGCGTGACAACAAAACTTTTAACATCCGGAGTTAGTATCGGACCGCCACAACTCATAGAATAGCCTGTAGAACCAGTAGGTGTAGCAATAATTAAACCATCGGCCCAATAGGAATTTAAAAACTCGTTATTTAAATAGGTTTCAATGGTAATCATCGAGGTAGTGTCTTTTCTACTTACGGAAACTTCGTTTAAGGCAAAATTAATTTCTTCGACTGCTTCGTTAGTCGGTGAACAACTTAAACTTAGTAAGGTTCTTTTCGAAATAGTATACTTTTTCTCGATGATAAATTGCATGAACTCTGCAATATTTTCTTTTTGAACCGTAGCCAAAAAACCTAATCTACCCGCATTTATCCCTAAAATGGGAACGCCAGAATTGCGAACCAAAGCGGCAGCTCTCAAAATAGTTCCGTCGCCGCCAATACTAATCAGCATATCAAAACTACTATCTAATTCAGTGTGTGAAGTAAAAGTCTTGTACTGTTTTTGAATAATATCTTTTTCGTGTAGGATTTTCAAAAATTCCGATTCAATAATCATCTCAACCTTATTGGTATTAAAAAAGACAAAAATGTCTTTAATAATAGGTTCGGTGCTATTTAGATAGTATTTTCCGTAGATGGCTACTTTCATTTTATTTATTTAAACTTTTCCCCTTTGCTTGAGAGCGGGTTGGGGTGAGGATTTAGATATTAAGGTATTTGTCTAAGTAATCCGAATGTTCTTTTAGAGTATTGATATAATTATCCTCAAAATGTTCGGAAATAATTTCATAATTATATCTTCTAAAGGTTTGAATTATATCATTCAAAGGGCCTAAATTTATTTTTAAAGTAACTTGAACATGAGTTTCATTTGACTCCGAAAGGAATAAACCCAAAAGTTTCCCATTATTACTTTCTACAATTTGAGTTATTTGACTCAAAGAATAGTCGGCTAATGCTTTTTTAACAATAACAATCGCACCTGATTCCTTTAAAAATGGGGTTTCATGAAAAAAATTCAATATGTCATTTATTTCATAATATCCAACATATTTATTGTCCTGATCTAAAACGGGAACTACATTAGAATTATTTTTGGCAAATACTTCCAAAACATCCAGCCAAATCATGGAGCTACGAACAAAAAATCCTTCTAGTGAATATCTATAATCAAACACTTTTTTTGTGGTGTCAAAAGTTTCAATATCATGAGATGCAATATTGCCAATGTAGACTTCATTTTCGATGATTGGAAAATGCGAAAAATTAGATCCATTAAGAAAGTCTTGAACATCCGCAATTCTCTCTTGGCTGTCTATCGCTTTATAATCATTGGTAATATAGTCGTTAATCTCAGTCATAAATCAATGTAATTTATTTTATGCAAAATAATCAAAATTATACAATAACAGCTAGTTTTACTTTGTATTTTTGCGAAATAAAAATGACGTAGAATCAATAATGAGATTGCTTCGTGCCTCACAATGACAAAATAATGACAAAGTTAAGTGTAAATATTAACAAAATAGCCACTTTACGTAACGCACGTGGCGGAAATGTGCCCGATTTATTAAAAGTAGCAACTGACATCCAAAAATTCGGAAGTCAAGGAATTACCATTCATCCAAGACCAGATGAAAGACACATTCGCTATCAAGACGCTCGTGATTTGAAATCAATCGTTTATACCGAATATAATATAGAGGGAAATCCCGAACAATCATTTATAGATTTAGTACTAGAAATAAAACCCACTCAAGTAACTTTAGTTCCAGATGCTATAGATGCGATAACGTCGAATGCTGGTTGGGACACCATTAAATATAAAGATTTTTTATCGGAAGTCGTTCAGGAATTTCAAAGAAACGGAATTAGAACATCAATTTTTGTAGATCCCGTACTCGAAATGATTGAAGGCGCCAAAATGATTGGTACCGACAGAATCGAATTGTACACCGAAGCTTTTGCACACGAATACAGCTTAGGCAACAAAAGCAGTATCGATTCATACATAAAATCGGCTGTTTTGGCTAATGAGTTGGGCTTAGGAATAAATGCTGGACACGATTTGAGTTTAGATAATATTCAATTTTTTAAACAAAATATACCCGAATTACTTGAAGTTTCTATTGGTCACGCACTGATTTCCGAAGCAATTTATCTCGGATTGGATAATGTGGTTAATATGTATTTGCAAAGACTGAAATCAACTATATAAGTCATAAAATAAAAACTCACATGACTTATTATGTTCAAAAAAAATCTAAAATATAAATGCTCTACTCAAAAATAGAAGGCGCAGGCACCCGAGCCGAAGGCGAATCGAGCGAAGCTAAACCACTCTTGATCCTTCACGGATTTTTAGGAATGTCCGATAATTGGAAAACTTTGGGGACACAATTTGCTACCGATGGATTTCAGGTTCATTTATTAGATTTAAGGAATCACGGTAAGAGTTTTCATTCCGATGAATTCAGTTATGAACTAATGGTCGAAGATGTTTTTGAATATTGTCAAACTAATAATTTAGAGAAAGTTACGATTCTTGGTCATTCGATGGGTGGCAAAACAGCGATGCTCTTTGCTGTGACTTATCCTGCCATGGTCCAAAAATTGATTGTTGCCGATATTGGCCCCAAATTTTATCCACAGCACCACCAAACTATTTTAGAAGGCTTGAACGCTGTTGATTTTAGTTTAAAACCAACTAGAATCGAAGTCGAAGAAATTGTGTCAGATTACATTACAGACTTCGGAACCAGACAGTTTCTTCTAAAAAGCTTATATTGGCAAGAACCCGGACAATTAGCATTCCGATTTAATTTGGCAGTTTTTAATCTAAAAATTGATGAAATCGGAAAGTCACTTCCTGAAAATGCGGTTTTTGTTGCGCCAACATTATTTATTAGAGGAGGCAATTCAAATTATATTTTAGAAAGTGATTTTGAAAATATAAAGTACCATTTTCCAAATTCAAATATCGAAACCATTCCAAATGCGGGGCATTGGCTTCACGCCGAAAATCCAGCTCTTTTTTATGAAATAGCGAGTGGTTTTTTAAAATAAAATGCCGCGTTAAGCGGCATTTCAAAAATTACGAAAAACTATTTATTCATTATTGTACCGTCTGTCAGGAGTGCCATCTTTTTTTAAGACCACTTTTTTTACTGTGGTGTTTTTGTAGCGTTTGTCTGGAGTGCCATCTTTTTTTAACACTACTTTAGTTTCAACCGTTTTGGTAACCACTGCTTTTCCTTCTTTTTTAACTACTTTAGTTACTTTTTCCGTTTTTTTGATGGTTTTTTTAGCGTCTACTTGAGCAAAAGTTGTCGATGTAAATCCTAAAACTGCTATGATAACAATAAATACTTTTTTCATGTCTTATTTTTTTTAGATTATGTAGCTAAAATACAAAAATATATTTGTTTCTATTTAATAATGGTTAAATTTGAAATAAAAACTATGAAATTAATTATCAAAATTTTAATTACATCTGGACTAGTTTTACTTATTCCTTACCTGATTTCTGGAATTCAAATAGATGGATTTGTAACCGCATTTTGTGTTGCTATTGTTCTCGGATTGCTCAATATTTTTATTAAACCACTATTTGTACTGTTGACTTTGCCTTTTACTATCGTTACTTTAGGACTGTTTTTACTGGTTATAAATGCAGTAATTATTCTGATTTGCGACAATATTGTAGGCGGTTTTAGCATAGATTCTTTTTGGACAGCGCTTTTATTCAGTATTATTCTTTCGATTCTTCAGTCAATAGCCTATAAAATTATAGGAGGAAATAAATAAAAACATATTGAATACCGTCTAAATAAAGGATTAAAATTCAATAAATTAAACTTGGTTGGGTTGTGAAATTTTTATAATTTTGCAACCCAATTTTATAATGTAAATTAACGAAGAAGATGGATATCAAAAGAGTAGCATTAGACGCAGTAAACGAAACAATTGTAATGACAATTGTTCACATGGATTACAAAGGGCAAGTAGCAAAAAGAATAAATGAAAAAATGCCTTTGGCAACCGTAAAAGGGTTTAGAAAAGGAGCAGTGCCAAAAGATCTTGTCGAAAAACAATATGGCAAAGCCATTAAACAAGAAGAAGTTAAAAAAGTTGTCGATTTAGCTTTAGAGCGTTATGTTCAATCCGAAAGATTAAATCTTTTGGGAACTCCACTTACCAAAGTAAACGAGAGTTTCAACTGGGACAATGAAGAGTTAGTTTTTGAATACGAAATTGGTTTGGTTCCAAATTTTGAATTGGATTTAGATGCAAAAAATGACATCGTTAAATATGTAGTTTCTGCTGATGATAAATTAATAAACGGTCAAGTAGAACGCATTCAAAAGCAATTTGGAACTCCAATTGCTCAAGATACTGTAGAAGCAGGCTCTGATATTACAGGAACTTTCTCTAATGAAGCCGAAGGAATTAACAATACCACTACAATTGCTTTGGCAATTTTCAAGGATAAAGGGACAGCGGATTTATTTATAGATAAAAAAGTAGGTGATGTTGTAACCGTAAACACCCAAGGTTTATTCGAAGACGATCATCAATTGATGGATTACCTAAAAGTGGGTCACGATAATGTTCACGGTCTTGCAATAGATGTAAATTTCACTATCGAAGCCATAAACAAAGCCGAATTAGCGGAATTGAATCAAGAATTATTCGACAAACTTTTTGGGGCAGGAACTGTTGCAACTCTTGACGAATTAAAGGCAAAAATAAAAGAAGATGCCGAAAAGCAATTTGCACAACAGGCAGATCAAAAATTATTAGGCGATGTAACGGAGTTTTTAATCGAAAACACCAAATTCGATTTGCCAAGCGAATTCTTGAAAAAATGGTTGCAAACTGTTGGTGAAAAACAATTAACACCCGAAGAAGCGGAAGTGGAATATGCAAGATCTGAAAAAGGATTGCGTTTTCAATTAATCGAAGGAAAAGCAATGTCGCAAAACGATATTAAAATTACTTTCGAAGATTTGAAAACATTCACAACCAAAAATATTCGTCAGCAAATGGCACAATTCGGGCAAACTAATCCTACAGACGAGGAAATTCAAGGAATTGTAGCGAGAGTTTTATCGAACCAAGAGGAAGTAAAAAGACTTTCAGACCAAGTAGTTGCCGATAAATTATTGGAATTGTTCAAAGAAAAAGCAAATCCAACAACTAAAGAAGTAACTTATGACGAGTTTATTGCTGCTTCTTACGGGGAATAAATTGAAGTTGGAAGCTGGGAGTTGGAAGTTGGAAGACGTGAAAATTTCAAAGCTAAACCTGAATAACTTTATGATTTTATTACAAAGTCTAAACAATAAAAAATAGCTATATTTGAGCGTCAAAAAAATATCTTTTGACGCTCTTTTGCTTGAATAGATTAGGGTTAATTTTAAACCTTTAAACCATTTTAAACTTTAAACCATTTTAAACTTTTAAACTTTTAAACTAAAAAAAATGAACTACGGGAAGGAATTTAAAAAATTTGCTACAAAACACCAAGGGGTAAACGCTTTGTATTATGATAAAATCGTAGCAGCAATGAATCCAATGAATATGACCCCTTATATTATCGAAGAACGTCAGTTGAATGTTTCACAATTGGATGTTTTTTCGAGATTGATGATGGATCGAATTATTTTCTTGGGAACAGGAATTGATGACCAAATTGCCAATATTGTTCAAGCGCAATTGCTTTTCTTAGAAAGTGCCGATGCTTCAAAAGACATACAAATTTATTTGAATTCTCCAGGCGGAAGCGTGTATGCAGGATTGGGAATTTATGATACGATGCAATACATCAAACCAGACGTTGCAACAATTTGTACCGGAATGGCAGCTTCGATGGGAGCCGTACTTTTGTGTGCAGGTGCTGCAGGAAAACGGTCGGCATTGCCACATTCAAGAGTAATGATTCACCAACCATCAGGCGGAGCACAAGGTGTTGCAACAGATATGGAAATCAACTTGCGTGAAATGTTGAAACTAAAAGATGAATTATACCAAATCATTTCGCAGCATTCAGGACAAACTTTCGATAAAGTGCACCAAGACAGTGAGCGCGATTATTGGATGATTGCCGATGAAGCCAAGGAATACGGGATGATTGATGAAGTATTAAGAAGATAATTAAGCTGGAAGTTAGAAGTTAGGAGTTGGAGGTTAGGAGTTGGAAGTTGGGAGTTTTCTCAACTTCCAGCTTCCCTCTTCCATCTTCCATCTTCCATCTTCCATCTTCCAACTCAAAATAATGGCAAAACCAAGATTAGAATGTTCGTTCTGTGGGCGAAAAAAACCCGAAACTAGTTTACTCATTGCGGGTATCGATGCGCATATTTGTGATAAATGCATCGAACAAGCGCATGGAATTGTAATTGAAGAATTAAAATCAAACGGAAATGTAGCGGTTTCAACAGATTTGGTTTTGAAGAAACCCAAAGAAATTAGAGCTTTCTTGGATCAATACGTTATTGGTCAAGACCAAACCAAAAAAGTAATGGCTGTAGCGGTTTACAACCACTACAAACGTTTAATGCAACAGGAATTACATGACGAGGTAGAGATTGAAAAAAGTAACATCATCATGGTTGGTCAAACCGGAACCGGAAAAACATTAGTTGCCAAAACCATTGCCAAAATGCTCGATGTACCTTTAGCAATTGTTGATGCAACGGTTTTGACCGAAGCAGGTTATGTGGGCGAAGATGTCGAAAGTATCTTAACACGCTTGTTACAAGCCGCCGATTATGATGTAACTAAGGCCGAAAGAGGTATTGTTTTTATTGACGAAATTGATAAAATTGCCCGCAAAAGCGACAATCCATCCATTACTCGTGATGTTTCTGGCGAAGGAGTGCAACAAGCTTTATTGAAATTATTAGAAGGAACAGTTGTTAATGTGCCGCCAAAAGGAGGAAGAAAACATCCAGACCAAAAATTTGTTGAGGTAAATACCCAAAATATTTTGTTTATTGCGGGTGGTGCTTTCGACGGAATTGAGCGAATCATATCCAAACGTTTGAATCGTCAGGCTGTGGGCTATTCCACTTCAAGAAATGTGGATAATATTGATAAGGATAATTTATTGCAATACATTATCCCAAAAGACATTAAGGATTTTGGATTGATTCCAGAAATCATAGGTCGTTTGCCAGTCTTGACTCATATGGATCCTTTGGATAGAGAAACCTTGAGAGCGATTTTGACGCAGCCTAAAAATGCGTTAATCAAACAATACCAAAAGTTGTTTTTGATGGATGAAGTAGAATTCAGCATCACTGACGAAGCTTTAGATTTTATTGTCGAAAAAGCTTTGGAATACAAATTGGGTGCCCGTGGATTGCGTTCGTTATGCGAAGCCATCCTAACTGATGCGATGTATGAATTGCCAAGTTCTGATGATAAAACTTTAGAAATTGATGTGGATTATGCCAAAGAAACCTTGAATAGAAATTTATTGAAACGATTGGAGATTGCTTCTTAACTCAATTTCAAGCTCAATAAAAAGCAAAATAAAGCTCAAAAACGGTTGTTTTTGAGCTTTATTTCTTAACGGCGGGAGCTTTAAAGTATTTTTACCCGTGCACCGTTTCGCTTTTTCCGTAATTGGTAATGAGTTTTCCCTCGAATTCTAACCATTCTGCCCAGCGTTTGTCTACATCTACTTTCACGGAATATTTTCTGGCAAAGCCTAAAAATGTAGTGTAATGTCCCGCTTCGCTGATCATTAAGGTTCTATAAAAATCAGCTAATTCTTGGTCTTCAATATTTTGAGACAATACTTTGAATCGCTCACAACTTCGAGCTTCAATCATAGCCGAAAACAATAATCGATCTACAAAAGCATCGTTTCGGCTACCGTCTTTTTTCATAAATTTGAAAAGTTCATTCACATAATGATCTTTTCGTTCTCTACCTAGTTTTAGTCCACGTTGCTTTATAATATTGTGAACCATCTGGAAATGTTCCAATTCTTCTTTGGCAATTTCTAATAAATCGGTTACTAATTCCACGTGTTCCGAATTGTAAGTAATGATGGTAATGATATTTGTCGCTGCTTTTTGTTCACACCAAGCATGATCGGTCAAGATTTCTTCGATATTCGATTCTACGATATTGACCCATTTTGGGTCGGTAACTAATTTTAGTCCTAACATCTTTATTTGTATCTAAATTATTGGCAAAAATACAGTTTTTATTCGTTGTAAAATAAGTTGCTTTGCGGATTTATTTCCCTTATTTTGCATTGTAAAAAGTAAATCATGATTACAAATCAAAAGGTATTGATTATTGGATTTGTCTGGCCAGAACCCAATTCTTCTGCTGCGGGAGGAAGAATGGTACAATTGATTTCTATTTTCAAGGAGCAAGGTTTCGAAGTTACTTTTGCAAGCCCAGCATTAGATAGTGACTATATGATTGATCTCAATTCGATGGATGTAACTAAGATATCCATCGAATTAAATTGTTCCAGTTTTGATGTTTTTATAAAAGAATTAAATCCGTCAACTGTCTTATTTGATCGTTTTATGATGGAAGAACAATTTGGCTGGCGTGTTGCAGAAAATTGCCCTAATGCCTTGCGAATATTAGACACAGAAGATTTACATTGTTTGCGCTTGGCACGTCAAAAAGCATTCAAGGAAAATCGATCTTTTTCAACAGACGATTTATTGGTTGAAGAAGTTGCCAAGAGAGAAATTGCCAGTATTTTGCGTTGCGATGTTTCTTTGATGATTGCGGAATATGAAATGGAATTGCTTGAATCTGTTTTCAAAATCGATTCTAGTTTATTGTATTATTTGCCTTTG
The DNA here is from genome assembly GCA_043770135.1 of Flavobacterium sp. Taxonomy (GTDB): domain Bacteria; phylum Bacteroidota; class Bacteroidia; order Flavobacteriales; family Flavobacteriaceae; genus Flavobacterium. The sequence continues at coordinate 22,671 of JAYVIN010000020.1, read as the reverse complement.
TTATTGGATTCTATTGAAGATTCGACTATCCAAAAACTACCTTCATTTGAAGAACGAAATAACTTTGTCTTCATTGGAAATTTTCTTCACGAACCCAATTGGAATGCCGTTCAATATCTGAAAGAAACGATTTGGCCACTCATCCGAAAGCAAATGCCAGAAGCAGTTCTGCAAATTTACGGAGCCTATCCGTCTCAAAAAGTACTGCAATTGCACCAGCCAAAAGAAGGTTTTCATGTTTTGGGTCGTGCTAATGATGCTCAGGAAGTGGTTCGAAATACAAGAGTGGTGTTGGCTCCTTTGCGATTTGGTGCAGGCATAAAAGGAAAATTAGTAGAAGCCATGCAATGCGGAACGCCAAGTGTAACGACAACTATTGGAGCCGAATCGATGTGTGGCGATTTGCCTTGGAATGGATTTGTTTTTGATGATGCTCAGGTTTTTGCAGATAAAGCGGTGGAATTGTATCATAACAAAAACCTTTGGCACGAAGCTCAAGAAAATGGTTTTCGAATTATAGAAAAACGCTATTTGAAATCTTTATTTGAGAATGATTTTGTTGCGCATATTTTAGAAATACAAACTCATTTAAAACCACATCGATTGCATAATTTTATGGGGACACTATTGCAACATCATACTTTGACAAGCACAAAATATATGTCAAGATGGATAGAGGAGAAGAATAAAAAAGTTTAAGATGAATAAAGAAAATTATCTATCTAAATAATGTCCCATTGCAGCAATAACGAACACGGTTACAATCTCTTCTTTTACTTCGTAAATAAGTCGGTCATTTTTATTTATTCGTCTTGACCAAAGTCCTTTTAGATTGTATTTTAATTCTTCAGGCTGACCTTCCCCAGTGTATGGATGTTCTTTTAATTCGTTAAGAATTGTAAAAATCTTTTTGATAGAAGCTTTATTTCCAATTTTTTTATGTTGAGAAAAATCTTTTTCGGCTGTTGGATTAATGATTACTGTAAATTTTCCCATAATTCTTCAACACTATTCATTATGGTTCCTTTTTCCATTCTTGCTATATTTATTTTAGCAACAAATTCAGGATTATAGGGGCTTTTGTCTTTTTCTTCAACAAGTTCAATCTCCTTTTTTTCTTCATAAAAAACTTTAGCAAGAGCTAAAAATGCTTTGCCTTTTTTGGTTCTTTCGTCTATTTTTAAAGTGATTGTTGTCATAAATAGGAATATTACAAAACAAATATACAAAAAAAGGATACTGATTGTATTGTAATTTATTAGTCTAAACGATAAATAGATATTTCAATATTCTTTGTTAAATACCGAAATGTAGCGTTAATTTACAGTGTATTTCTAAAATCAAAGAAATAACTCAGGTTACTAAACCTTAAGACTATTTCCAATTTCCCACTCTAAACCCCAAAACTTTCATCAATCAATTCAGCAACAATTCGTCCCGATTTCATTGCAGCGTTTATGGAACCATTCAATAAATGATCCCCACAAATAAATAGATTTTCATTGATTTTAATTTCTGAATCGGACACTTCATTGGAGACTCTTTCTTGATTGGGCAAGGCATAATTGATGCGATTGGTTTTTATCATTTTCCAATCGGCCACTTGGTTTCCATACCATTGTTTCAATTCGGTTTTCAAATTTTCGGCCAAAGTAGCGTCGTCAATAGCTGGAATCCCATTATAGGAAACGGAAATTAAAACTTTTCCTGCAGGTGCATATTGATTGGAAATATTGGATAGTACAGTCAAATTGTTTGCCCATTTTTTATTGGTGGAAGCATTTAAAACTACAACTGCTTTTTTGGTTGGTGCTATTTTGGCTTCAAAATAAACATTGGTCACTTGATGGAAGTTTTGTTTTGTTTTCGAAATGTAATTACTGGCAAGTCCGATAGCTTCGGTAGCAATAATAATTTTTTCCGTTTCTAAAGTTGTTCCGTCTTCGCAAATGATTTTGTTGTTTTCGATTGCAGTAACTTTCACATTGTATTGAATGGAATTTTCTGGAAGCATAGCTACTAATTGTTTAGGAATTTCCTCCATTCCCAATTCTGGAATAGCAGCATCGCCTTCGGAAAACATCTTCATCACAAAATCAAACATTGTGTTGGATGTTTTCAAATCGTTTTCTAGAAAAATGCCTGAAAAGAAAGGTTTGTAAAAACGGTCTATCATTTTTGGACTGAAACCAAACTTTTTGAGTTGAGCCATAGTTTCGATTTGAGGTTGTTTGAAAATTTCAGGAATAGAAATATTCACTAATTTATTTTTCAAAAAAAAGGTGTTTATCTTATCTTTCAACGAACCCACTGGAGCAAATAATGTGGCAAACAATGCGGATGGGCGTCTAAATGGATCAGCAATTTCGAATTGTCCGTCATCATAAAGTACGGTGGCGCCAGGCAGAAATCGTTTTAAATTTAATTTTTTGTAATCTAACAACGCTTTTGTTTCTGGATATTCCGTTAATAAAACCTGAAAACCTCTATCGAGTCTGAAGCCATCTATTAAATCGGTTTTAATTCGTCCCCCAGCACGATCACTTGCTTCCAAAATTTTAACTTTATATCCTTTTTGATGCAAATAAACGGCGGCAGTTAAACCTGAAATTCCTGCGCCAATAATTGTGATGGTTGGTTTCATCTGTGTATTTTAATTATTTTTTATAGGTCAGATGGAACACCCATAATCATATTCCTGTGTGTCAAAGACTATTGTCATGGGTGTTTCATTTGATATTTTATACTGTATCTATTAAAATGAATAAATTCAAAACATTCACTTTGACCTAATTAATAAATGAAAATTTAAACTAGGATTTTTTGGCAACCGTTATCATAAAATCTTTCAAATAGTAGGGCTCAAAATAAGCCAAATCTACAAAATCATTATTCTTGAATTTTTCAAAACTCAGCAAACTCATTTCTTTTGCCGATGGATATTTGATTTCCTCCAGAAAATTAAAGTTTTCCTTAGTTAAAAATTCTTTACATTTTTCGGCACAATCTCCAACAAAATATAGGATTTCTTGTAAATCTTCAAAAGAATTTTCGGTAATGATTTCAGCTTGAACGGCTCTTGTTTTTTCAAAATTTGGATTAAAAACAGCACTATATACTTCCATTCTTCGGGCATCAATCATTGGGATAATCAAACCTTTCGCACTCTTGACTTGCAACGCCAAAACCTGCAACGTATCGACTGAAATTAGCGGAATATCCAAAGCAAAACACAATCCTTTGGCGGCCGAAACGCCAATTCTCAAACCAGTATACGAGCCTGGCCCTTGACTGACTGCAATAGCGTTTAATTCTTTGAAATTCAATCCTGCTTCTTGGATTATTTCTTCCATAAAAACATGCAGTCGCTCGGCATGCGAATAGCCTTCTTCGGCAATTTCTTTACAAATAATAGTTTTTCCGTCTTTGGCTAAAGCCACAGAACAATTTTTGGTTGCCGTTTCGATGTTGAGAATGTAGGACAAAATAGGTTTAGGGTTTAGGGTTTAGGGTTTAGGGTTTAGGGTTTAGGGTTTAGGGTTTAGGGTTTAGGGTTTAGGGTTTAAAATTACATTAGAAACCTTAATCCTAAAACAGATTGATGAAAATTACTTTGTTTCGGATTTATCTTTTTCGGTTGTGATTTTATCTCCAGAATTCAAGTCTTTTGAAACTGTGGTGTACGGTCCAGTTATGACAACATCCCCTTTTTTAAGACCCGAAATTACTTCTATATTGGCGTCATCTTGTATTCCTGTTTTTATGATTCGTATTTTAGCCTTCTCCCCTACTTTTACAAAAATACATTCTAGTTTTTTGTCGTTTTTAGGTATGTTAGCCTCCTCTTCCTCTAGCTCTTTATCGTCAAGTTTGGTTTTTTTTACTGGTAAAGTGTCCGACTTTATGACCACTGAACTAATTGGCACTGCCAACACATTGGTTTTTGTTTTGGTAATAATATCTACTGTTGCTGTCATTCCGGGTCTAAATGGAGAATAGCTATCTGGTTTTCCTTCCAACAAATCAAGATAGGATTCTTTAGAAATTCGGACTTTCACCTTAAAATTTGTCACTTGGTCTGCGGTTAATGCGGTACTCGCCGAGTTAGAAATACTGGTTACTATGCCTTTGAACTGCTTTTTTAAATAAGCATCCACCTCAACCTTAGCCTGATCACCCACTTTTATTTTTACAATATCATTCTCGTTCACATCGACTTCCACTTCCATATTATTCAAATTTGCAATCCGAAGGATCTCGGTTCCCGTCATTTGTTGCGTTCCTAAAACACGTTCTCCTAATTCTACATTTAGCATCGAAATGGTACCGTCGGCTGGAGCATAAATAACTGTTCTTCCTAGATTATCTTTAGCTTCATTTACCGTTGCCGAGGCACTTTGTACTGTATAATAAGCATTTTGTTTACTGGCTTTTGCTACTTCAAAGGTTGCGATAGCTTTATCCCAATCCGACTTAGAAATGATTCCTTTTTCGAATAAGGTTTTGCTTCTATCAAAATTCGCTTTTGCTTCTTTGAATGTAGCTTCGGCTTGGCTCAAACCTGCTTTAGAACCAGATAAGTTAGAAACCGAGCGATTGTATCCCGAAGTATATAAATCAGGGTTGATTTTAACTAATAAATCTCCTTTTTTAACTACTTGTCCTTCTTTTACATTCAGCATAATAATTTCACCCGATACTTCCGATGAAATTTTCACTTCAATCTCTGGTTGAATTTTTCCTGTTGCAGAAACGGTTTCTACGATGGTAGTCGTTTTGACTTGAGTGATTTCAATAAATATTCCTTTAGTAGCATTGCCAATAATTCCTTTTTTAAAAAGTACTAACACTACAGCAATACTGATAACGACTGCTCCAATTAGGAGATAAATAGTTTTTTTTGACATCTTATTCTAATTTTTTACGATGGGTATTCCGAAATAGAATTCTAGTATTTTAAGTTTAAAAATAGAATCGTATTTCGTTCGAATCACTTCTGATTGTGCATTGGAGAAAACGGTTTGAGCTTGATTAAAATCGAAAGAATTCATCATGCCTACTGCATATCTTTCAGAAGCATACCTGAATGCTTCTTGTCTGGCTTCGAAAGCTACAATTGCCGATTCATAAGTATTCAAAGCTCCTTTTGCATCTGTAAAAGCCGTATATACATTTTGTTCTAAATCTAATTCTTGTTGTTGAACAGCAATTTTTGATATTTCTAAATTTACCTTAGAACGGGCCACATTATTTTTTACCGAAAAACCATTAAAAATTGGAACGGTCAATTGAGCTCCAAAAGTTTGCCCTTTGTTATCACTGAATTGGTTAAAAAAAGCATTAGGTCCTTTGGTTCCAATAACGTTACCTTCAGAATCAAATGAAAATCCATCCGCATCTGAAACTCTTGAACTAAAATTATAAAAACCTGCCAAACTGGGTTGAAATGCTCCTTTGGCAATGGCTACATTTTTTTCGGCTATTGCTAGATTAGTTTTGGCTATTTTTAGTTCCGTTCTGTTTTCCTTAGCTTTTTCGTAAATAACGTTGGGCGTTTGATTCAAGATGTTGTTTTCCTCTTTTGGACTAGTATCATCCGCAACATCAAAATCATAAAAGTCTTTCAATTGTAGCAATTGAGCCAAACTCAATTTTGAAATTAACAACGCATTTTCGGCAGCGATAACATTCTGATTATTAGTGGCAACGGTGGCTTTTACATCCAACAAATCGCCTTTAGGTAAGGAACCGGCTTTAACCAATTCTTCCGAACGAAGTAATTGTTTCTCATTCAGTGCCAATTGTTCTTGCTGTACTTTTAGATTTTCTTTATTAAATAGTACTTGCAAAAAAGCATTGGCTACATTAAGTGCAATATCTTCTTTCATTTTTACCACTTGATATTGAGCAGCAATAATCGAAAGATTCGCTCTCCGAAGTGTGTTTTGATTTTGCAATCCATTATAAATATCAATCCCTACCGATGCGCCTGCGGAGGTAAACTGAGTGGTTTGGTTGCGTAATAACCCCGTGGTAATGTCTTGATTTAAACCAATATTCCAAGAATGAGAAGCGTTGGCATTGAATGTAGGCAGAAAATTTCCTTTAGCGTCTTTTTTGTCAATGGCTGTGCTTACTGCATCCAATTCGGCTCCCCTAACTGAAATATTATTAGCAATGGCATAACGGACACATTCTTCTAACGTCCATTTTTTAGTTTGTGCTTGAAATGAATAGCTACAAACCAAAAACAGAAACACCACCAAACTATTTTTCTTATACATATATTCTAATTAAAACCTTTTTTAAGCTATACAAAATTAGCTTTTTATATTAAAAACAAACCCTGAATAGCACTCTTTATTATCAAAATTTTAAAACTATTACATTAGACTTTTTTATTTACACATTGTTACAAAAAAGAGTTTTGTTTTAGTATTTTAGCTGTCTAAAGTCTAATTAAATGCATACATTTTCTAAAATATCCACCGCTTTTTTGATTTTACTATTTGTTTTCGGCTGTACTAGTTCTCAAAAAATAGCCACCTTAAAACCCGAACCAGATAATGCCAGTCCTTTGGTTTATGAATCCCAACCCTCCTTTATCAATTTACCAATTAGTGTAAAATTAAAAGATGTCGAAAATCAAACCAATACGCTCCTGAAGGATTTGATTTATGAAGACAACAACATTGAGGATGACAATATTGAAATGAAAATCTGGAAAATAGGACCGATAACCATCGAAAACAATCCCGAAAATTCGAACGGAAGCATCATAACGGTGCTGCCTTTAAAAGCAATCATCAACTATCGAATTGGCACCAAAACATTAGGCGTATCCCTATATAAAACCAAGGAATTTAATTTGAATGGAAAAGTTACTCTAGTGAGTGATGTAAGCCTATCCAACTGGAAATTGAGTACTAAAACGCAACTCAAATCTCTAGATTGGAATGAAAGTCCCACAACAACTATTCTCGGAAAAAGTGTTCCTGTTACCTACTTGATGAATCCCACTATCAAAATTTTTAGGTCTAAAATAGAGAAAAGTATAGACGCTGCTATTGACAAATCAATGGATTTCAAACCTAATGTTTTAGCGGCAATAGAAAAAATATGTACACCTTTTTTGATGAATGAAGCCTATGAAAGTTGGCTACAAGTTAATCCGATTGAAATCTATTCTACCAATGCCAAACTCAAAAACGATACTTTTCTGATGGAAATGGGCATGAAATGTACCATGGAAACATGGATAGGAAAACAACCTGAATCTAAATTCGATGCGTCGAAAATAGCACTAAAACCAGTAGCAAAAATACCAAATCAAATTTCGGCTAATGTGACTGCAGTTTCATCCTATGCAGAGGCCTCAAAAATAATGACCAAGAATTTTGCCGGACAGGAATTTGGCTCAGGCAGCAAAAAAATAAGGGTTCAAAAGGTGGATATTTGGCACAAAAACGACAAAATGGTGGTTGCTTTGGATGTTTTAGGAAGCGTAAATGGAACAATTTACTTAACCGGATTTCCGCAATATAACGAGCAAACAAAAGAGCTTTTTTTTGATAAACTAGATTATGCTTTGGACACTAAGAGTAAATTAATAAGTACCGCAAATTGGCTAGTACAAGGATTAATTTTAAGAAAAATTCAAGAATCGTGTCGGTATTCCATAATTCCAAATATAGAAGAAGGTAAAAAAAGCATGATGAAATACCTGCAAAATTATTCCCCAATGCTAGGTGTTTTTGTCAACGGAAAAATAGAAAATGTAGATTTTAAAAAAGTACAATTGACGAACAAAGCGATTATTGCTTTTATAAAAATAAACGGAACGGTGAATGTTTCAGTGGACGGGTTGAAGTGATTGTTGGAAGTCGGAAGATCGAAGTTGGAAGAGGGAAGTTGCCATTTTAATTGCAATTGTTTTTTCTGCTTTTTAGTTTGAACGGATAATTGACAATTAAATACGGATAAAATTGAGTTAACATTTAGAATTAATTGATTGTATTTTGCATCAATAAAATTTAATTCTTAGTTCAAAATTGGCTTAACTTTAGTATCAAAAGATTTTAAAACCTAAGAAAAGATAAATTTCTACTTAACCAATACTAAAAAACTCAAACCATGATTCAAAAAACAATTGTAGCATTTATTTTAATGGCATCACTATTTTCTTGTACAAAACCAGTTCCAAAACCAGAAGAAATTACCCAAACAAAATCCCAAAATTGGCAAACAGAAGTTAAAAACACGATACAATTATTTGGTCACCGAAATTGGATTGTTGTTGCCGATGGCGCCTATCCCAAACAAAGTAATCCCGCCATCAAAACCATTACAGTTGACGCATCGCAATTGGAAGTGGTAAAATTTGTTCAAGAATCTATCGAAAAAACAGCACACGTTCAAGCTACTATTTTTGTGGATAGAGAAATGGCTTTTGTAGCTGAAAAAGACGCAAAAGGAATTGAAAATTACCGACTTGAATTGAATAAAATGCTGAATGCAAAAAACCTAAGCACAAAATTACACGAGGAAATAATTAGCGATCTCGATAAATCTGGCGAATTATTCGATGTTTTAATCATAAAAACCAATTTAGCAATTCCGTATACCTCAGTATTTTTTCAATTAGAATGTGGCTATTGGAATGCCGAAGCTGAAAAAAATCTACGAACCAACCTAAACAAACAATAAAGAAATGAGCGATTCAAATAAAAATACTTGTGATCCAAATTCTGGATGTTGTTCGCCAAAAGAGGTTACAAATATCCCATTAGAAGGTGGAATTCTTAGAAGAGATTTTTTAAAAGCAATGGGATTGGCAACAGGTGGAGTTCTGATTGGATTTCCAGCTTTTGGAATGTCAAGTTCAAAATCCGACTATACTATTCCAGTTGACAAAGGATTGTCGCCAGAATGGTACAAAAGTCTGTATGAAAGAGGTGTCGCCGAAGTTTATAGCGGAAAGGAATTGGCTTATATTGGCATTCCAATTGGCGGAATTTGCACTGGAACAGTCTATCTTGGTGGCGATGGAAGACTTTGGTTATGGGATATTTTTAATGAAAAAAAAGAGGGAATAGTAGATAAAACCTATAAAGATTGGCAAGGCAAAAAAGAAATAAAACCGAGAGATGGTGCTAATTTTATTTTTCCAGTGGCTCCCGAATATCCATTCGAACAAGGATTTGGAATTAGAATACTACAAAATGATACCGTTTGGAATAAAAATCTGGACTTCAAAGGTTTTGATGATATTACTTTCAAAGGACAATATCCAATGGCAGAAATCAGCTATCGTGATGCCAAATTGCCAGTAACCATTGATTTGCAATCTTTCTCTCCATTTGTGCCGCTAAAAGTGGAAGAATCTAGCTATCCGGCTACCATTATGCGTTTTACAGTGACCAATACTAGCGATAAAAAAGTAACTGTCGAACTTTCGGGCTGGTTAGAAAATGCGGTGTTGAATAATTCTGAAAACAACGCAGCTATAAAGTTAATCAATACCATCGAAAAAGTATCTGGAAATACTATTTTGTCTTGTAGTGCAAATACCGATTCTGAAGTATTAAAAAAACAAAGCGATTTTGGTAATATGACATTGATGCTGTATCAATCTGGCAAAAAAAGTAAAGCTGAGGCTGGAATTAAAATCAACAGCCCGTTAGCTTTTCCAGAAAACGAGCAAACCTCCGCCGAAGCCAAGCACGGAGAACAGCTAGTTGGTGCCTTGAGCAAAACCGTGAAATTAAAACCTGGTGAAACAAAAGAAATTACATTCATCATCAGTTGGTACTTTCCAAACCTAGTACTCCCTCAAAATAAAAATTCAAAAGGAGAAAATAAAGGAAGATTGTACAGCAAACGATTTGCCAATGCCGCAGCAGTAGCAACAGACATTGCCAAAAATTATGATGATTTATACCAAAAAACTACAGCTTGGAAAAACTGCTTTTATGAAGATTCCACCCTACCCCATTGGTTTTTAAACCGAACTTTTGCAAACACTTCCATCTTAGCAACCGAAACTAGTTTTTTGCTAGAGGATGGTCGTTTTTGGGGTTGGGAAGGCATAGGATGTTGTTCGGGAACTTGCACGCACGTTTGGCATTATGCACAAGCTTTAGGTCGAATTTTTCCTGAATTAGAAAAGAATTTACGAGAGCGAACTGATTTTGCCGTAATCGATAGCAAATCCGGAGGGATTGATTTTAGAGGATCATTGGCCAATAAATATGCCGCCGACGGACAAGCTGGGGTTGTATTACGCTCGTATCGCGATTATTTAATTTCAGAAAATAATAGTCAATTTTTAGAAAAAAATTGGGACAATATAAAACTGTCTTTGCAGTATTTAATCAATTTAGATGCAGAAGAAGGAGGCGAAACCAATGGAACTATTTTTGGCGAACAACACAACACCTTAGATGCCGAATGGTATGGCAATGTACCCGTAATTACCTCATTATATTTGGCGGCATTAGCAGCTTCGGTAGAAATGGCAATCGCAATTAAAGATACAAAAGCTGAAAAAGAATACGCTACCATCCTTGAAGCGGGGAAAATAAACATCGAAAAATTGTTTAACGGCGAGTTTTTTATTCAAAATGAAGACCCTAAACATAAAAAAGCAATTGGTATTGGTTCGGGCTGTTATATTGATCAAGTTTTTGGACAAAGTTGGGCGTATCAATTGGGGTTAGGTCGTTTATATAACAAAGAAATGATCAACAAATCCCTCGACTCGTTATGGAAATATAATTTTGTTCCTGATATGGGACTGTTACGCGATAGCATATCGCCCAAAAATAATGGCAGACCGTATGCACTTTCTGGCGATGCCGGTTTGGTAATGTGTACTTGGCCGCTGGGTGGCAAAAGGGATGATTGGGAAAAACACTGGCAATTTGGCTATTTCAATGAAGTTATGACCGGTTTCGAACATCAACTCGCCAGCCATATGATTTGGGAAGACAAATTGGATTATGGTTTATCTCTTGTGAAAGCCGTACACGAGCGTTATGGTGCCACAAAAAGAAATCCATACAACGAGATAGAATGTAGCGATCATTATTCTAGAGCGATGGCTAGTTATGGCGCTTATATTGCGGCTTGTGGTTTTACCTACAACGGCCCAAAAGGACAACTTGGCTTTGCGCCAAAATTGAATCCTAAAAATTTTAAAGCCGCTTTTACCGCAACCGAAGGTTGGGGAAGTTTGCAACAAACAAGAACAGCTACTTTTCAAACTAATATTATAAAATTGGTATATGGAAAACTAAACATACAACAAATAGAAGTAACCTTACCAGCGGAAAAAACAGCGACTAATGTCAAAGTTAGTCTAAACAACAAAACTGTAGAGGCATCGTTTAAAAACGTAGAAGACAAAACAATTGTTGTTTTTGATGAGCTAGAAATTAAAAAAAATGATTCGATTGTGTTGGTGATAGAGGTTTAACAAAACTAATAGTAACAAAATAAAAAAGGATAGTATAAATGAACTATCCTTTTTTATTTTTCTTAGAATACATCCTATAAACAGTATATCCTATTATCCCAACAAGTATATATGGAATTACCATTAAGTAAACGATACCGTCATTTACGGCTTGGGCTTTGGCTTGATTGCCCTCGCTAGTTAAAGCGGCGCGACACATGGCACATTGGGCGTTTGCAGATAGAGAAAAGAAAAAAGTACAAAGTACAAAGTACAAAGTACAAAGATTTTTCACTTTCCTTCTTCTATTCCCCACTTCCAACTTCCTACTTCTAACTTCAATCCCACTTCCAACCTCTAACTTCTCACTTCTTACTTTACTAAACATAATAAGGCGAAATCATTAAATAAACAATTACTCCAGTAACCGCAACATACAACCAAATTGGGAATGTAATTCTGGCTATTTTTTTATGCTTGTCAAATCTAGCAGCTAATGCGCGAACATAAGTAATTAAAACTAAAGGTATTACAGCTATTGACAAAACAATATGCGATATTAGAATAAAATAATAAATGTATTGTATTGTTCCTGATCCTCCAAACTTTGTAGAATCGGTAGTCATGTGATACAAAATATAAAGAACCAGAAAAACCAAAGAACACGCAATAGCAGATTTCATTAAATTTTCGTGTAACTGTCTTTTCCCGTTTTTTATGGCAACAACTGCTGAAATTAAAATTAGTGCCGTAATACCATTAATTGTAGCATAAATGGGAGGTAAAATGGGCAAAGGTGAAACATCGAAACCTAAATCTTTCAATTTTACTTTAAAAAGTACCGCAACAGCAACAGGAATGAGTACAGATAAAATTAGTATCCATTTGTTGTATTTAGTTTCTACTGAATTATTTTCCATTATTATTCTTTTAATAAAATTGCTATATCTTGTTGAATGTCCCAAACGGCTTGTTTATCTAAACCATCGTAGTATAAAATTGGGTTTCCAAATTTATCTCTTCGGCATCGAATAGTGCCATTCTTGTCTATTAATGCAAAAAGTCCTGAATGTTCAAATCCCCCGTTGACTTTACTATTTTCTCCAGCATAAATATTGAATCCTTTGTTCGACAAATTTAAGATATAGTTTTTGTCTCCCGTTAAAAAATTCCAATTAGAAGATTTTACACCCAATAATTCCCTATGCGATTTCAATACTTTGGGGGTATCATGTTCAGGATCTATGGTTATTGAAACGATTCCGAAATTAGGATTGCCAAAGAATTTATTTTCAATCGATAGCATGCTCAAATTCATTTTAGGACAAATAGAAGGGCAAGTCGAAAAGAAAAATTCTAAAACATAGACTTTTCCTTTATAGGTTTCGTTTGAAATTTTTTTATTGTCTTGATTGATGAGTTCAAATTTTGGAGCGGGACCAATTTTGACTAAACTTTTGTTCGAATGTGCAACATTTGATACTTTATCTAAACGATCTCCCTGTGTGATTCCTTTATTCTGAATTCTATCGACAATCTTTGGCACAGCATAGATTCCGAAAACTAGGATTATAAATGAAATTCCGATATAGGATTTGTTTTTAAACATGATATATCGTGTTAAAGTTGTTTTGAAGCATTATTGTTTTTCTTTAATGACGCTCTGTATTCATACAAAATGACTTTAAAATCATCTAACATTTCATTACTCAAATCAGCGGGTTTAGATGTATCATAACCTTCTTTATAGTCTTTCTTTTCTTTTCGTCCTCTGAGATTTCTTTCTTTATCCAAAATATAAACATTAGGAGTTCCTAAATCAGCGTTTAATGCTCCAACTAAATTCAATTGGTTATAAAATGTAGTTATTTCATTTGATGAGGCAAAAATAAAATGCCACTGGGATATATCAGTAAAAGCAGCTAAAGACTGCAAAACGATTTTGGTATCCTTTTCAGTGCCAACAGGGCAAACCATTACAAATTGTAAATCCTTGAATTCATGATAACGTTGATAAATTTTTTGATTTAGGTTGAATAAATTTCCTCTATTTTTTAATATGTCAAAGCCTGCAAATCCAAGAATTGTAATTTTATTATTCAAGGAGACTGTTTCCTCATTTAAGGATTTCCAGTTGCCAAAGTCAGCAACTCTGGGTTTAATTATGGGCAGTTTTGTATAGCTATTTATACCCGAGGCAAAAAAAAGATAGGCAACAATAGGCAATATAAAAAGAACAAAAAGAACTATATTTTTTTTCATGGTAATCACCAAAATAAGGATGTACAAAAATAAAAAAAGGCATCCACCGTGGCGAATACCTTTTTTATGAATTAATATTTTGTTAAAAATTCCATTTAATGGTGGAGTTTTTAAAAACCTCAAACACATAATTTGCTTCGGTCAAAAGTATAAAAAGTAAGTAAACCACTAAGAAAATTAATGGATAAATAACTGCATTTCTTAAAGTAGATTTCTCTCCTTCCATGTGCATAAATGCCCAAACAATATAATACGCCTTTACCAGAGTAAGTATTATAAATAACCAGTTTAATAAATTGAGACCTAAAAAACTATTAAATTGTAATACTTCAGGTTTTAAAATTCCAAAGAATACCTCAACAATAGTGATTACTGATAATAATCCAAAAACGGTCCAAATTCTTTTTGTATTCGATACGTGCTCGTGTGACATGATACTAACTTTTAATATATTAAACTAGATAGAAAACTGTAAATACAAATACCCAAACTAAATCGACAAAGTGCCAATAAAGCCCGACTTTTTCTACCATTTCGTAACTTTTCCTTTTTTCGTAAGTCCCAACAAGAACATTAAAAAAGATGATAATGTTTATGATAACTCCCGAAAATACGTGAAAACCGTGAAAACCTGTGATAAAGAAAAAGAAATCGGCAAATAATTTACTTCCATATTCATTTCTAACCAAGTTAGCCCCTTCTACTACAAGACTTGCCTCAGCTAAACGTGTTTCTGAATCTTGTCTCGAAAGTACTGTTTTTTTCTTTTGAGCATTAATTTGTTCTGTTCTAATCAATAAATCAGTATGCGCTTTGAAACCGGCTTGCACTTCGGCAACAGAATAAGTTGGCAAAGCTGCTTCTTCCATAAACCATCTTCCTCTACTTCTAGTCAATTGCTCGCGCTCTTCGGGTAATGTTACAGCAAAATCGGCTAATGCGACTCTATGCCCTTCCGCATCAACAAATTGAAGTAAACTTCCTCCTTTTGTTTCGATAGCACCATATTCTCCTTTGATGAAATTTTTCCATTCCCAGGCTTGAGAACCAACGAATATCAAACCACCAATAATGGTTAAAAACATGTAGATAACTACACTGTTTTTTTTCATTTGATGCCCAGCATCAACAGCCAAAACCATGGTTACGGATGAAAAAATAAGTATAAAAGTCATGAATGCCACATAATACATAGGTGCCGAAACGCCATGCATAAATGGAAAGTGAGTAAAAACTTCGTCAGCCAAAGGCCATGTTTCTATAAATTTAAATCTTGAAAAACCGTAAGCGGCCAAAAATCCTGAAAATGTTAAAGCATCCGATACGATAAAAAACCACATCATCAATTTGCCATAACTTGCTCCCATTGGCTCATTGCCACCTCCCCAAGTTTTTTCTCCACTATTTGCAGTAGTAACTGTTCCCATAAAAGTTATTCGTTAAAAAGTTCACAAATTTACATTTTTTTCTTATTTAAAGAAATATAAAAATAAAAACAAATACACCCACAAAATATCAAGAAAGTGCCAATACATTGCACCTAGCTCAATTCCAAGGGTTTGAGTTGAATTGTATTTTTGTTTAAAATGATTATAAATAATGATTAAAAGCGAAATTATTCCGCCAGCCAAGTGCATCAAGTGTACAATAGTTACAATATAAAGAAATGTCGTCGTTATTGAACTCTCGGATCCTGTAAAATAATAGCCATTTTCTACAATTTGTCCAAAACCTACAAATTGCAAAATAACAAATAAAATTCCTAGTCCTAAAGTAGCCAAAAGAAATCCTGTTGTTACTTTTTGATTGTCTTTTTGAATGGCTTTTTTAGCCAAATGAAAAGTAATACTGCAGCCTATAATTGCGGCAGTACTCAAATAAAATGCAGTTGGTAATTGAAAATCTTTCAACCAATCTGCTCTGGATTTACTAACTACAAAAGCACTAGTTAATCCAGCAAACATCATTGTCATGCTTATCATGGCAAATAACAAAAGTAACTTATAAGACCTATCGGATCTGGACTTATATTCTTGGGGTGTCATTGTAGCTTCCATTTTTATCTTAAAAATTTGTCAAATATATAAATTAATTGCAAAAGGGTAATATAAGAAACGCTCACTAGCATTAAAGTTCTGGCTGATTTTGCCGTTTTTAATTGATACAAACGAATAGCGTAAAAAAGCATCCAAAGTCCCAGTAAAAAAACCAATACCGCGGCGATTTTTGATATCAATAATTGTCCTGTAAAACCCAAAACTGGCAAAAGCGATGCAATGATGAGCCAAACGGTGTACAAAATAATTTGTAATGCTGTTCCCTTGTCTTTTTTTCCCGTTGGTAACATAAAAAAACCTGCTTTTTCATAATCTTCATATAAAAACCATCCGATTGCCCAAAAATGAGGAAATTGCCAAAAAAACTGAATCAAGAACAAGGTTCCTGCTTCGATACCAAAATTACCAGTTGCAGCAACCCAGCCCAACATAAACGGAATGGCTCCTGGAAAAGCACCTACAAAAACCGACAGTGAAGTCATGGTTTTTAGCGGTGTATAGATACTCGTGTATAAAAAAATAGAAATCGCCGCAAACATTGCCGTTTTTGCATTGATAGTATACAACAAAGCAATTCCTAATAGCGTCAAAAAACTGGCAATACTCAATGCTGCATTGGGCGACATTCGTCCTGCAGGAACGGGACGATTTTTAGTTCGATCCATTAAAGCGTCTAAATCTTTTTCTATCACCTGATTATAGGCATTAGAAGCACCGACCATACAATAGCCTCCAATACTCAATTTCAATAAAACTATCCAACTAAACGGATTAGCGTCATCGAACCCTAATAAATAACCCGCAATTGACGAAAATAAGACGCTGACAGCTAAGCCTGCCTTAGTGATTGCCTTGAAATCAGTAAAAATTGACTGTACAGAAAGGGTGTTTGAAGTTGTGCTCAATGCTAAAGTGGAATTTCTTTAATTCTTTTGCAAAAGTAGTTTATCAAAAAGGATTTGACAAAAAACAACTCATAAAATTAGTAATCAAAATACCAATTAAACACATCGGAGCGAATTCCTAAAGAAAACCAAGTGGTGTTTTCCTTAAAAGTAGTTACTAGAGTTTTAAACGGGTAGCTAGGTTTACCAATAACCCACTTGTAAATAGGTGTTGAAAAAGTGGTTTTGCTTTTTAGACCTACCGTTACACAAGTTGCAACAGCCCGAATCCTCAGCAAAGAATTACCATAGCTATTTTACAGCTAAATTACATATATTTGAAAAAGAATAAAGCGAGACAAACCTTCGCCAATCTAACCTTTTTTGGGTGTGTATTCGAAAGTTTATTGCGCATATAAGTAAGTTATCTGCAAGCCGATGTTGAACGTACTAAAACAATTACTGCTCAAAATGATAGATAAAAGGAAGTTTAAAAAAATGCAAGAAGCATTTGTTGACAGTCCACTTTTTGTTCTTTCAACCATTTTTGACAAATATCCACGAACAATATATAAATACAGAAATTGGGAAGACAAATTTCATAAAAGAATATTGACACATAATGAAATATTTATGTCGTCACCAAACTTATTTAATGATCCTTTTGATTGTAGAATTTATGAAGATATGTCTTGGTTACATGATGAAGATAAAAAGCAAAAATATATCGAAGAAATGCCTATAAAAAGTAAATATCATATTTTAAAGAATTATAAAAGTGAAGAAGAAGCAAGGAAAATTATAACTGGAAATGTTGCTTATCCTCATTATTACCAAAAGAAATCTCAAGAAACACAAGACGAATTCACTGATAAATATATTGGAATTGCTTCGTTTGCGGAAAATTGTGATTCAATTCTTATGTGGTCACATTATGCAAATCATCACAAAGGATTTAGCATTGGATTTGATGAAAAGAAAATGAAAATGTCTGGCTTATTTGATCTATGCGAAAGCGTAACTTATTCTGAAAATATGCCGAGCTATTATACTGATGAAAATAAGACAAAAGAAATAAGGAAAGAACTTTATAAAAGTATTGAATGGGAATACGAGAGAGAATATAGAGCAATTTCACTTTTTTTTGATAATAGAAATAAAAATCCCAAACGAACCGTGAATTTTAAAGATTCATATATTAAGGAAATTGTTTTTGGACTATTAATGTCTGATGAGCATAAAACTCAAATTACAGAAATTGCTAAACAGAAAAATATTCCATTATTTCAAATGGAGAAAATTCCTTTTAAGTTCAAGATGATAAAAATGCCTGTCGAATGACGGCCAACAGATAACAGCGAGCAAAACATCATGGCTAGTTTTTCGGTAAATTGTTCGTTTCCTTTTCATAACTTCGTTCAGTCGGTTATGGAAAAAAATCTTTCCATAAGCCACCACGAGCTCTAGCAAGGAAACGTTATTTTTCAGAAAAGCGAAACAGAAAAAAACTATAAATTTTTTTGTAAGTTACCTAAATTTGGTAACTTTACGAAAATTAAAAATTATGGGACGAAATACATCAGTTTCTTTAGGTGATTATTTTGAAAGTTTTGTTGATAACAAGGTTTCAGAAGGTAGATTCAAAAATGCCAGTGAAGTCATTCGCGCAGGGTTACGTTTATTAGAAAGTGAAGAAAATAAAGTAATTATTCTGAAAAACGCAATTAAAGAAGGAATAGAAAGTGGAATCGCTGAAAATTTTAATCCAAAAAAACATCTTGAATCATTAAAAGCGGAAAAAAGAAATGTCTAAATATTTTCTATCCAATAAAGCCGTAGATGATTTATCGAAAATTTGGGATTATACTTATGAAATTTGGTCTGAAAATCAAGCCGACAAATATTATTATGAATTACTTGAAGATTACCAAGAATTATGCAAAAATCAGAATTTAGGACGAAATTATATCGAAATTAATTTGGAAATTTACGGATATAAATCAGGGCAACATATAATATTTTACAGATCGTTGAATGAAAAAGAAATTGAAATAATCAGATTCTTACATTCCAGAATGGATTTGATAAACAGAATCCAAGAATAAAACAACAGTTAACCGCCGTTTGGAAATATGGCGGGTTTAGGCTAAATTTTAAGTTGGTTTTTACTTGGGGAATTAGCCATTAACCGAAAGTTTAGACTTAGTTAATCCGACACATCACCAAGCTGCAAATTCTTAAAATCCTACCCATACAAAAAATAATCAACCAAAATAAAAATATAAAAATGAAAAAAACATCCTTAATAATCCTAGTAATTACCTTAAGCCTAACAGTCTTGCAATCCGTAGAGGCAAAAGTAAAACTGCCTGCCATAGTTTCCTCGAATATGGTTTTGCAACGCAACACCAATGTAAAACTTTGGGGTTGGGCCGATGCTGGAGAGAAAATCACCATCAAAACCTCTTGGTTAAAAACGGCAATTAACATTCAGGCAAATGTTGAAGGCAATTGGTCTACCGATGTAAAAACAACCAACAGCAAAGTACCACAAACGATTAGTATAAAAAGCATCGGTTCTAATATTCTATTGGAAAATATCTTGTTTGGCGAAGTGTGGTTGTGTTCCGGACAATCGAATATGGAAATGCCTATGAAAGGCTATGCGGGTCAGCCCATTTTTGGTTCAGCGGAAGCCGTTGTAAAGTCGAATAATCCCAACCTACGATTGTTTTCTGTGACCAGAACCAATGGGGCAAAAACTCCACTAAAAGAGGTGGAGAAATATTCGGCTTGGCAACAAGCAACTCCCGAAAGTGTGTTGAAATTTAGTGCTGTAGGCTATTATTATGGACAACAACTACAAGAAGTTTTAGATGTACCTGTGGGATTAATCCTTACGGCTTGGGGTGGCAGCTCGGTTCAGGCTTGGATGAGTACCGAAGTGCTAAGTACTTTCCAGAAAGTAGATTTGACCGATCGCGATATTACTGTAAAACCAAATTCAATCCCTACGGCTTTATTCAATTCGATGCTTCATCCTTTGATTCCATATACCATCAAAGGAGCGATTTGGTATCAAGGGGAATCCAATATGGAAGAATCTGGGAAGTATAAAAAACTATTTCCTGCTATGGTACAAGATTGGAGAAATCGTTTTGGTATTGGTGATTTTCCGTTTTATTACGTTCAGATTGCTCCATATTCTTATAGTGGTAACAAAACAGAGTCAAATAATAAAAATTCTGCTTTTATCCGTGAAGTACAATACAAATGTTTGGATACCATCAAAAACTCAGGTATTGCCATTACGATGGATATAGGTAGCGAAAATTCTATTCATCCACCTAAAAAGAAAGAAGTAGCCGATAGATTATTATACAACGCATTGAATCAAACGTATGGTTTTAAATCGATAAATTTTGTAGGTCCCGTTTATGATTCTATGGAAGTAAAAGACGGTGGACTTTTGCTAAAATTCAAGAATGAAGAAAATGGTGTCTATGCAAACCATGAATTGGAAGGATTTGAAATTGCTGGAGAGGACAAGATATTTCATCCAGCTATGGCCAAAATTATTAATCGAAAAAATGTATTGGTAACCAGCGACAAAGTTGCCGCACCGGTTGCGGTAAGATATGGCTGGAACAATTGGGTTACTGGCACGCTATTAAACACAAATTTACTCCCCGCCTCTTCTTTTAGAACCGACAACTGGAGTGATGCCAAAAGATTTTATGAAAATAATAGTATCGAAAAAATAACGAAGTAAGAATAAAAAAATATTTTATTATTAATTGATTTCACTTAAACTGAATAATTATGACTATTTACACTACTATTGCCCAACTTATAATTGCTTTGTCTGTTGTTTACGTATGGATTTTTAGATTTGACAACATTGTCAAAGAATTTAAACAATTTGGTCTTTCTGATTTGGCTAGAAATAGCGTTGGTGCTTCAAAAATAGCATTGGCAACACTATTGATAACTGGAATTTGGTTTCCAACATTAATTTTTATTCCCTCACTTTTAATGGCTTTTTTGATGGTTTGCGCACAATTTTTTCATTTTAAAGTGAAAAATTCATGGTTCAAACACCTACCTTCGCTATTGCTTTTGGGTTTATCCCTTTTTATGGCGTTAATGGCTTTCAAATACTAAAATATGACTTTATTAAATGTGCTAATTTACTTTTCAGCAACTTCTTTTCTTGTTTACGGAATATCGTATTTTGTCTCAACAAATATGAAAAATGAATTTAAACGCTTTGGTCTTGAAAAATTTGGCACTTTGACTGCTGTTTTAGAACTGACAGGCGCCATCGGCTTATTTATTGGAATTCAAAATACTATAATTTTGATTCTGGCATCGGGCGGATTAACCGCTCTTATGCTTCTTGGTACGGGAGTTAGAATAAAAATGAAAGATTCATTTTTGGTTTCTTTGCCAGCCTTTTTTTACTTTGTTCTAAACGCTTTTATTTTTTATAAAGCTTTGGATAAATAAAACGGATGATTTATATCTAGTTATTTTTTCTAGAAAATCTAAAAGTTCAGTTTTAAATATGGTGATTCATTATTTTAACAATAAAGCTTCCAAAATTTGGGAGCTTTATTGTTTTCAAACCTATTTAATCCGCTCTGTTTTTTTACGTAAATTAGCAAGTGATTTAAAGAGCGTGAGATATTAATTGAAATTGGATTATTCGAATTGTAAATAAACAAATTATGAAAGCAAAAAATATTCTTGAAACCATAGGAAAGACACCCGTGGTTCAAATTAACAAGTTGTTCGGAAAGAGTAACGAAGTCTGGATTAAATTAGAAAGATCCAATCCAGGAAACAGCATCAAAGACAGGATTGCTTTGGCGATGATAGAAGATGCCGAAAGCAAAGGATTGTTAAATGCTGATAGCGTAATTATAGAACCCACTTCAGGAAATACCGGAATTGGTTTAGCCTTGGTAGCGGCAGTCAAAGGATATAAAGTGATTTTAGTGATGCCAGAATCGATGAGTGTTGAACGCCGAAAATTAATGGAAATTTACGGAGCAGAATTTGTGTTGACTCCTCGCGAAAAAGGAATGAAAGGCGCGATAGAAAAAGCCGCCGAACTAGTTCTGGAAACGCCCAATGCTTGGTCTCCAAAACAATTTGACAATCCAGCCAATGTCGAAGTTCACGAACGAACTACCGCACAAGAAATTCTTGCCGATTTTCCTAATGGTTTAGATTATGTAATCACAGGCGTAGGCACAGGCGGACATATTACGGGTGTCGCAAAAGTTTTGAAAGCTAAATTTCCTAATCTAAAAGTAATTGCCGTCGAGCCTGAGTTGTCGCCAGTATTGAGTGGAGGCGTACCAGGACCTCATCCTTTACAAGGCATTGGTGCTGGATTTATCCCTACTAATTATCATGGAGAATTTATTGACGAAGTAATACAAGTAAGCAAAGACGAATCTTTTGAATTTGCCAGAAGAATTGCCAAAGAAGAGGGCATTCTTGTCGGGATTTCGACAGGAGCCTCATTAGCTGCAGTAGCCAAAAAACTGGGAACTATTCCAGATGGAGCAATTGTACTCACCTTTAATTACGATACAGGCGAAAGATATTTATCGATAGAAGGGTTGTTTTAACCTTAAAACCCATCTATTTTCCTATCTTCTCCCTCTCCTTTGGATTGCTTTGCTTCGTGCCACGCAACTCCTCGCAATGACAGGGCTGGGGAAAAACAAAAAACCCGTTCGGCTAGGCGAACGGGTTTTTTAATAAATTGAGAAAATCAATTATGCTTCAACTTCAAATGGAAGTATAGAAACATAAGATTTATTATCTCTTTTCTTTTGGAAGAAAACAACTCCATCTACTCTTGCGTGTAGGGTGTGATCTTTACTAATGTAAACATTTGCACCTGGATTATGTTTTGAACCTCTTTGTCTTACGATGATGTTCCCTGCAATAGCAGCTTGTCCACCAAAAATCTTAACACCTAAACGTTTTGATTCTG
>JAYVIN010000019.1:0-17247 GCA_043770135.1 Flavobacterium sp. | reverse complement strand
ATGAAAGCACTTTTTTTATTCATAGTCTTTGATTTGCTTCAAAGATAGTAACTATAAGGGCTAACAAGGTTTTGAGCCTAAAATATGTCCATTAGGCCCTGATTGACAAAAATCTATTGATAAAGTATCTAATAGGATTGGCTTGGTTTTTTCTTGCAATAAGAAGCATTTTTAAAGCTTTTTGCAGTATAATTATTTCACAAAACAAAATGATTGACTGTGAAAAAAAGTATTTATTTGTAGTTTAAATCTACTATATTTACTTGATTTTAAATACAATTTAAAACAAACGAAGGTTTTTAGACGAACTGCCGTTGGGTGAAATTATTTAAAACGTCTGTTCGAGTGTTTTTTGTGTAGTAAAACGGAACAAAACTTCTCGATACGCTTCGCTACTCGAAGTGACGTGTATCGAGAACCGTTTTCAATGAAATTTCCCTTGTTCTGTCATCCTGAACGAAGATGAAGGGCGATTTTCTTCCCGATCCTGAAGCCTCGGGACGGGAGAAAATCACTCGAACTGACGGAAAATTATCATCAAAAACAAATTGCACCCAACGTGTTATTTGTATTTAATTTTAATGGAATTAACTAAATTTTAAGTAGTTAATTAAATTTTTTAGTATATTCGTATACAAATAATGTTAAAATAATAATTTATGGCGTCTTTAAACCCAAATACTAATGTGCTTGGAATCGTTTTTGCTAAGCACCTATTAAGAAGAGCTAGTTTTGTATATTCCAAAACGGTACTAGATCAGTTTGCTGTCTTAACACCTTCGCAAGCACTAGATTTGTTATTAATTAATGCTCCCTTGACATTACCGCTACCCTACGATCCTTTGCCAACATCGGCACCTGATGCTTTTTGGACAGAATCGACCAACTCTCCCAACAGTTTTGATGGCATTTCCCGAAAACGTTCTATCGTAGCTGGTTGGTGGTGGTTTAATGCCATTAACAGTCCTACCCTAAAATACAAGTTATGCCATTTTCTCTCTACACGATTTACAATTGAGAAAAGCCTTGGTAGTTCATCGACTTCTTTTTATGATCATCTTAGATTACTACTGTTTTATTCCTATGGGAATTACAAAACTTTGGCAAAAAAAATGACTCTTGATAATTCAATGTTGACTTATTTAAACAACAGTTCCAATAGCAAATCAGCACCAAATGAAAATTATGCTAGAGAATTTTTAGAGTTATTTACTATAGGTAAAGGACCACAAATTGCAGCCGGAAATTATACTACCTATACCGAAAACGATGTTGTAGAGGCAGCAAGAGTATTGACAGGATTTAGAGCAAAATCAGACCGATCAGTTATTGACCTCACTACAGGTATTCCAAAAGGACATAATTCATATTTTTCACACGACAATAAAGGAACCAAAGTTTTTAGTTCGTCTTTTGGTAATACAGTTATTCCTTCGGCTACTGATGCAAATGGGATGGATATCGAATTAAATTCTTTTGTAGATATGGTCTTCAATCAGAAGGCTACTGCCAGAAATATATGTAGAAAAATGTATATTTATTTTGTGAAAAGTACCATTTCACAAGAAGTAGAAACAGACATTATTATACCATTAGCCGACGAATTATTCAATAACGGTTATGAAATAACACCTGTACTTAGAAAACTGCTTGAAAGTCAACATTTTTATGATTTAGATGACTCAGATAAAGCTGATGAAACCCTAGGTGGTATAATAAAATCTCCTCTTCAGCAAATTTCTGAAATTGTAACCTATCTCAAAGCCACTATTCCAGACCCAACAACCAACGCATACGAATTTTACATTAATTTTTGGAATAACTTTATACACAATACTTTTTTGTTGGGTGCAAATATGGTATTGTTTGATCCAGAAAGCGTTGCCGGTCATTTGGCCTATTATCAATCTCCGTCGTATGACAAAAATTGGATTTCATCCTCTACTCTAATTGCAAAATATAGACTAGGCGAATCGCTGTTAGACGGCTTTAATCGAATAAGAGGGAATGCTAATATCAAGGCCAAAATCAATATTTCAACTGTAATCAAAAATGGTAATTTGATTTCTAATGCTGCGGATGCCTACACACTTACAGCTGAGCTTTGCAACGCTTTGTTTGCTCAAGTTCCTGATACCGCTAGAGTAAATTATTTTATGAATTCTTTTCTTTTACAAGGCTTAGAGGATTATTATTGGTCTAGTGCTTGGGGCTCTTACTTATCCAATAACAACAATTCAGTTGTGGAACCAAGATTAAAATTATTGGTTAGCAAGATTTTAAGCGCTCCAGAATCCCAAATTTTTTAATTCGCCATACAAAAGAAAAATTATTTTTTTATTTTAAAGATAAAAATTATGAAAAGAAGAAGTTTTATAAAATTATCATCAACCGCTAGTGCTCTAAGCCTTTTGCCTACTGATGTTTTTGCTCTATTCAAGTCGGCTGGAATGGAAACCTGCCCTAATATAAACGGCAAAAAAATTGTACTCATTCAATTATCAGGAGCCAATGACGGTCTGAATACTGTTGTACCCATAAATCAATATGACAAATATGCAACACTGCGCCCTAATATTAAGCTAGGCAATGCTGGAAGTACCAATGGCATTATCAATTTGGACACGACACTGACTTTAGCAAATCAAGTAGGATTGCATCCTTCGCTTACAGGTTTTAAAAGCCTTTATGACAGCGGTTTAATGCGCGTTATTCAAGGTGTGGGGTATCCTATCCAGGACAAATCCCATTTCAAATCAACTGACTTGTGGCTCACTGGAGGCGATGGTACTCCAGCAAATAACACTTCTCAAAGTGGTTGGATAGGACGTTTTTTAGAAAACTATTATAGTGATTTTATCGAAGCCAATTTCCCTCTTGGCATTCAATTGGGCAGTAGCGAAAATTCGTTGGGTTTCCATGGCGAAGTCGAACACGGTTTATCATTAAATATTAATGGTCAAGATCCTGCAGGGTTTTATTCGGTCATCAATGGTTTAGGAGGTCCCGCGCCTGACACAATTCCAAATTCAGAATATGGCAATTTATTGAAGTTTATTTTAGAGAACGATACGTCATCGAATACTTATGCCCAAACCATATCTGCTGCATTCAATGGTGGTAGTAATTCTTTGACCTATCCCAATTCGAGTTTGGCAGACCAACTCAAAACAGTAGCCCGATTTATCTCTGGCGGATTGCAGACCAAAGTATATCTGGTAAAAATAGGTGGATTTGACACCCATGATTTGCAAGTTGCCAGCAATACAACATCCCATTTAGGCAAACATGCCGATTTGCTGACCCAAATTTCTGAATCTATTAAAACATTTATTACCGATTTGAATAATCAAAACAAAGGTGACGATGTTGTTGCAGTCACGTTCTCGGAATTTGGAAGAAAAGCTGCCGAAAACGGAAATCTAGGCACCGATCACGGGGAAATTGCTCCTATGTTTGTTTTTGGATCTTCCATTTCTCCAGGAATATCTGGAACAAACATCAACCTAAACGAAGCTGTTTCGGGTAATAATTTTCAGGTACAAACGGTACAACACGATTACAGACGCGTTTTTGGTACAATTTTGCAAGATTGGTTCGGGGTCAATAATACCAGTCTTGACCTGACTTTTTATAACAATACCACCAATTCCGGTTATACGAATGCTAAAATTGCTGAGTTGATAAAAACTCAAAATAAGGTTCAGCCGAGTTGTTATAATGAGAAAGCGTTGGGAGTGGGAACTTTTGAAATCAAAGATGAGGTTTTGGTTTATCCAAATCCAACCTCCGAAATTGTAGTGGTTCAATCTACAAACAACATCAATTCTATATCCATTTATACTATCGATGGTAGAAATGTTCAAACGTATAGAAACCCTTTGACTACTAATGAGTTTACTATTAATGTTCAAAATTTAGCAATAGGAATGTATACTCTTAAGGTCAATACCGATAAAGGAATATTTTCTAAAAAAATAATCATTAGACGATAATTCAATAATTTTAGCTTTATGTTATTTAGCCGTTGGTTGTAATTCATAAAAATGTAAATAGACTAATTAATTAATTTTTTTTCAACACATAGATTCATAGTAAAGAGAGTCTGATAGCCCATTTCATGGGTTCAACTAGCTCTGTATTCTAAAAAAAAGCGAAACTTCTTTTCTTAGTTTTTAAAATCTATGAATCTATGTGGTGAAAATTTTTTAATAAATGGAATGAGATCCAAAAGGTTATTATCACTTTTTTTTCAAAAATACTTGTCAATTTGAATTTATAAAACCAATCAATCTCTTATTTTTGCCTCATGGCAAAGAAAAATACAGACAAGATCGTTTTTGATCATATAAAAGTTCTTGATGCAGGTGCAAAAGGCGTTTCGGTAGCAAAGGCTCCCGATGGAAAAGTAATTTTTATTCCTAATGTAGTACCCGGCGATGTGGTTGATGTGCAAACTTTCAAAAAGCGGAAAGCGTATTATGAAGGTAAAGCAGTCAAATTTCACGAATATTCCGAACACAGAATCGAACCCATTTGTGAACATTTTGGAGTTTGTGGTGGTTGTAAATGGCAAAACATGAAATACAGTCAGCAATTGTACTACAAGCAAAACGAGGTCTACAACCACTTATTACGCATTGGTAAAATAGCACTTCCTGAATTTGAACCAATCTTAGGTTCCGAAAAACAATTTTTTTACAGAAACAAAATGGAATTTTCCTTTTCGAATAGCCGTTGGCTAACCGAAAAAGAAATTGGTAGTGATGAAGATTTAGGAAGCAGAAACGCACTGGGTTTTCACATCCCGAAAATGTGGGACAAAATCTTAGACATCAACAAATGCCATTTGCAGGAAGATCCATCCAATGCTATTCGGAATGCTATTCGGGAATTTGCCAACGATAATAATCTTAGTTTTTTCAATCCACGAGCGCACGAAGGATTGCTACGAACCCTAATGATGCGAACTGCTTCGACAGGAGAAATTATGATTTTGATTCAGTTTTTCGAAAATGATAAAGCAGGTAGAGAATTACTCTTGGATCATATTTACGAGAAATTTCCACAAATCACTTCGCTTCAATATGTTGTTAATAATAAGGCAAACGACACCATTTATGACCAAAATATTCAATTGTATAAAGGAAGAGACTATATTCTGGAAGAAATGGAAGGGTTAAAATTCAGCATTAATGCCAAATCGTTTTACCAAACCAACTCCGATCAAGCTTATGAATTGTACAAAATTACGCGCGATTTTGTTGGATTATCAGGTAACGAAATCGTATATGATTTGTATACTGGAACGGGAACCATTGCTCAATTTGTGTCGAAAAATGCTAAGAAAGTCATTGGAGTAGAAAGTGTTCCCGAGGCGATTGTTGATGCCAAAGCCAATGCTGTTCGCAACGAAATAACCAATTGTGAGTTCTATGTTGGCGATATGAAAGTGGTTTTCAACGAAAGTTTTATTGCCCAACACGGCAAACCTGATGTTATCATCACTGATCCACCACGAGACGGAATGCACAAAGACGTGATTGAACAAATCATGAAAATTGAACCCGAAAAAATTGTCTATGTAAGTTGTAATTCGGCTACCCAAGCTCGTGATTTAGCTTTGATGGACGAGAAATATAAAGTATCACGCGTGCGCCCAGTAGATATGTTTCCGCAGACACATCATGTGGAGAATGTGGTGCTTTTGGAGAGAAGATAGATTGCAGATTTTAGTCCCGATAGCTATCGGGAGCAGATTTCAGAGATTTTGAAGAACAGAAAACTAAATTGCAACCTTTTTCATCTAGAAATAGTTGCACTTTAGGGAAACTTTAGTACATTTGTGTAATGGATAATAAGCAAAAGATTCGAATGATTCTTTTTTACAAAGACTACTTTGATGAATTTTTCATAAAGCAACGTGAAAAAGTTAAAGACAAAATTGTTTGGACATTAGAATTAATTCAAGAATTAGAAAGAGTTCCAGAAACATATCTTAAGCATATTGAAAACACGAACGGAATTTATGAAATTAGAGTTCAACAAGGAAGTGATATTTTTAGAATTTTTTGTTTTTTCGATCAAGGCCAATTAATAATCTTGGCAAATGGATTTCAGAAGAAAACACAAAAGACTCCTAAAAATGAAATTGAAAAAGCAATAAAAATAAAAAATGAATATGAAAGCGAAAAATAATACTACCAGAACACTAGACCAAATCAAGGAGCAACATTATGGGAAAACGGGAACAGCAAAACGTGATGCACTTGAAGCTGGTTATGAAAACTTTAAAATTGGAGCAATGATTCATGATGCACGACTTGAAAAAGGGTTGACGCAGGAACAACTTGCAGAAAAAACAGGAACAACAAAATCGTATATTTCTAAAATTGAAAACAATGTAAAAGAAGCAAGATTTTCAACGCTACAAAAAATTGTTGAACTTGGTCTGGGTGGACATTTGGAATTATCAATCAAGTTGTAAATAGTAAATCGATATGTTTAGATTTTTAAAAAAAACAACTTTCCTTTTATTGATACTATTGTTCTCTTTTTCAGGCTGTGAGAAAGATGATATTTGCAGTGCTACCACATCGACTACACCTCGACTGGTGATTCAGTTTTATGATTTTAATAATCCTTCGGTTTTAAAAAACGCCTCTAATCTAAAGGTAGTTGGCGAAGGAATGACCGAGGGAATTGTTTTTAATTCCGGTGCTACAGGAGAAAGCCGATACTTAACAAACGCCAATACGGTTTCGATACCTTTGAAAACTACTAAAAATTCGACTACTTATCAATTTATTTTAAATTCAACTTCTTCTACTTTTAAGAATGAAGATGTGATTCGGTTTGATTATAATCACGAAAACTTTTATGTTTCTCGAGCCTGTGGTTTTAAAACCCTTTTTGATTTAGACCCAATTACTCCATATACACATACCGACGCAACCATTCCAAATGTTTTATGGATAAAAGCCATCTCGGTTGAAAAAAAATCAATAGATAACGAAAATGAAACCCATGTTAAAATATATTTTTAGTTGTTTTCTGGTCTTGTCTTTGTTTTGTGTTCAGGCTCAAACCCTTCCAAACCAAGCAAAAGATAGTATTCCAGCGAATCCAGACCCAATTATTTCGAAAACTATTGTGGCGAAAATAAAGGATAGTATTCCCCCAAAAGTGAACCGATACGGGCTACGGGTTGGCCTCGATTTATACAAATTGACACGTTCGTTTTATGACGCTGATTACAAAGGAATTGAATTTGTGGGCGATTATCGCCTGACCAAAAAACACTATTTAGCAGCCGAAATTGGAAACGAAAATAAAACCACCGATGATTCTCGTTTGAATTTTACTACTCAAGGAACCTATCTCAAAGCAGGTTTCGATTACAATGGCTATAAAAATTGGTTGAACATGGAGAATGTTATTTCTATAGGATTGCGCTATGGAGCAAGTAGCTTTAGCCAAGAACTAAACTCGTATAAAATATACAATGCCAATCCTTATTTTGGCGAAGAACCCGAAATTATTTCTGGACAAAAGTATAACGGATTATCCGCCAGTTGGATCGAGGTCGTAGCAGGAATAAAAGCAAAAGTAATCAACAATGTCTATTTGGGTTTCAGTCTTCGGTTTAATATGCTGATTACCAACAATACACCAAGTGGTTTTGACAACCTCTATATTCCTGGTTTTCATAGAACGTATGATGGTAGTTTTGGAGTAGGAGTGAACTATACGGTTTCTTATTTTATACCTATTTATAAATTAAAAGTAAGTCCTAAAAAGTAACTACGATATCTCTTTCAAGCCTTTTACAAACACGATTTTCATAAACAATTTTTCTCCGTCTTTGGTTTTTACTGCCTGAAATTTTGGTGCAAAAACAGTAGCAATTACAAATGATACCATCGGAATCCAATAGCCAGTGAGTGGGGTAATTTGACCAAGTAACAATCGCAATGGAATAAATAATAGTGCAAAAGTCGCTAGTTGATATAAAAATGCTTTGGTTTGAATTTTAGTCATATTAGCCCCCTAACCCCCGAAGGGGGAAATCCTATTAGGGAAATAGGTTTTAAATAATTTATCAATTTCAATATTACTTTCTTTTTTTGTAAAACAAATTACATTCCCCCTTCGGGGGTTAGGGGGATTTGACCCGAGCCATCAAGGCGAACAGGCGTAGCAAACTTCGTTCTCTTACTGCCTTCATACATCTCATATTTTACCAATCTTGCTTCAATACTGGCATTGAAAAGTTTTATTTTTCGAGAGGGTTTCAGTCCAACAAATTTCAGGGCTTCGAGATTTCCTGTAATGAACCAAGCGTTGGTACCTGGATAATTTTTCTTCAAAGTATCGCCAATAGTCGCGTAAAATTCCTCCATGTGAATGTCCAATCTTTCATCGTAAGGCGGATTGAAAACGATATGCAATTTGCCTTCTGAATTTTTTTCGGTATCGAAAAAGTTACGTTCTTCGATGGTGATGTAATCCTCTAAATTGGCATTTTTGATATTGTCTTTGGCTTTTTGAACTGCCGATGGCGCTTTGTCATAGCCTTTTATGGTGTAATGAAATTCTCTTACTTTCTTCATCAAAGAATCCATAATCGAGTCGAAAAGTTCATTGTCCCAATCATTCCATTTTTCGAATGCAAATTCCCTTCGGTTAATATTAGCAGGAATATTACAAGCAATCATAGCGGCCTCGGCTAGGAAAGTACCAGAGCCACACATTGGGTCTAGAAAATCAGTTTGACCGTCCCAACCCGAAAGCAACAGAATTCCTGCTGCCAAAACTTCGTTGATTGGGGCAATATTAGTAGCCGTTCGATAGCCTCGTTGGTGCAATGAATTTCCCGAAGTGTCCAAAGCCACCGAAACTTGGTCTTTGTCTATATGAATATTAATTCTTAAATCGGGATGAATTTTTTCTATACTTGGGCGTTGTCCTGTTCTTTCTCGAAATTGATCTACAATAGCATCCTTTGATTTTTGGGAAACAAATTCCGAATGGTTAAAATACTCCGAATGTACGGTAGCATCAATCACAAAAGTCTGATTGGCACTGATGAATTTCGACCAGTTTACGCCCGATATTCCTTTGTATAAATCTTGTTCGTTCCTAGCTTTAAAAAAATAAATGGGTTTCAGAATTTTCAAAGCGGTTCTCAACGATATATTCGCCTTGTACATAAACCCTTTATCGCCCTTAAAACTGACCATTCTTAAGCCTTGCTCCACGTCTTGTGCGCCTAACATTTTCAATTCATTGGCTAGTATTTCTTCAAAACCAAAAAAGGTTTTGGCAATCATTCTAAAATTTTCCATATCCATACAATCCATTAGGGAATTGTTATCTTAACTATTTGGCAAAAATAGCTTAAATTTGCATTTTAATTGAAATTCAAAAATAATAAATGCCAGATTTAAGTAATCCCAATACCCAAAACCCAAATCCTAAGACCGCTAACTGGTATTCCTCTTGGTTCGATACGCCGTATTACCATATTTTATATAAAGAAAGAAATTATCGCGAGGCTCAGCTATTTATGGATAATTTGACGCATTATCTCAATTTGCCTGAGAAAGCAAAAGTGTTAGATTTAGCTTGTGGCAAAGGGCGTCATGCCATTTACTTGAACCAGTTGGGCTATGATGTGGTGGGAGCTGATTTGTCAGAAAATAGTATTACTGAAGCTAAAAAGAATCAAAACGAAACCTTGCATTTTCAAGTGCATGATATGCGTGAAACTTTCGAAGATAAATTTGACGCTATTTTTAATTTGTTTACTAGTTTTGGTTATTTCGAGAATGACGAAGATAATCTTACTACTTTAAAGGCGATGAAAGAAAGTCTTACTGAATATGGATTTGCAGTAATCGATTTTATGAATGTAAATCAGGTAATCGCAAATTTGGTACCTCAAGAAATGAAAACCGTTGAAAATATTGATTTTCATATTAAACGTTTTTTTATTGATGGTCATATTTATAAAGAAATTGATTTTGAAGCTCAAGGACAAAAATATCATTTTACCGAAAAAGTAAAAGCTTTGACTTTGAAAGATTTTGAAGAATTAATGGAAGAAGCTGGAATTTATCTTTTGGATATTTTTGGGGATTATAAGTTGAAAAAATTCCATAAAACAGATAGTGAAAGACTAATTATGATTTTTAAATGATAAGTGGGAAGATGGAAGTTTGAAGTTTGCAATGTTTTGAACAGTTTAAACTCTTAAACCACCTTAAACAATCTTAAACAATCTTAAATTTTTAAACAAAATAATGAACTACCTTTTACCCTTATTTTCTGTTTTGCTTGGTTACGTTGTTGCTTTATTTCTGAAACCAAAAAACAAAACTAACCTTAAGTTATTATTAGCTTTTAGTGGCGCTTTTTTGTTGTCATTAACCGTAATGCATCTTTTACCCGAAATCTACGAAAGCAAGAAAACTACTATTGGACTTTTTGTTATGATTGGAATTTTGTTCCAAATCATGCTAGAGTTTTTCTCTCAAGGAGCAGAACACGGTCATGTTCACGGTCACGAAAAAATGAATCATATCCCTTGGCTTTTATTCATTAGTCTATGTATTCACGCATTCTTAGAAGGTTTCCCTGTGAGTCATCATCATAATTTGGCACTAGGAATTGCCATTCATCATTTGCCTATTGCGGTGATTTTGACTACTTTTTTTATAAATTCAGATTTAGACAAAAAGGCTATTTTTGCTTTTATGATTACTTTTGCCATTATGACTCCGTTAGGCACTATCGTTTCGGATTATTTGCCCTTTTTAAACGAATATTACACCGAAATTACCGCTGTAGTTATTGGAATATTATTTCATATTTCGTCTACTATAATTTTCGAAAGCAGCGAAGGTCACAAGTTTAATATTGCTAAAATTTCGATGATAATTTTAGGGATTGCCTTGGCGTATTTTATTTAAATTTTAAAAATTCAGTATGAAAGTAAAAATTCTAGTATTTATCTCGATGCTATTTGTAGCAACAGAAATTGTCTCTGCTCAAAAAAAGTTTGTCTCTTTTAATCATCCTAAAATTCAGTACGAGGGTAGAGTAGCTTTTAGTGACAGTACCGCTTGTATAAACTGGTCTGGATCTTCTATTAGTATGAATTTTAAAGGATCAGAAATTTCCGCCATTTTGCAGGATGCCGATACGTCTAATTACTATAATGTGATTCTGGATGACAAAGTCATTTCTAAAATTCAACTCGGCAAGACCAAGAAAAACTATGTTCTAGCCACTGGATTGAACAAAGGAAATCACAAAATTCAACTCTATAAAAGAACACAATGGGGACAAGGACAAACCTTTTTCTATGGTTTTGAGACAGATTCTAATGCAAAACTCCTTCCTACATCAAAACCTAAAAAAAAGAAATTAGCTTTTTATGGTGATTCTATTACTTGTGGACATGGTAATGAAGATACCACTGGAAAAGATTCTGGATCTGGCCATTTTGAAAATCATTATTTAACCTATGGAGCCATGACTGCTCGTCATTTTAATGCTCAAAATCAAACAATTTCTAATAGCGGTATTGGCATTATGTTGAGTTGGTTTCCGTATACCATTTCAGATATTTATGACCTGACCGATCCTCACGACAAAACCAAAAAATGGGATTTCAATACTTATGTTCCAGATGTAGTGGTTATTAATCTGTTTCAAAATGATTCGTGGTTGGTTAATAAACCTAAACATCCAGAGTTCATTACTAAATTTGGAACTCAAAAACCAAGTGATGATTTTATTATTAAATCGTATGAAAACTTCGTTAAATCGATTAGAGCAAAACACCCAAACGCTTCTATTATCTGTGCTTTAGGCAATATGGATGCTACCAAAGAAGGTTCGAAATGGCCTGGTTATATTACAAAAGCGGTTGAGAATCTTAAGGATAAAAAAGTATATACTCATATCTTTAAATACAAAAACACGCCGGGTCACCCGAAGGTAAAGGAACACAAAGACATGGCGGATAGTTTGATTGCCTTCATAAACCAAAATATTAAATGGTAAAATCGTTAAATGGATAAAAATCTAATTATGACCTTCACTAAAACCACCGAACAATCCTCGAAATACGAACATCTTGAAAAGATGTCAGTTCAAGATTTACTTTCCAATATCAATCAAGAAGACAAATCGGTTCCTTTTGCAGTCGAAAAAGCTTTGCCTCAAATCGAGATTTTAGTTGCTGAAATTGTTACTAAAATGAAATTGGGGGGGCGTTTATTCTACATTGGCGCAGGGACTTCAGGGCGTTTGGGCGTAGTCGATGCATCGGAATGTCCGCCAACATTTGGTGTTCCTTTCGACTTAGTCAACGGAATCATTGCTGGTGGAGACAAAGCCATTCGCCGAGCGGTAGAAAACGCCGAAGACGATGCTAATCAAGCTTGGATTGATTTACAGGAACACAAAATTAACGAAAATGATGTTGTGGTTGGCATTGCCGCATCGGGAACAACACCTTATGTAATTGGAGGATTGAAAGCTTGTAACGAAAATAACATTATTACAGGTAGTATTTCTTGCAACGCAGTTAGCCCATTATCGCTTACAGCAAAATTCCCCATAGATGTGGTTGTAGGACCAGAATTTGTTACTGGAAGCTCCCGAATGAAAGCGGGAACAGCCCAAAAATTAGTTTTGAATATGATTTCGACTGCTACTATGATTCAATTGGGTAAAGTGAAAGGCAACAAGATGGTCGATATGCAACTAAGCAACAGTAAACTAGTAGATCGAGGCGTAAAAATGATTATGGGAGAAATTCCTGTTCCCTATGAAGAAGCAGCCAATTTATTAGCAAAATATGGCAGTGTTCGAAAAGCGGTGGATAATTATAAAGGGAATTAATCACTTTAAACTCTAAAGATTATTTATCTTTCAGTTTCTACAATTTTAAACACAAATTTCACAAATTAACACAGATTAATTTGTGAAAATCTGTGAAATTTGTGTTAGTTCCCTCCAACAGACTTAATTCTATAAAATAAAATCTATTTTCTCAAAATGTATTGGTTTAGCTCTTCAACCAATCGATAATTTCTTGGTCTGTGGCTAAAGTTTTTGGCGAAATCACTTTTTCTAATTCGCCTTTTTCGTTCAATAAGTATTTCTGGAAATTCCAACCCACTTCGCTGTCCTCCAATCCGTTTTTAGATTTTTGGGTGAGAAATTGATAGACAGGATGAATATCATTTCCTTTCACTGATATTTTACTCATCATCGGGAAAGTCACTCCGTAATTGAGTTGACAAAAAGACGCGATTTCTGAATTAGTTCCCGGTTCTTGCGATCCAAAATTATTGGCAGGAAAGCCTACAATTACAAAATTAGCATCCTTGTATTGTTTGTAAATGGCTTCTAAATCTTTGTATTGTGGTGTTAATCCACATTTTGAAGCGGTGTTCACAATCATTATTTTTTTGCCTTTCAAAGTAGAAAAATCGAATTCCTTTCCTGATAAATCTTCTACTTTGAATTGATAAATTGTTTGCTTCTCCATAATTACTTCGGGTTTATTTTGTTTATTTTCTTTGTTTTGACCTTGACCTTGACAGCTCCAAAAAAGGAACATTGCTAAGGCATAAATGAATAGATTTTTCATGGTTTTATTTTTCTATAAAATTAGTAAATATGATTTTTGAAACACTACAACAATTCCTAAAATTTTGTCGCTGTTTATAAAAAGAAGCCCAATAATATAAAAACTACTGGGCCTCACAACAAAAACAATAAATAATTAAACTATCAAATCAAGAATCTATTGTCGAACAAACTAAACCAAATTAAAATCTATAAGTTACTTTCCCTTTTATAAACAGAGGAACTCCTGAAGTAAAGTGTATTTCTTCAACACTTTGGGTTTCATTTTGCAATCGTGATTCGGTGGCAAATTGAGTTTCATTCCATTCAGTATTAAATATATTTTCTATTGCAATTCCAACCGTTACGTTTTTATAATCATAGTTAACATTCAAATCAGACAAAAAATATCCTTTAGCAATAAATGAATTATCCTCATTAGCTGGACGACTTTTTAAATAACGATATCTAATTCCACCTGAAAAACCTTTTAGTTTATTAATACTAAATCCTCCTGTGGAAGTAAAATCTGGAGCAAGTGGAATGTAATTTTGACCCGAAGGTTCGTCTATACTTCGAGCATGTGTATAATTAATATCAGTATCAAAAAACAACCAATCCGTCAATTGATAACGCAATCCTAAATCAAAACCCATTCGTTTAGATTTTCCACTGGGTTCCACAATTCCGGCATCGCCAACATAAACAAACTCTTGTTCTAAATACAAATTCCACAAGGCTGCATTGATAACCAATTTGGGAAAAGGCTTGAAAATCGTACCTAAATCGGTTCCAAAAGCAGTAGGCAAAATTTTCTCTCCTGTTTGAGCAACTACAACTCTAGTATCGTTGGAGTGAAAACCTAATCCTGATTTTAAATAGACTTGTAAATTGTTATTTGCCGAATAAATAAAATTTAGTTTTGGTGAAAACTTTACTTTATCCTCACTTTGGGCTATAAAAGTTGGAGCCAATTTATCTTGATAATTGAACTTAAAATAATCCAATCGAATCGCTGGGTTAACTTTTAATTTTCCAAAAGTAAATTCAGTATTGATATATGAAAAAATATTTGTTTGATCAATATCGCCGAGTTTCAGGGATTGTAATGTTGTAAACCTCCCTAATGTATGCGATAGTTCTGTGTTTTTTGTGGCATCTGCTCTAAATCCAAAACCAAATTGATACAAGGAATTTGTATACTTTTTGTTCCATTCCGTATTCAATCCATATATGTCTCTAGATTCTTTTTGTCGTATTTGATCCCCGTTGATAGGATCTTCTAAAAAGAAGGTAAAATTAGAATACAATTCAAAATTATAGTTCGAATAAAAGGCATTCGACTTCACATAAGTGCTTTCATTTATGGGTTTGATTAGGGCAACATTCAAATTGGTTCGCGATGTATTTCCGCCTTCGGTAGCATCAACAGCTCCAAACCTAGAAATACTCCCATTGTCAATTAAACGTTGTGGGATTTGTCCCGATGCATTCCATTTACTAGTAAATCTTGAAGCTGTTATCGAAAATTTGCTGTTATCAGCCATAATACCTGTGTATTTTCCAAATAAATTTATTCTCGAAAAATCTTGCGGCGAATTGAATGGGCCATCTGTTAAAATGTATTCTGTCGCCAAATACGCATCTTGGTTTTTGTTTTTCTTTAAAAGATTGAAAACTCCAACGGTTCTCAACGTATTAAACTGTCCCGCTTCAACACTTATACTGCTTTTATCAACTCTTTCTTTGGTTTGAAACGCAACATATCCTGCTGTTGCAAAATCGCCTTTGTTGGCATAATACGTTCCTTTACCAAAATCTATTTTATCTACAGTTTCTGGAATTACAAAATGCAAATCGGCGTACCCGTGACCATGAGCATGAGAAACCATGTTAACAGGCATTCCATCTACTGAAATGGCGATATCAGTTCCATGATCGATGTCGAAACCACGAAGAAAAATTTGCTCTGCTTTTCCTCCTCCTGCATGTTGACCAATAAATAAACCAGGTACTTTTCGTAATATTTCTTGTGAAGAATTTACAGGTACTGTTTGTAAATCTATTTTTGAAATTACATTCATCGCATTCAATTTTGGCTGAATAACCACTTGATCCAATTGATAAATATCGTTTTCTAAAACAATAGTAAATTCATTGGTTTGAAAAATATATGCTGTTTTTTTGAACCCTAAACAGGAAATTTTCAATACATCACCTTTACTCGTTTTGTCGATACTAAAAGCACCCAACTCATTCGTATGAGCATGACTTTGCGAATTGGCATTGATGATATAGGCATTCTCAATTGGATTTCCGATAGAATCTTTTACCATCCCTTTTTGTATTTGACTTTGGGCAAACACAAAGAAAAATAATGCAAAAAGTGAATATAAGTTCTTCATTATAAATTGATTACTTTTTTCTCCAAATTAGGTCCTAATTCATAACTACTTGCGAGCAATTCTTTTTTTATGGGTACAATCTTATCATCCATTTTATTGGCTTTGTATATCATTGCCAAATGGTAATTCAATTCGGGTTCAAACGATTTTCCAACCACGTATTTTTCAGCTATCTCCAATGCTTTTTTGTTGTTGCCTAAATTATAATACGACCAAGCCAATAAATCATAAGAATCTGGAGTTGGACGATGTTCAACTTCAATTTTGGCAATTTCCAATGCTTTAGCAGCGGTATTTTGATCATCGGCATAAATCAAAGTGTTGTATTTGTTATACATCGCACCGTAATTTATCATTTTTAGCATGTTGAAATAAGCATTTAAATTTTCATTTTTTAAAGCTTGATTGTTTTCATATTCGGCAATTTCTGCTTTGAGCAAATAAAAATCAGGGGTTTGATGCCTTTTTGAAATATTGTCAATAATTCTTTTTGCTTCTACGGTGTTTTTTTCGTGTGAAAAAGCAATCCAAGCAATTCCTTTTAGTGCGTAAGAATTATTAGGGTCCAATTCCAAAGTTTTCAAATAATATTCATAAGATTTTTGAATATCACCTGCATGACCATTAAAGTCGCCTAAATTTGAATAAGTCCAAATTTTAAGGGATTTATTATTGTTACTAATAGCTATATCTTTGGCTTTTTCCATTAATGAAATTGCCGTTTTCAAATCGCCCAAATGATCATTCCATTTAGCAACACGAATGAGGTAACCAAAATCTTTACCGTCGTTAAAATGTTTTAAATTTTTTTCCGCCTCCGCATAATTACCCAATTCCATATTGACATCGAAAAGCAATTTTTGTGTTTCTTTCATCCCTTCACCAATCGCCAAAGCTTTGTTTGCTAGTACTAAAGCTTCTTTAAAACGATGTTGAGAAATATAGTTTCGACCCAGAGAACGAATTTCACCTACATAAGCGTAGTTATATTCTTTATTAACCGTAAGTAATAATTCTTCGACTTTGTACAAGTGTTTGACGTTTCCTGTATTTTCGAAAAGAACAGCATAGTTAGATGCTAACAAATTTAGATAAATAGTTTGACTGGGAGATTTATCGTATTTTTTTTGCCAAAAATTGATTTCACTTAGTGTGAAATCTTTTGATTTATTGTCTTTAATTTCTAGATACTTAT